>CAVJLK010000011.1:0-34464 GCA_963650175.1 Ruminococcus sp. CAG:579 | reverse complement strand
GGTCGGAGAAGATCGGGGCCGATCGTCATTCGACAACCGCGCCTATAAGCCAGAGGTCCGAAATAATTGCCGAATTCTGTACCTTCTCGGTCCTAATCCGGAGGTGTCCGAAGGTCCGACGTCGCCGGCGTCTTGCGGCATCCCCGCACCCGCAGGACCCGGGTTCGGAAGGTACCGCCGAGGAGCCTCGGGAGGGATGCCGGCGCGGAGCGCCCGGCATCACCGCGCCCTGGAATGAGCGGTCGCGGCCACCCCATCGCTCCCACCCCAATCGTTTTTACCCTAATCGCGCATCGCGAGAGCATAGGAAAGGTGACCGAATGGATCCGAAGATCATAGAGCAGATTGAGGCCGTCGTCGGCAAGGACGGCTGTTCCGTCGAGCCGGCGGTCCTGTACACGTACGGGTTCGACGCCTCCATATTCCACAGCACGCCCGAGATCGTCGTCCAGCCCCGCACCACGGAGCAGGTCTCCGAGGTCATGAAGATCGCATACGCCAACAGGATCCCCGTGGTCCCCCGCGGAGCGGGGACCGGGCTGTGCGGCTCCGCCGTCCCGGTCAAGGGCGGCATCGTGATGGCCATGCAGAGGATGAACAGGATCAAGAGGATCAGCGTGGCCGACCTGTGGGTGGATGTCGAAGCCGGCATGGTGTACAACGACCTGAACGAGGAGCTCGCCAAGCACGGGTTCTTCTTCCCCCCGTCCCCCGGATCGGCCGAGGCGTGCCAGATCGGCGGGATGGTCGCGACCAACGCTTCGGGCATGCGCGCCGTGAAGTACGGCGCCACCAGGGACTTCGTCCTGGGACTGACGTTCGTCAAGGCCGACGGGGAGATCGTCCGCGCCGGCACCAGGACCATCAAGGACGCCTCCGGCTACCAGCTGGCACGTCTGATGTGCGGTTCCGAGGGCACCCTCGGGGTGATCACGGAGGTCACGCTCAAGCTGACCACCAAGCCCAAGAAGACGGCTTCCTGTCTCTGCGCCTTCGATTCGGTGGAGGACGCCGGGAGATGCATCTCGGCGATCATCGCCAAGCCCCTGATCCCGTCGTCCTGCGAGCTCATGGACAGCGTGAGCATCCAGGCGGTCAACAAGGCCCGCGGGAACCCGCTGCCGGACTGCGGGGCGCTGTGCATCGTCGAGGTCGACGGGGAGACCGACGAGGTCGTCGAGAGGGACATCAAGATCGTGGAGGAGGTCGCCAACGGGATCGGCGCGACGGCGGTCACCCCGACCAGGGACAAGGCCCTCATCGCCAAGTGGACAGATGCGAGGAAGTCCGTCATGACGTCGCTGTCGGCGCTCAAGCCCGGATGCTCGTCCGTCTCCCTGGCGGACGACATGGGCGTTCCGGTGTCCCTGGTGCCCAAGGCCGTCAAGGCCTTCCAGGAGATCGCCGAGAAGTACAATGTCACGATCGCCACGTACGGCCACGCCTCCGACGGGAATCTGCACACCAAGATGGTCATCGACCCCACCGACAAGGACGAGTGGGACCGCGGAGTGAAGGCGGTAAACGAGATCTTCGATGTCTGCATAGAACTGGGAGGGACGGTCACCGGCGAGCACGGCGTGGGCCTCTCCAAGGCCCCGAACTTCATCAAGGAGCGTCAGTCCGAGATATCGTCCATCAAGGCGATCAAGGCCGCGATGGATCCGGAGAACATCCTCAACCCCGGCAAACTCGAGCAGTGGACCGGGCCGTTCCTCAGGGACCTGCGCTATCCCTGCCCCGAGTACATGGGGCACAGCCCCGCCGTCAAGGAGTGACGGCTACCCGGGCCTCCGGGCCCGGATCATATCATCGCGATTCGCGGTCCAGCGCGGTCTTGAGTTCCTCGATGCCGTCCATCGGGGGAAGTTCCAGGACCGTCGAATCCTCGAAGAAGCTAGGGCCGAACAACGGGTAGTGGCGGACGCCGTTCTCATCGACGGATATGTTCGAATCGGACACCTTCATCGCGATGTCTATCGCCTTGTCCTCGGAAAGCGCCTTGTTCAGGGATTTGGCCGATTTCTTCCTCCCGGATTTGACCTCCACGACGGCCAGCTTCCCGTTGTAGTTGAAGACGAAATCCAGCTCCATCCTGCGGGTCGGGTTGCTGTAGTAATGGACCTTGTACCCCTTCCTGATCAGGGCCTCGGATACGGCATCCTCTATCACCGCCCCATTGTTGATGGTGAACTCCCCGTCCATGACGCCTTTCGCCACCGCGGGGCCCAGCATGTACACCAGCACCCCCGTGTCCCTTACGTAGATCTTGAACGCGTTCCCGCTCGTCTTGACCTCGAACGGTTCCGAAATCTCCTCGATGTTGCGGCACAGGTCCACGATCCCCGCGCCTTCCAGCCAGGTTATGGCCGGTCCGAACTCCCTTTGACCGTAGCCGGAACCGACCGCCACATCGGAATACAGGAAGGACGCGTTCCTCTCGCGGCTCAGCTGGCGCGGGACGGAGTCCAGGCACTGCTCTATGCGGATCCGGTCCGTCGGATCCCTGACATACCTGCCGATATCGTCCGACAGGAGCCTCATTATGCTTTCCAGCTCTCCGTAGGAGTCTTTGTACATGCGGGTTCTGGCATATGCGGAGACGGAGGCGGGCATACCCCCGATCACCACGTATCTTTTGAACAGGTCGTTGAGCTGCTTAAGCACGAAGCCGTCGAAGGGCCTCATCTCCGATACGTGCGAACGCACCGTCTCGGTCTGGGCATGGGAGAATCCCATCGCCCACAGGAACTCCTCGAAATCCATCGGCGCCATGTATTCCAGCTGTATGGAGCCCATCGGCGTCAGCCTGTTGTCCCCGACGATCTCGGACAGGACCGATCCGGAGCATGCGATGTCGCACCTCCCGTCCTCCACCAGCGGTTTCAGAGCGGAGAACGCGCCGGGACAGCATTGGATCTCGTCAAGGAAGAGGAGGCATCCTTCGAAGCCCTCTCCGGCGAAGGCGAAGCTCAGCTTCTCGAACACCGCGCCGGCGGACAGGTCGCCCTCGAAGATGGTCCTGTATTCCGGACGGTCCTCGAAGTTGATCTCTATGACGGAATCGTACCTCTCCGCGCCGAGTCTCCTGATCGCGTACGATTTCCCAACCTGGCGGGGGCCGCGGAGGACCAGGGCCTTGTGATCCCTGTCCTCGGACCAGGCCTCCAGAATCTTGTCGATCTTCCGCTCCATGGATTCCTGGATTCAGTGGGGGGCTTTATATCTATCCGTGATATAGCAGTGAAATCACGGATATTATCCGTGAAATTGCAGCATAATCGCGGATACAGACTCGGAGGAGGTGGTCTGAGGCCTGTTCTGCCCCCGTCTCAGTACATGAGGTGCAATTCCGTCGAGTAAACGTGCTCGCCTCTTCTTTGTCTTCAACTCTCGTGTCTGACTTTTAGCAGTCTACCGTTGATGACTTCGGGTGCGTCCACTTTGCAACCCCTCATCCTCAGGTAGACGAGTCCCTTGGAGGTGGTCTTCACAGTCTATTCGATCTTTGATGTCAGACCAACCCTGAGGTATCCCAGATCTACCAGGAGACGTAGTTCGGAATCTTTGTGGAAGGAGTTCCGCAATCTGCCTCCGACGTAGTACGCGAGGATATCCAGCCTTCTCTGTTCGTTCAACATCCCGATAATCCTCTTGAAACATACAATATATTGTTGAATAGATATACTTAACGTTTACCAAACTGTACTGGAATCATCCGGTTGGTAGGTGTAATCGAAATTTCAAAAATACATTGCATAATAGTAATATCCATAATCTTTATATGCGGTGAGTGAATCCACGGCATGCCCGTGTGGACGTAGTGTAGCTGGTTATCACTTAACCTTGCCAAGGTTAGAACTCGGGTTCGAATCCCGGCGTCCGCACTCATCTCAAATTTCTCCGACCACCGGCAGGTCCGGCATCCGAGTCATCGATCATCCGAATCGTAGCTCGTGTCCGTCACGATGCCGTTCCTCTTGAGCATCCGGTACGCATCCTTCGACTGCTCCGCATTCAGGCCGTACTCTTCGAGATCGTACGGACTGAAATCCCCGTTCGAGCGCTCGAACGCGCGCAATGCGATTCTGTACGCCCAGTCCTCTGAGGTGACCTCGTAGTTGGAATCGTAATCGTCGCCGTAGACTGAGAACCTTCTGTCTACTGGGTACTCGACCTCGACGACCGAGCGCAGTATACGGTCCACGTTGCGACGGCGGTGCGCTCCTTCACGAACTCGATGATCAGATCCTCTTTGGTCAGCTTCTCCAACTCCTCCCAGTCGCTCGCCATATGCTCCCTTCCTCATCTCTGCCGTATCAGTTTCGGGACCCACATAACCCCATCCGCGGGATGCTCGGAACGGGCATTCGATGGACGGCATGCCAATCGGCCAATCGGTGGGGTTTTATCGGTATCCGCCATCGCACCGGTCATGATACAGTGTCCGCGCGGGACGAGGGATTTCCTCCCGGATGAGATGGAGAGGCGCAGGTTCTACGAGGGGAGGCTCAGGGAGACCGCCCGGACCTTCGGGTTCAGGGAGGTGGAGACGCCGATCTTCGAGGATTCGGAGCTCTTCGTGCTCCGTTCCGGCCCGAACGTCCTCAAGGAGCTATACGCCTTCGAGGACAAGGGCGGCAGGTCCATAGCGCTCCGTCCGGAGATGACCGCGCCCGCGGTCAGGATGTTCGTGAACAGCATGAGCAACGACCCGAAGCCGATCAAGATGTTCTACTTCGGGCAGTGCTTCCGGTACGAGAGGCCGCAGAGCGGCAGGTACAGGGAGTTCTTCCAGTTCGGGGCCGAGATCATCGGCAGCGCCACGCCGCAGACCGACGCCGAGGCCATCGCGACGGCGTCGGCCATGCTGGGGTCGCTGGGTCTCAAGGACTACAGGCTCCGCATAGGGCACATCGGCGTCCTCAGGCAGAGGATCGCGGACATCGGCGTCCCCAAGGAGAGGACCGCCGAGGTCCTGCAGAAGCTCGACAAGAAGCTCTACGACGAGGCGCGCCCGCTGCTCTCGGAGATGGGAGTGTCCGAAGAGGACACGGACGATTTGTTCGCCCTCACGGAGACTGTCGGGGGCACCGAGGTTCTCTCGAAGGTCCCCGGAGAAGCGGGCGACTGGCTCAGGCAGGTCGTTGCGTATCTGGACGCCATGGGCGTCCGCGACCTGGAGATCGACCTCGGCGTCGTCAGGGGATTGGACTACTACACCGGCATGGTCTTCGAGGCCGAGGCCCCCGCCCTCGGGGCGGAGAAGCAGATCTGCGGAGGCGGGTCCTACACGCTCTCGGAGCTCTTCGGAGGGGAGAAGGTGTTCTCCACCGGCTTCGCCATCGGATTCGACAGGGCCCTGCTGGCACTGGAGAAGGAAGGCGCCGAATACCGGCAGAGGGGCATAGACGCCTACGTGCTCTGCGCGTCCGACGACGTCAGGATCGAGGCGGCGAGGATAGCCGCATCCCTGAGGGCCGAGGGCCTGTCCGTGGACCAGGACATAATGGACCGCAAGATGGCGAAGGCCATGAAGTCCGCTTCGACCGCACGTGCCAGATACGCCGTGATCGTCGGAGCCAGGGACCTGGAGAACGGCGAGGTCACCCTGAGGGACATGGATTCCGGCGAGCAGTCCCAGGTCGAGATCGGCGATTTGGTCCCCCGCATACGCGATTGAACGTGCGAATAGGTAATATATAAAGGGCCGATAGGGAGAGCAATCTCAGAGTGATATCATGGCGATATTCCTATCCGAAGGCGAGCAGGTCATCCGCAGATACAACTGCGCCAAGGTGGATTTCAAATCCTCGGACAGCACCCTGGACGCGTTCGGACTCGGACGCAGGCAGGCCACCACAGATTGCACCGTCACCGTGACGAACAAGCGCGTGATCTACTTCGCGGAGTCGGATACGCCCTCGGACCGCACCCAGATGCCCTCGATGCACTCGCAGGAGGCGTTCGTGGACAGGATAGCGGCCATGGAGTTCATCCAGGCGGAGAACAGGAGGCGCTCCACGTTCCCGTTCGGCATGGCGATCGTCGGATTGGTGGTCACGATCATGGCCCTCATGGCCGAGAAGACCGTGTTCCTCGTCCCCGGGATAGTGCTGCTCGCCATGGGACTGGCTATCTTCATCCCGTCCCTGCTCAAGGTCAAGCCCATGATGCTCATGAGGGTCAACACGACGGCCTCCGACGGCGGGATACACGTCTCCGGACTGAGCCCCCGCGAGGAGGATTCGCTGTCGTTCTACATGGTCCCCAATCCGGACTTCGTCAGGATGTCCAAGGAGATCGGCGCCCTCGTCCTGGACCTCCAGAACAGGGGCGACGAGTGCATCCCCGACTGGAAGGACGAATGAGCTCCGCAACAGTCCTCGCCGAAGGCGAGGAGATCGTTCGCAGATACCCGTTCACGGCGGTGGACAGGGTCGCCCTGTTCGCCGGGGCCGTGGTGCCCTTGCCGGGATCCATAGAGTCCGAAGGGGTCCTGACGCTGACGAACAAGCGCGTGTTCGTCGACCTGGAGGCGAAGCAGAAGAGGAACGGCGGGGCCGGGATGCACCAGGAGACCCGTCTCTCGGACATATCCTCGATATCGTCGATGATGTCCAAGTTCGGGAGGGACCTGAGGGTCCCGATCGGCCTGATCGTCCTGGGATTCGTTATGATGTTCCTGCCGTACGTCTTCTTCGAGGAGACCGGCGCGCTGGAGCTCGACGGGGAGTACCAGGACGGGTATAACGCCGGCGTGGAGCACGCGTATCTGCTGGAGTACATCGATGCGATAAAGGACGGGAGGGTGACGCACACCATCCCGTACGGCTACTACTTCTCACCTCCGGACCAGCCCTGGTCCAAGGAGTACACGAAGGGCTACTACGACGGCGTGGCCGTCGGACAGGAGAGGGCGGAGCGGGACATCGCCGCGGATGCGGAGTTCGTTGTGCCCTCGGACCTGTTCTCCCGCAGCAACCCGTCGGGGATCTCCCTGGCGATAGCCGTCGCCGGGGCCGTGGTCTTCGTGATGGGTTCGGTCGTCTACGTGGTATCGAACCGCACCAAGGACTGGGTCAATATCAGGTTCGGACAGGGTTCCGCCGGGATCTGCGTGAAGACGTTCGACGGCGGATGGCGCGGGACGGGGTTCCGCGCATTGACGGCCGAGGACCGCTATTGGGACATGACCCGCGAACTGGGCGCCGCCATAGTGGAGATCAGGTGCCACAAGGAGACCCGCCTCAGGGTCGACGACGACGTCTTCATCGAGGGCGAGGAGGAGGAAGAGGACCGGAAGGAGCTCCCGCCCGCACCCGGATTCGAAGACGACGACGGTTCCGACGACGGTATGCTGATCATAGACGACAATGACGACGGGCCGGCCATAATCGGACCATGGAGGGAGGGGCCGTGAGGAGGATCCTCTTCGCCGTCCTGGCCATGGCCCTGGTAGCCTGCGCGCTTCTCGTTCCCGTAGGGAATGCGGATGGCGCGGACGGCGATTCATCCACGCCGTCGTCGACCACGACGACCGCTCCGACCATTCCGGACGAAGCGACGGTGGAGGCCGCCGGGAAGTGCGGGACCGCCGCATGGATCTACAAGTACAGCCCGTCCGTGAACACGCTGGACATCAGCAACGGAAACGTCGTCGTGAGGACGAGCGCCTGGTCCGGCTGGACCCTGACGAGCCTCAAGATCACGAAATCCGGAGCGTCGGAGCCGGAGACGATCACGGACATCCAGGCCTACACCCCGAACATCCTGTTCAAGGGGACCCCGAACCTGTCCATATCCGGGACCGTCACGGCCGATTCCATGGCCATGAGGTCCATCGACCCCCAGTCCCTGACCACGGGGAGCGGGTTCACGGCGATCCCGGCGAACATGTTCCTCAACTGCACGTATCTGAAGACCGTGACGCTGGGCGACGGCGTGAAGTCGATCGGCGCCAAGGCCTTCGAGGGATGCACCTCTCTCCTGGCGTTCGATGTGAAGAAGGCCACGGTGGACCAGACCGCGTTCAAGGGATGCACGAATCTGAAAACGTTCTCCGCGACCGGCAGCACAACGTACGACGTCACGTCGGGCATGCTGTACACCATCGGCGGGGATACGATGTACCTCTGCCCCACCGGGAAGACCGGGACGATCAAGCTCTCCGACCTTCCGGTCAACACGAAGACGATCAACCTCGGCTACGCCGACGTGTTCTATGCGCTGGACATGCTGGACAGCGAGCGTTCCATCGCATTCGCGAACGGGGTGGATTCCAAGGACATCAAGGCCAGGGGCCTGCTCTACTCGTCCCAGGGGATGAAGACCTGCTCGGTCGCTGAAACCGGGACCAACCAGGGCGATTTCACCATCTCGTACACGCTGTACGAGGGGTGGGCGGTCAACCTGGACGACGGGACGTACGACGGTCTGACCGCCTCCCTGTCCGCAGGGACGATAAGATTGACCCTGAAGGACGGCACGTACGCCGGAACGGCGTACCCGATGGGCGTCAGGACCGTGACCTATCAGGACATAAAGGATCTGACGACGGTCGACGGATGGTCCGTCGACCTGGATTCCGTTCCGACCGGGGATGGGATCGTCAAGGACATCGGCGAGATCAAGATCGCTGTCAAGGGATACGTCGGATCGTCGGCGGACGCCACCCTGAGCGGGACGGTCCGCTTCCACGGCATCGGATTCGATGTCACCTCCGTTTCGATAACCGCTTCGACCGCAGGGAACCTCCAGAATCTGACCATAGGCGACGGGATACCCGTCGGGAAGGATTCGTTCACGGGATTGTCCGGTCTCAAGACGGTCAAGGCCGACTACGTCTCCGAAGTGGGCGAGGGCGCGTTCAGGTTCTGCACGGCGCTGAGGTCCGCCAGCTTCACATCGTGCTCTTCCTTCGGGGCGTACGCCTTCGAGAGCTGCTGGTCCCTGGAATCCCTGGACCTCGGCCCGAACAGCATAACGTTCGGCGACGGGGCGCTGAGGGGATGCAAGTCCCTGAACCTCCTGACCGTCGGCATGGACGCCGAGATAAAGGGGGCGGACGACGTCATCGTGCTCCACTACGACACGACGAACACGGCCGAGAAGTCCTTCGAGGTCCACGGGGACTTCGTGCTGATCACCTGGTGGTACGGCAGGACCGTGCAGTATTCCGACGAGAACGATCAGGCCTCGACCGATTCGACCGAGTTCTACTACGGTTCGCCGAACCCGACCACCGTCGTCCCGAGCTCCGACGAGATGTACATCTGGGTCACCACCGGCCCGTTGGAGACCAGCGGACGCATCCTTGTGGTGTTCGATTACGGGCTCGGGGTGGGTTACGACACCCAGAAGATCCTCACAGGGGACACCGCGTCGGACCCCGGTTCGAGGATCCATCTGGGATACCACTTCCAGTACTGGACCCTGGACGGGACCAATCCGTTCGATTTCGATACCGAGCTGATCCAATCCACCGTCCTCACGGCGGTCTGGACCAAGGAGGATCCGGTGGACACCACCTCGATCTACCTCGGAGCGATCCTCGCGGTGTCGGTCATAGCGACGTTCGCCGTCCTGGCCATCGGTCGCAGGAAGTGCTGAGAAGGAAGACGGGCCCGGAGGCCCTGTTTTTCAGGAGGGCGAGGGCCCTCCCCGCGATCACTTGGACCACTTGGGTTTCAGGGCGGCCGCGACCAGCAGGGAGATCGTCAGTATCGAGATCGCTATGCAGATGGCCGCGAACGCGTTGGGGGAGCCGTTGGGCGTCGAGACGTCCAAATCGAACTCGATCGTGTAATAGAGCGAATCCCCGTTCCTCGTGGTTATGCGGTACTCCGTGTCGGCCTCGATCTCGAAACTCATCGTGGTGCCGGTCGTATTCCACGAGTAGTCTTCGTTCTTGTAGAAGTAGTAGTCATCGAACTCGCGACCCTCGTTCCCGATGAGGCTGTTGACCTTGAGTTTGGCCACATCATGGGGGTTTCCGACGATCACCTTCTCGAGGTTGTACGGCGAGAGCATGGCCGTCGATCTGGCCCATTCCGAGCCGTACGCTATGTTGTCGATCGTGAACGGCCGGTACTCGTACACCCATACCTTCTCGCCCATGTGATTCCTCAGATCGTTGAAGTCGTCCTTCATGTCGTACGAGGCGTTCTGGGGATCCTTGAGGTAGGCTTCGATCGCCTTGTGGTTGGCCGATCCCTCGATCATGTACAGGTCGTAGCTGCTCCGGGTCGATAGGATGACGTCGATAGTGAACTCGGCCTTGGCCACGTACATCTCCGAGATCCTTTCCTCGTGGTTCTCGGCGGAGACGTCGTCCGACACGATCGGAGCCAGGCACACGGCCCCCATGACGAGGACGGCGATGGCTGCGACTATCCTGTTGTCCATCACATCTCCCTCCTTGTGATCTTCAGGGCCCCGAGTATCAGGAACGCCACGCCCCAGATGATGCCCGTGCCGATCAATCCCATCAGATTGTCCGTGATGGCGGCCGAATCCAGCAATCCGCTGAACATTCCCGCGAGGGAGAACGGCGTGGCTCCCAGGGTGAACACGATGGAATCCGGGAGGAAGCAGGGCAGCATGAAGACCTCCACGATCTCGTACTCCGCGTAGATGATGCAGGCGATCATCGGCAGGACGACCAGCATCAGGACGAGCGGTACCAGCGCCGACCCCCTCCTCATGAAGCATCCGACGCAGTAGGATGTCGCCGAGAACACGAATATGGTGATTATGGTGCAGATCAGGGCCATCGATATCTGGTCGCTGAAGAACGTGTCGTAGTGCCTCATGGCCAGCAGGACGGAGAATCCGAAGGCCATCAGGAACACGCCGAGGCACAGGACGAATCCGGCCAGGTACTTCCCCAGGTAGAATTCCAGCCTCGTCATGGGCAGGGGTATGCTCATGTAGGCGGTCCTGTCCTTGAATTCGTTGGCCACCTGCGTTCCGCAGAGGATCGCCGTGAACAGGCACACCATCACGGGCATGAATTCCAGGACGTTCCCGATGTATGCGGTGGAACCGGCGGATCCCTTGACCAGGGCATCGTCGATGGTCGAGACGCCCAGGATGATCACGGGGATCAGCAGGGCCGCGAACACCAGGAGGAACGTGAACTTGTTCTTCGAGAAGAGCTTCATCTGGTTGACGAACACCCACATCGTCCTCTTGACGGACGAACTGCCGTCGTAGGAGACGTCCCTGTGGGCCTCCTTGTCGGACATCTTGTATCCGGTGTCCGCCCAGGTGCCTATGCGGTCCTCGTCGATGATCTCCTTCTCCTTGGTGAAGACGTGCTTCTTCTCGGGTTTCTCGGGTTCCGGGTTCCCGCCGAGATTGATGCCGACCGAGGTGTTCTTCGGCTTCTCCTCCGCGGGTTGCTCGACCGGTTCCTCGGTCTTCCTGCCGAACTTCATCTGACATCATCCCCGCTGGTGAGCTCCATGTAGAGGGCTTCGAGGTTCGCGCCCTTCTCGTTCATCGCGAGCACTCCGAGGCCACTCTTGAACAGCACGTCCCCGATGTGGGCCTGCTGCTCCGGCGTCCCGGTGAACTCCACCTTGATCCCGCAGTCGCCCATCTTCTCGATCCCTCTGACGCCCTGGCATCCGGATACGTCCAGGATGTCCGCGGGAGCGAAGGGGTTGACCGTCCTTATCTCGAGCGTGACGGAGTTGCCGTTCATGCCGTGGATCAGTGTCGACACATCCCCTTGGACGATGACCCTCCCGTCGCGGATCATGGCGACGGAACCGCACAGTTCGGAGACCTCCGAAAGTATGTGCGTGCTGATCAGCAGGCTCCTGTCGCGGTTCTTCAGCGCCGCCAGGGTCTGCCTTATCTCCACCATCCCCCTGGGATCCAGACCGGAGGTCGGCTCGTCCAGGATGATCGTCTCGGGGTTCGGCATCAGGGCCTGTGCGAGGACGACCCTCTGCCTCATGCCCTTGGAGAACCCTCCGATCTTCTTGTTGCGCCATTCCCACATCTTGACCGTCTCCAGCGCGTCCCTGGCGCGGATGGCGGTCTCGCGGGAGTCCATGCCGTACATCCTGGCGACGTACTCCATGATCTCCGCGGGGGTGAACGCCGGGTAGGGCTCCGGCGTCTCGATGACGCATCCCACGTGCTGCATCGCGCGACTGTGGTCGCGGATGTCCACTCCGGCGATCCTCACGCTCCCGGAGGTTGGTCTCAGGAGCCCGGTGATGGCCTTCAGCGTCGTGCTCTTGCCGGCGCCGTTGGGTCCCAGGAGCCCCATGAACTCGCCCCGTTTGACGGTGAGGTTCACGTCGGAGATGGCGGCGAAGCTGCCGTACATCTTCGTGAGGCCGACGGCCTCAATGGCAGGTGAACTGTCCATGCATCGGCATCTAAGTTCAGCATACATAACACTGGTGACGAGCTCGGTGCCTGTCCATCTCCAGATTGAGGATCGCGTCCGCCCTGGGTATGAACTCCTCGGAGCGGCGCACGTTGCGGAAGGAGACGTGCGGGATCAGGGAGGAAAGCGCCTTCGCGTCGTCGTGGAGCGCCTTCATGTCCGGGGACTTGACCTTGTACTCGCCCCTCATCTGCCTGATGACCAGCTGGGAGTCCATCACGAACTCCGCGGAATCCTCGCCGAGCTCGATGACCTTGGAGATGGCGGCGATGAGGCCGCGGTACTCGGCGTAGTTGTTGGTGTGGATCCCCAGGAACTCGGCGCGCTCGTAGATCGCCCTTCCGTCCTTCACGATGACTATGCCGTAGGCCGATTTCCCGGGATTCCCCCTGGAGCCCCCGTCCGAATAGGCGGAGATCAATAGATCAGCTCCCTGGCGACCTTGTTCTCGGAATCGACCAGGAGCACCTTGGCGTGGATGGGCTCGTCGACGAGCTCGTAGGCCATGATTATGACCTTGTCGCCCTCGTTGCACAGGTGGGCGGCGGCGCCGTTGATGGCGACTATCCCGCTGCCCCTCTTGCCGGAGAGGGTGTAGGTCTCGAAACGGCTGCCGTTGTCCACGTCGGCGATGGTGACCTTCTCGCCCACCCATATGCCGCAACGGTCCAGAAGGTCCTCGTCGACGGTGATGCTGCCCTCGTAGTCGAGGCGCGTCTGCGTGACGGTGGCCCTGTGGATCTTGGAGCGGAGCATCCAGCGCATGACCCCCCATTCCGCAGGTCTCTCTTATGAATCTTGCGGATGCGCGCGACGGCGATCGACGTATCCCGGCGACCTTCTTCAGGTGTTCTATATGGGGCTCCAGTCTCTTGATGATCAACCCGGTACGTTCGGGTCTGTTCCACCCGTTCTCTTCGGTGAACACCGATCTGATGATCGGTACGATCTCGTCGACTTTGTCGACGTCCAACCAGTCGAAGGAGGTCACCAGCTCGAGCTGTCTTTCGAAATTGAACACGAACGGCCTGCAATCGACATACCGCCATTCGATGTCATCATCACGGATGTAGTACAGAAGCGACCCTCCGCAGTCGAATATCGGGGCAGGACCAATCCATTCGAGCGTGTTCGCGTCGCGGAGGATTCCGAAGTTGTTCAGATGTCTGTCGGACTGCAGCGTCAGGTAGTCGATGGTGATCATCCTGTCCAGGAAGGGTACGATGTCCAATCCGTGTTCCTCGCACAGGCGGACGATGTACGGGTAGAGGTCCTCGTAGTCCCCTCTCTTCACGCTCTGCATGGCGCGGTAGATGCTGATGAACTCCGTGTCCGGGGTGACGAAATCCCTGCAGGTGCTCAGGAATACGTCGTTGTGTTTGACCAGATCGTATTCGACGTGGTCGATCCCGAGGACGTCCATCATCTTCGAGGCGACCACTTCGTTGTACGGCTCCTGGTAATACGGTTCGTAGCCGTGCTTCACCAGACATCTGTAATCCCCGTCGACGATCCACCTCTTCCTTAGGTTGCCCTCGGTCGTCAGGTCCGGGGAGCGGAAGTCGATGTCCACCGTGCCCGTATCCTTGTCGTACCTCTCTTCTGTATTCTCGAGTTCGTCGAACAGCGCCTTGCCGACGTCTTCGGGGAAGGGGTTCTCGAAGAAGTTCCCGTCCTTCCAGGTCGTGGATGAACCCTTTGGTCTGACCCAGTACTGGTCGGAGAGGCTGAATCCCATGGTTTCCAAGGCGTACATCTGTGCGCATCTCCAGGTAAGTCTGTGCCACGGGTCCGCTCTGTCGCGAGTGCTCGGGAGGGTCCTCATCTCCCACCAATCCATCATCTTGTCGCGGTCGGCATCTCCTTCGACCATGGTTCCGTACGGCATGTGGTCGGGTTCGTGGACGTTTTTGATATCCGTAATCTTGATTCCCCATCTGTCGCACTCGCACTCGAATTCGACGACCTCGACATCCTTGTGCATCAGAGTATATGTATGTGTGATGCTCATGGATAACAGCAAAGCATCGGATGATATGAAGTAATGCGGAAAAAACTAAATATTGCTTATCAGCGAACGTTCATTGCCTCGGACAGGCCCCGAACAGCCTGACCGTCTTCTGACCGCGCTCGTCGATCTCGAACCTCGCGTCGATGTTGAACACCGTGCGCATGTTCTCCGGCGTGAGGATGTCCTCCGGCCTCCCTTCGGCGTAGATGCCCCTGTCGTGCATCAGGACGATCCTGTCGCAGTACCTCGCGACCATCGGCAGGTCGTGGGAGACGATGACCACCGTCAGCCCCTTCTTCTCGGACAGCTCCGACACGAGGTCCAGGGCCTCGAACTGCATGTTGATGTCCAGATGCAGCGTGGGCTCGTCCATCAGGATGATCTCCGGGTCCTGCGCAATGGCGCGGGCGATGATCACCCTCTGGCGCTCCCCTCCGCTCATCGTGTTGATCAGACGGTCGGCCATGCCGGAGATCCCGGTGAGCTCCATAGCCTCGTCGACGATCCTCTCGTCCTCCGACGAGGGTCCCCCCAGCATCCCCTGGAACGGCATGCGCCCCATGGCGACCATGTCCCTGACCGTGAACGCGAAGCGGACCTCGTTGGTCTGCGGCACCACGGCGATCCTCCTGGCGATGTCCCTCTTGGTCATCTCCTCCAGATCCGTCCCGTCCAGCAGGACGCATCCGCCGTGGGGGGAGAGGTTCCTGTTGAGGTTCTTCAGCATGGTGGTCTTCCCGCACCCGTTGGGTCCGAGGATGCCCAGGATCTCGCCCTCCTCCACATGGAGGTCGACGCCGTCGAGCACCAGGTGCCTCCCGTAGGTGTAGGTCAGGCCTTCCGTGTCGAGCGTCATCCCCAGCCCACCTCCCTCCTCCTGCGGATGAGCAGGTAGATGAACACCGGCGCCCCGATCAGGGATGTGGCCACGCCTATCGGCAGGGTGCCGTAGGCGGGCGCGATGATGTGGGCCAGGTAGTCGCAGATGAGTATGAAGCACGCCCCGGCGACCATGCTCAGCGGCATGATGACTCTGTTGTCCGGTCCGAGCAGGATGCGGAGGATGTGCGGGATCACCAGTCCGATGAATCCGATCACCCCGACGAAGGACACGGCGGCCGCGACGATCATGGTCGACACGGTCAGCACGAACAGTCTGGTGCGTTTCACGTCCACCCCTAGGTCCATCGCGTGGGCGTCGCCGATCATCATGGCGTTCAGGGGCTTCGCCTGGGTGATGAGCAGGATCGAGCACACCGTTATGATCGGCGCGATGAAGGCGATCTCGTCGAAATCGGCGTTTCCGAGGTTCCCCATGGACCAGAAGACGATGCCCTCCAGCTTGTCCCCGGCGATGAACGTGAGGAACGAGACCAGGGCGGACAGCAGCGCGGACACCGCCACTCCTGACAGGATCAGCGTCTCGGTCCTGACAGTCCCTCCGGAACGGGCCATGGCGTAGACCAGGAGCATCGTGCCGAAGCAGGTGACGAATGCCAGGATGGGCGTCGCCAGGATCGAGGGGATGAACGGGACGGTGAACATCATCCCGATCGCAGCTCCCAGCGAGGCTCCGGACGACAGTCCGAGGATGTACGGCGATGCCAGGGGGTTCCTGAAGACCGCCTGCATGGCGGCGCCGGTCACAGCCAGTCCGGCCCCGATGAACAGTCCGGCGACCACGCGGGGGGCGTTGACCTCCCTGACGATGATGTCCGAGGACCAGGTCCCCCTTCCGAGGAGGGCGTCCCAGACCTCCGAGAACGAGTAGCTCTTGTCGGCGGAGATCCAGGACAGGTCCATGAAGACGCACAGAAGCGCGAGGACGATGAAGACGGCGAGCACCGCCAGGGTCCTCGTCCTCCTCGTCGCCGTCATGTCCTCGTGATGATGGAAGTGGTTTAAAAACCGTGTCAGGCGGTCCTCTTCATGAAGACGTACGCGACGACGGCCACGATCGCGACGATGATTATCCCGATCGCGGCGTACAGCATGGTGTCGGATTTCTTCTCCGGAACTTCGGGGACATCGCCCTCGAACAGGTCGGGGTACATGGCGCAGGCCATGGTCCAGACGCCGTCCATGCTCTCGATGCTGTAGTTGTTCCAGATGGCCTGGAGCGGTACGATCCTGGCGTCCCCGACCCTCTTCTGGAGGTCAGCGGAGTAGCCGTCGTTCTTCACGATGGTGTTGTCCGCGAAGATGATGACGCCCGGGTTCTCGGCCACCAGGTCCGTGAGATTCGATTCGTAGGTGGTCCCGGCCTTCGACGCGTCGACGGTGATCGCGTCGCCTCCGGCGGCGACGATCATGGACGTCGCCAGGGAGCCGGCGTTCCCGACCTTGAACGTGTTGCTCGAATAGGTGACGTAGAACGCCTTGGCCTTGGCCGGCGACTTCTCCTCTAGGGTGTCGGCGATGTGGTCCAGCATGTACTCCATCTGTCCGATGGATCCGTGGACCTCGCCGGTGGACACGAGGGAGATCGTCTCCGCGAAGTCGATGATGGCCGAGTACTCCTGGATGTCGTACCACTGGAGGATGTTCTCGAACCCCTTCTCCTGCAGGAACGGGACGATATTGGCCCTGTAGGTGTCGGATCCGGTGACGAACACTGCGTCCTTCGCACGGTCGAAGGTGCCGGTGGCGGGGTCCGCCGCATCGATGATGTCGGTCTGGAGCTGGGCCTTTCCGCTGGAGTAGATATTGCCTCCGGCGGCTATCTCGCCGGCCTCGACCTTCTCGCGGAGGCCGTCGAAGATCGACGCCGTGTTGGATTTGGAGTAGCTGTCGCAGACCACGATCTTATCGAGCGCGCCGACGCGGATCGCCGTGGCGGTGGTCCCGACGCCTATGGTGATTATCTTGTCGACGGGGCCGTCGAACGAGAACCCGTTCCCCAGGCCGTCCGTCACCTCGATCTTGGAGGACGCGTCCGAATCCGTCGTGATCAATCCGACTGAGGCCGTGGCCAGGAGAGCCGCGACCAGGACGATCGCTTTGAACTTCATGGTATGACGGAAAATTGGATTCGTATTTAAGAGTATGTCAAAAATTTAGAATTCGTGTTACTGATGATGGCTGGGTAGAGAAGATTTGTTTCGAATGGAGACGGACTCTTGTCTTGATTGTCTCATGTTTTGGTGTGATTAGAAGTCGGGTTGTCTTGATTGGCACGAATCTTGGCGTGATTGTCTTGATTTCTGTCTTGATTCGGCTTCAATTTGGATTGATTGTCCTGAATGATGGCGTGATTCGATCCCGGGCTTCCTGGCGACGACCGTGAAACGGTCGTTGATGAGGGCGTACGCGAGGCATCTCCTGCAGTGGATCACACGGATGGCCGGGATGCGGATGGACAAAGATGGCAAGACCGACGGAATGCAATCGGATAGAACGATGAGCGCCCTGGTCGGAATTCGAATCCGAGTCGAAGCCTCGACAGGGCTTCATGATAGGCCGCTACACTACCAGGGCAGTAAGCCATGGTATTCCCATGATGTATATAACGGTTGCTGACGAATTCCGGGTCTGGCCCCGCCACGACCATATATCCGCCATGCCTGGACGATCCCATGCCTCTGGGTGACCCGCATGGAGCGAACTTCGAGTACACGGACGAAGGCCTCCCGGAATCGATCTTCGCGTTCACCGTCCCGTCGACGGATCTGGACAGGTCCGTCGCGTTCTACCAGGACGTTCTGGGATTCGAACTCCTTGGGATGAACGACGGGGAAGCGTTCATGCGCCGCATGGGATGCATGCTCATCATCAGGAGATCGGAGACGGCCGGCATCGACACCGGCGTCTATCTGACGGTGGATTCGCCGTACAACACCCACCGTAGGCTGGTGGACGAGGGAACGGGTTTCTGGTCCGAACCGAGGAGGGGCCCGATGGGCACCTTCGCGGCGATCCTCGATCCGGACCGCAACATCCTCAGGATGATCGAGGGACGGGCGGAGTTCAGACTCCGAACCATCTCCTGATGGCCGTGGTGTGCAGCCACCAGACGAAGACGGCGCAGATCAGGACGAGCAGGATGCCTCCGAATATCGTGACGGTCATCATGCCGATCCCGGCGATCGCTTCCACGATCAGGGATGCGAGGCAGACCTTCCACAGGAGAGGCCTCCCGATCAGGCATCCGATGCCCCCGGCGATCATCAGCAATCCGGCGATGACGTCGAGCGCTGCGACGAATCCCGAGACGTCGGGGTCGTCTATGTATCCCGCCCCCGCACCCAGCGACACGAGCCCTCCGAGGATCAGGAGTACGGCCATGACGATGGACTGGAACGGACGGTCCGATTCAGGCATGCGCCGTTGATGAGGGATGAGATAGAAATAAGGTGGGGGCGGACCCCCGTTTATGCCCGATGGTCACTCGTGCTTCAGGAAGAACAGCTTGACGTTGGGCTTGAACAGGTACAGGAGAATGATCAGGTCGATGATCAGGGTCACGATGGATGCGAATCCGCCGAGGATGATCGTCGCGATGCTTATGACCGCTCCGATTACGGTGAAGATTATTCCGAGGTACCACATGATGCTCCAGCCCTTGAAGAAGCCGTAGCAGATCACGCCGTAGATTATCCCGAGGACCAGGATTCCCGCTCCCGCTCCGAGGCTGATGCCCTGGAGCCAATCGAGACTCGAGTCCTGTTTCACAAGTTCGTCCACTAGAGATTCCCCGCCCGCCATCAGCGCCACACCGACGAAGATTACGACGATCGCGGCGATTGCATAGAGCACGCCGAGGATCGTCACGACGAACGGACGGTCGTACGGATTGTCCGACATACCCCGGGTATCTCGATTCCCCATAATAAAGCAGGCGGGGAACCTTCGTCCCCGCCCGAAGGAATTTCAGTCGCCGAGGTTGGCCTTGGCGATGGCGTCGTTGAGCTCGTTCTGGAGCTCCACCGGCAGACCGTTGATGGATCCGGAAAGGAATCCCCTGACGATCATGCTGACCGCCTGGTCCTCGTCCAGTCCGCGGGACATCAGGTACTCGATCTGGTCCTGGGCGATCTTCCCGACGGCCGCCTCATGGGTCATCTCCACGTCGGCCACGTGGGCCTCCAGCTCCGGCACGGCGCTGGTGGACCCCCCGTCCTTCATGATGATGCTCCTGCATTCCAGGTGGGCCTTGATGTCCGGGGCGTTCCCCACGAGCTTCCCGCGGGCGGTCATGTGCCCGCCCATGGAGATGCTCCTGCTCATGATCTGGGCGTTGCTCTTCCTGCCGTTGAGGTAGACCATCCCGCCCGTGTCGATGTCCGATCCCTCGTGGGCGATGCACATGGTGTTGTACATGGCGCTGGCCCCTTCGGCGAGGGTCGCCGACGGGAAGCTCTGGAGCGTTCCGACGGGGTTCAGGATCACGTAGTTGTTCGTGTACGCCGAGTTCCTCCCCACGATCGTCCCCGTCCTGGGACGGACGCCGGTCTTCTTCCCCCAGCTGTGGATCATGGAGAACGTCAGGGACGAGTTCTCCCCCACGTACATCTCCGACACCCCCACGTGCAGCGAGTCGTTGGCGTGGTGCGCCGTGGAGCATCCGGTGATCATCTCCAGGGACGCGTCGTCCTCGACGATGATGATGTTGTGCACGTTCTGGACGGCCCTGTCGGTGTCCAGCATCATGCACGTCTGCACCGGGGCCTGTATGTGGTGCCCGGCCTTGACCCAGATGAAGTACCCGTCGGAGT
The DNA here is from genome assembly GCA_963650175.1 of Ruminococcus sp. CAG:579. GTDB lineage: Archaea > Thermoplasmatota > Thermoplasmata > Methanomassiliicoccales > Methanomethylophilaceae > Methanoprimaticola. The sequence goes on along the minus strand of CAVJLK010000011.1, from coordinate 14,330 downwards.
CCTCGAGGTACGTCTTGGCAGTGTACTTGTCCTTGAGGGGGTCCACCGCCTTCCACATGTAGTCCTTCAGTCCCTCGTGCTTCTTCAGGGCCTCGCGGACGGACATCATCTCCATGCCCTCCTGCTGGACGGCGTGGCAGTGGCTCGGCGCGTTGTCTATGAACAGCAGCGTGCCGGAGCGGTTCATCTCGTCGGCGACGACGCCGACCCTCTCCATGTACTGCCTGTAATCCGAGCTCTGGAGGTCGTCGATGGCGACCGACTCCTTGCTGCCCTCCTCGTAGTGGCCGAGGTCGATGTCGGCCCCGAACGCGCCCTTCTTGGAGAGGGCGTCCCTCACAGCTTGATGATCTGGCTCTGGCATGCGTCGCACTCCCCGTATCCGTTCTTCTTGATGTCCCTGAGCAGCTCCAGCGGGTTCCCGCTGCATTGTATCCTGCCGTTCTTCATGACGTACGCCCTGTCGGCGCCGATGTAATCCAGGATCTGCCCGGTGTGGGTGATGACCAGCGAGGACACGTGCCTCTTCTTGCCGGGGCACGTCTCGAAAAGCAGGTCGTGGACCTTGTTCCCGATCAGGTCGATGTTCTCCAGGTCCACCCCGGACTCCGGCTCGTCGAGCAGGATGAACTCCGGCTTCTGGGCGGTGAGCTGGAGGAGTTCGGATCTCTTGATCTCCCCTCCGGAGAACCCGACGTTGACCTCCCTGTCCAGGAAGCCCTCCATCTTGAACTTGTCAGCATCCCCGAGGACGGTCTCGCCGTTGTCGGGGGAGGACGCCTTGATCAGGTCGCCGAGCTTCACGCCGTATATGTTGGGCGGGCGCTGCATCATCATCCCGATGCCCATCTTCGCCCTCTCGTCCACGGGCATGCCGGTGATGTCCTTCCCTTTGAAGAGGATCTGACCGGAGGTCACCTTGATCGTGCTGTAGCCCATGATGGCGGCCATCAGGGTGGATTTCCCGGAACCGTTGGGTCCGAACAGCACGCACGTCTCACCCTCGCCTACCGAGAGGTCGACGCCTTTGAGGATCTCGCGTTCGCCGGCGACGGCGTGGAGATCGACGACACTCAGCATTTCGACCATAGCGACACCTTATGGGAGGGACGATGGACTGCCCCGATAAAAAGGCGCGTTCAGAGGTGCGGACGCGGGTCGGCGGGTCGGAAGGCCTGGCACCTGTCGTCGGATCCATGTGCCAGTCGCGATGTCCGGGTTCCCCGGGCATGCGGGGGAGTCGCCGACGGGGAAGGGCGCCGGGAACTGGGAATTCCCGACAGTCTTAAAGGTCCATCGAACGGATTGGGGTCCCATGAAGGTTCTCGCGATCAACGGCAGCCCCCAGCCCATGGGGAACACCAGCAACGTCCTGAACGAAGTGCAGGACATGTTCGAGAGGAACGGGGTGGAGATGGAGATCGTCCACATCTACGACTACCGCCTCACCAACTGCAACGTCTGCCTCACATGCGAGATCCGCGGGGACGGCAGGTGCTACGACGAGGACGACGGGTTCAACGACATCCTGGATAGGATGAGAACGGCGGATGCCATCCTCATAGCGTCCCCGACGTACATGAACGCCTGTCCCAGCAACCTCCAGAACTTCCTGGAGAGGGCGATGCTCGTGTTCCAGAGCTGCGGCCTGCCGCTCAAGGGCAAGGTCGGAGGCGCGATCTCGGTGTGCCGTCACGACGGCGGTTCCATGGTCTACAACCAGCTCGTGGACTTCCTGCTGAGGAACGTCATGCTCGCCGTGGGGACCAACCCTCTTCCGATAATCAAGGCCTGGCACTCCCCTCAGTACGAGGAGGACGAGCTGGGTATGAAGGGCGTCCGCTCCCTCGTGGAAGGGATGACGGACGCCATGACGCGTCTCGGCGTCCAGCGATCAGAAGAAGAAGAACCCGCAACCCTCCTTCTCGGAGATCTTCGCGACCGCCTCCATCCTCTCCACAGGACCGGAGTAGCGCCTGACCATCATCTTGCCCTCCTCGGGCAGGGCGGCCTTCAGGATCTCGACCTCCTTGAGGAGCCTCTTCGCATCCTCGGACGAGAACCTCCTCCCCTCGGCGACCGCCTGCGGGACCGACGCCACGATGGGGCATCCGTGCCTCCCCGCGATCTCGGGGAGCAGGCTGTTGTCGGGACCGAAGGCCCCGATGCATCCCCTCCCCTTGTCCCAGGACAGGGGGCAGGATCCGCACATCCCGTTCATCTCCTCGAAGTCCAGCAGGTCCCAGCCGGTGACCCTGTCGTCGCTCATCTCGATGGCCGCTTTCCTTCTGTCATCGGGGAGGTCGGCCATCGGGACCCATCCCGTGCAGACCCTCTCCGCCAGGGGCTTCATGAGAGCCAGATCCTCGTCCTTCTTGATCTTCTCGATGTAGACGGCGTCCGCCTCCTCGTTCAGCCTGTTGCGCTTGACGAAGGCGTCCCAGTCGGAGACGGTCGCTTTCGCCTTCTCGTAGGGGACGAACTCGTCGTATATCGCCACGTCCTCGAACCCCGCGATGTCCTTCATGTGGACCTTGACGATGTTCGAGCGCAGATCCTTGCAGGGGGCGCTGGGCGCCTCCGTCTCTATGATGCCGATGTTGATTCCCATGACCATTCGCCTTTCCGACCGTCTCGCGGTCTTTACGGGCCTATATCGGGACGGCCTTAATCAATAGTAGCCTCGGACGTTGGACGTCACTGCCAACCTTATTACGCATGTGCGGGTTTACAGGCGGTATGTTCCAAGTGGCGGTGTACGGCAAGGGCGGCATCGGGAAATCCACGATGTCGGCCAACATCTCCGTGGCTCTGGCGGAGGCCGGATCGAAGGTCATGCAGGTCGGATGCGATCCGAAGCACGATTCCACCCGCCTCCTGCTGGACGGGGAGGTCCAGCGCACCGTCCTGGATTATGTGCGCGAGGTGCCGATCGGGAAGAGGAAGCTGGACGACGTGATCGTCCGCGGGACGGAGGGGGTGCTGTGCACCGAGGCCGGCGGTCCCGAACCCGGGATCGGATGCGCCGGACGCGGGATACTGACGACCTTCGAGACTCTGAGAAAGCTCGGGGCGGACGATCTCGACGTGGACGTCAGACTCTACGACGTTCTCGGGGACGTGGTCTGCGGCGGCTTCGCCGTCCCGCTGAGGAGCGAGTACGCCGACGCGGTCATCCTGGTGACCTCTGGAGAGTTCATGGCAATGTACGCCGCGAACAACATCATGCGGGGCATGCTGAACTTCGAACCCGGGAGGCCCAGGTTGCTGGGGCTGGTTTTCAATTCGAGGGGAGGGGAGGGCGAGAAGGAGGCCGTCCAGAGGTTCGCGGAAGCGGCCGGGACGGAGATCCTCGCCGAGATCCCCCGCGACCCGCTGTTCGCCGAGGCGGAATCCAAGGGGCACACGGTGATGGAGCTCCATCCCGACAGCGCCGTGGCGGATGCGATGCGCAGCATTGCGGACAGGATCCTGAAGGCGTCCCGCGGGGAGGCCCCGATGACGGTGCCCTCGCCGTTGGACGAGGGACAGATGTCCGATCTGGCGGCCGGCAGGCCGATCCGCCCCCGTTCGGGGGATGCGGCGGAACGAATCCCCTGCGCGGGATGCGGTCGCAGGACGTCGATCAAGGACACCCGCATAATGCACTCCTGCGCCGCATACGGGGCGGTGGCGGCCTTCTCCAGATTGGAGGACACTGCCGTCCTGATCCACGGGCCGGTGAGCTGCGCCTACCTGATGGCGACCACCCGCGCCAAGGCCATACTCGACCTGTACGAGCGCGGTCTGTACGACCGTCCGCCGAACAGGAATCTCAGATGCTCGGCGATGGACGAATCCGCCTCGATCTTCGGCGGAGGGAGGTTCCTGAGGGATTCCTTGGAATCCGTCGCGTCGGAGGGGTTCCGGAGGATCGCCGTAGTCACCACATGCATGCCCGGGATCATCGGGGACGACTGCAACAGCATCGTCAGGGAGTTCAGGGAGATCCATCCGGACATCGACGTCATCTTGGCGAAGACCGACGGCGATATAATCGGAGAGTACAACGACGGCTTCATGATGGCCGCCGAGGCGATAGCGGACAGGATCGACCCGTCGATCCAGCCGGAGGACGGTCTGGTGAACCTGATATCCCCGTCCTTCTTCGACATCCAGTCCAAGGCGCACTCCAAGGCGCTGGACGACATGCTCTCGGCGTTCGGCCTCAGGGTCAACTGCAGGTTCCTGGACGACTGCTCCCCCGCGCCGCCGGAACAGCTGTGCAGGGGGATGACGGACATCCTGATGGGGGACAACCGCAACGCCAGGGAGATGATGGCCATGATCACCGAACGCACCGGAAGGAAGCCGTTCCCCGCCGTCATGCCCGTCGGGATCCACGACTATGTGGAATGGGTGGGGGAGATGGGGCGCTTCACAGGGAAGACCGATGACGCCGAGAAGGAGGTCGCCAGGGCCCGCGAGGAGTACGATGCCCTCGCGGAGGAGCACCGTCCGAGGATGGAGGGCACGAAGGTGCTCGTGATGTGGAAGATGGGCGCCAACCCGGATTGGCTCATAGACACGCTGAACGACGTCGGAGCGACCGTTCTGAAGGTCGGGTTCGCGCCGAACCCCAGGAAGGCCGGGGGACGTCCCGATTCGAGATACGACGTCACCGAGAACTACACCGACGAGGACCTGTCGAGGGACCTGTCGGAACTGCGTCCGGACCTGCTCATAAGCGACATCGTCAAACCTGTGCCAGAAGGGACCTGCTTCGCCAAGCTCAGCAGGATCGGGGTCGGATACAGGCAGGTGTTCGAGTACATCAGGTACCTGGAGAACACCATGCGCCTCCCAGCGACCGAGGGGTGGAGGGAGGGGTACCGATGAGGACCCTGCCGGACGGCCTCACGGGCGCCATCATGGCGATAGAAGGCATCTCGGACGCCGAGGTCATGCTGCACGGGCCCGGAGGGTGCAGGATCAGGCACATGGTCCTCTCCACCGCGGTCTATCCCAGGGACGGCCCCGAGGGCGGGTCGTTCATCCCTTACTATTACGGTTATCCGAGGGTCCCGTCCACCTACCTGGACGAGTACGACTACATCAACGGCGCCTTCTACAAGTCGGAGGAGGGTCTGGGGGCGGTGGGGGCGAGGTCGCCCTCGCTCATCGCCGTCGTGGATTCGCCGGGGGCCTCGCTCATCGGCGATGACCACGACCGCGCCATACAGGACAACGACCTGGGAGGCATCGCGATGCGCGTGACCGTCCCCACGGCATCCGTCCCCGCGCCGGAGGCGTGCGGGAGGACGCTGGAGCAGGTCATGGGGTTCCTGGATCCCCCCGAGAGGGCCGTGCGGAAGGGCACGGTCAACATTCTCGGACTATCGTTGATGGACAAGGACTGGCGCGCCGCCCGCGAGGAGCTGGAGGGGATGGTCCGGTCGATGGGATTGGAGGTGATCTGCGTCCCGGGGGCCGGTTCATCGGTCCGGGAGATGATCGATTCCGTGAACGCGGAGTTCGATGTCGTCGTCTGCCCGGAGATGTGCTCCGGACTCCTGGAGTGGTACGAGCGCCGCGGTGTGAAGACCATAAGATCCGACGCGGGGGCGCCGGTCGGGTTCGACGCCACGGAGGCATGGGTGAGAGCGGTGGCGGAGGCCACCGGCAAGGACCCTTCCGATGCATTGAGCCGGATCAGGGAATGCAGGGACCTCGTCTACGAGAAGTTCACGGGCATGAGGTACAACGCGCTGAGGATCCGTGGACTATCGTTCTCCGTGGCCGGGACGGCCTCGGTCGTCAGGCCTCTGACCGAGTGGCTATACAGGTATCTGGCTATGGCGCCGGAGGCCGTGAAGACGGACGACGGTGGGGATCCGGACGAGATCGAATCGCTCCGGACGTTCCTCGTGGACGCGGGATTCGGCTACGCGTGGGACAGGGAGCCCGTCCCGTCCGGAGTCGTCCTCTGCGAGGGGGTCACCGCCCTGACGATGAAGGTCTCCGGCCAGTGCCAGGCGGGCATACCGATCGGTTATTCGTCCATGGGGCTGGACGACATCCTTCCCCGTCCCGTGTACGGGACCCGCGGGGCGCTGTTCATCCTCGACGAGATCCTCCACGGCGTCAGAGGGAGCTGAAGAAAGAGAAATGCGGGGGATGCCCCCGCGTTTGTGCGCTCAGACCTTCCTGGTCTTGAGCAGCCACCAGTCCAGGATGTAGAACGCGACTCCCCAGGCGAGCAGTCCGACGAGGCAGAGCCAGTTGAAATCCAGGAAGTCCGGCAGCGCCGCCGCCCTGATGATCTCGCTCGAGTAGGTGAGCGGGAGGCAGTACAGGATGCCCTGGAAGACCGGGTGCAGGGCCGATACGGAGAAGAAGGTCCCGCACAGGAAGGTCATCGGGAGGATGATCAGGCTGTTGAACGTGGACAGGCTGGCGTGGGACTTCGCGAGCAGCGCGGAAGCCATCCCGAGGAACGAGAACACGATGCACGACATGACCGTGCACACCACGAACAGGGGGGTGAGGCAGAGCTCCATCCCGCCGATCCCGGCGGCTCCGAGCGCCAGTCCCAGCCCGTACAGCAGGAAGCATCCGAACAGTCCGCGGATCAGTCCGAGCATGCACTTGCCCCAGACGATGGCGTGGAGGCTCAGCGGGCACATCATCATCTCGTCGAAGCTCCTGTAGTAGAGCCTCTGGACGTTCATCCTCGTCGACGTCGAAGAGAACGACGAGTTCAGCGAGGACAGCGCCACGATACCGGGGATCACGAAGGAGACGTACGAGACGCCGATGTCCGTCGTCCCGGTCCTCAGACCGAATCCGAAGGCCACCAGGTACAGTATCGGGCTCATGATGCTCATGAGCAGGATGTTCAGCACGTTGTGCCTCATAAACATCAGGTCGCCCCAGGCGACGTAGTAGACCTGCTTCAGGAAGTTGCTCATTTCTGTCCCCCCACGGATTTGCCGGTGAGTTCCACGAAGACGTCCTCCAGGTTGGTCTTCCTGATGGTGACGTCGGTGTCCCCGCCGATGGTCGACGCGAAGGCGTTGGCGTCATCGCGGTTTTTGAAGTACTTGTAGGCGGTGCGGTCGTTCTCCATGTATTCGACGGCGATGGAACCCACGCTCTCGCACAGGTTCTTCGGGGTGTCCAGAGCTATGATCTTGCCGTGGTCGATGATCCCGACCCTGTCGCACAGCGCCTCGGCCTCCTCGATGTAATGGGTCGTCAGCATGACGGTGGTCCCGCGGGCGTGCAGGTTGCGGACGACGTCCCAGAGCAGCCTGCGGGCGTTGATGTCCAGCCCGGAGGTGGGTTCGTCCAGGAAGAGGACCCTGGGGCTGTGGAGCATGGCGCACACGATGGCGGCGCGCTTCTTCCATCCGCCGGAGAGGGAGTCCACGGGGGAGTCGAGGTACTCCTCGAGACCGAAGTAGTCGGAGAGCTCCTGTATCTTCGCTTCGCGCTCCTTCTTGCCCATCATGTGGTACATCGCATGGGCTATCATGTTCTCCCTGATGGTCAGATCCTTGTCCAGCGAGACCTGCTGCTGGATGACGCCCATCCTCTCCTTCGCCTCGATCGGGTTCTTCAGGAGGTCGAATCCGTCGACCTCTATCTTGCCGGAATCGAAGTTCGTGAGCGTGGCTATGCACCTGACCGTGGTAGTCTTACCGGCCCCATTCGGGCCCAGGAAGCCGAACAGCTCCCCGTCATGGATCCTCAGGTCGAGATGGTCGACGGCGGTTTTGCCGTCGAACGTCTTGACGAGGTCCTCTATCACGATTATGTCGCTCATTCGATCACTTCTTGAAAAAGGGTGATTGAGTCGGACGATACATCCCGCCGTTATATTGCTTGGTATTCGGGTCATCTAAAACGATTTAGGATGCCCTCATCGCATCGCGGGTTCAGCCTTCTGCTCGACGTTCGGAACGACCTCCGCGGAGTCTTCTTCGACCTCCGACGGGTCGATGGAATCCTTCAGGATGACGTGGGGCCTTCCGTCGTCGTCGACTATCTGGGAGATCACGCCGTAGACCTTCTCGAGGTTCTCCTTCGTGATGACGTCCTCCGGTTTTCCCACGGCGTAGATCGTCCCTTCGCTGAGCAGGATGATCTCGTCGGAGTACTTCGCGGCGATGTTGATGTCATGGCAGATCATGATCACGAGGATCTGCTTGTCCACGGACAGCTTCTTCAGCATCTTCGCTACGTCCAGCTGGTGCCTGACATCCAGGTTGGACGTGGGCTCGTCGAGGAGGAGGATGCTGGGTTCCTGGACCAGTCCTCTGGCGAGCATCACCTTCTGGTGCTGCCCCGCGGACAGTTCGTTGAACGGACGCATCGCCAGGTTGGATATCCCCAGGAGGTCCAGGGTATCGTAGACTATGTCGAGGTCCTTGTCCAGGGATCCCCATTTGCTGTGGGGATGCCTTCCCATGAGGACGGTATCAACGACGCTCAACGGGAACGTGTCGTTGGCGGAATACGGGACGTATCCGACGATCTTCGCCAGGTCCTTGATCGCGATGTCTTTGACGTCCTGCTCGTCTATGAACACCGTCCCCTCGGTCGGGGCCAGGATCTTGTTGATGCAGTGGATGAGCGTGGACTTCCCCACACCGTTGGGTCCGAGGATGGAGATGAACGCCGGCCCTCTCAATTCCGCAGTGATGCCGTTGAGGACCGGTACGCTGTCATAGGCGAAACTCACGCCGTCGATTTTTAGGTACATTTCTGTCACTCTCTTTGATTTGGAATCGGAAGGGTCAGAGCCATGCGCTCTTCCTCTGTTTGATCAGTATCCACATGAACAGGGGGCCTCCCACCATGGCGCTGATGACGCCGACCGGAAGTCCGTTGGTCCCTGATACTTTGGCCACAGTGTCTGCGAGGAGCATGAACGCCGCTCCGAACGCCGCCGAGGCGGGGATGAGGTACTTATTGTCGGATCCGACGAATATCCTTGCCACGTGCGGTCCGACGAGTCCTATGAACCCGATGGTGCCTGCATAGCTGACTACGGAAGCCGTAAGGAACGACACCAGGATCAGAGTGATTATCCTGATCTTGCGGGCGTCCTCGCCCAGCGTCTGCGCCCCTCTGTCCCCGGCATACATGATGTCGAGCTTGTCATGCAGCATCCAGATGATGGCGATCACGGGTATCGAGATTCCGAGCATCAGCGGGAGGGAATCCCATGTGATTCTCGAGAATGAGCCTACGCGCCACGAGTATGCATCGGCCAGGCTCTCCGATGGGGCGGTGACCAGTATGAGCTGGCAGATCGAACTGAACAGATACATCGTAGCTATCCCGGTCAGGATCATCGCGGTCGGAGTCAGTTTCTTGAATTTGGCCACCAGGACGATGATCCCAGTCGGGACCAGAGACAGGACGAATGCGTTGGAGACGATCGCGAGATCGTCAGGAAGGAAAGGCAGGATGGAGAATCCGAGAACCATGCTGAGGACGGCACCGAGGAAAGCGCCCGAGGATATCCCCATGGTATACGGTTCGGCCAGGGGGTTCCTGAAATCGTTCTGCATGACCACGCCGGCCACGGAGAGCGCCGCTCCGCTGATGATGGCGCCTATGGCCCTCGGAGTGCGGACGTCCCAGATGTATCTGTCATCGCGGACGTCGACAGGGTTCCCCAAGATATGATCGAGGAATGTCCGTATCGAATCGGACAGCGATATGTCATAGACCCCAAATCCTAGGGTCAGGAAGAATGAGACCAATGCGAGCAGAGTCAGAGCGACGATGAAGACGATGTTCTTCCGCTTCGCCGCGAGGTATTCGCTCTTCGAGGAACGGCTCAATAGACCGCCCCCGTGCGCTTGCTCTGGAACACGATGAGCAGGAAGAAGACCGGACTCCCGATCATGCTGAGTATAACTCCCACCGGAATGCTGGCCATTTGTGACGCTAGGTAGTCCGCCACTATGAGGATGAAAGCGCCCACGGCCATGGAGATGGGAATGACGAATTTATTGTCGGAACCGACGACCAGTCTGACTATGTGCGGTGCGACCAGTCCTATGAAACCGAGGATCCCTGTGAACGCGACGATGGTCGCGGTCATTATCGCCATCACGGCCAGACAGAGCGTCCTGAACCTTCTCACATCCAGTCCCAGGCTTATGGCGCTGCTGTCTCCGAGCGACATGACATTGAGTTTGTTGGAGACGAACAGTGTGAATACGATTCCGATAACGCTGACGACGGCCATGATCTCGAGCGAACTCCAAGAGATTCCGTCCAGGCTTCCGATCTGCCACAGATAGGCGTTCTTCAGCGTGTCGGCATCGGTGGTCACCATCAGATACGTGACCAACGAGTTGAAGAAATACGATATGGCCGTACCGAGCAGGATCAGGGTGGCCGGAGTCATGCGCACTTTCTCGGCCAGTACAATGATGACCATGGCGGGAATCATCGCTCCGATGAACGCATTCGTGACGATTCCGAGTTCGCTGCTCACCGTCGTCACGGAGATGCCCATGATTATGGCCGCAACTGCCCCGAAGCAGGCTCCCGACGATATTCCCGTACTGTACGGATCCGCCAGTGGGTTGGTCATCAGGGACTGCATGAGCACTCCGCAAGAGGCGAGGGTCGCTCCCGCTATGATGGCCGCAACCGCATGAGGCATCGCGGTGTTCCAGATGTAACGGTCCGCCCACCAGAACAATGACCTCGGTTCGTATTCGTTGCCGATGATATGGTTCCAAATGATCTGGTAGGATTCGCCGATAGATATCCCGCTGTATGCTGACAGGGAGAACAGGCCGATGAATATCACAATCCCGATGATGCATACCGCCAGTAGCAGAATCTTCATCGTGATCCCGCGATAATATCTGCGGACGAGCTCCTGTTTCGTCAGAGGTTCTGCACATTCCTCCATCGTCGTCACACCGTTAGGAAGAAAGATGGGGCCGAAGCCCCGTGATGTTTCAGGCCTTGGCCTCGTTGTATTTCGCGAGGTCAAAGTACGGTACTATCTGGTCTACGGTGTATCCTTTCAGAGGGATGAGCCCCATGTCGATGCACTCCTGGAGGATGCTCGCGGCCCAATCATAGCTGAAATCGTCTCCATATAGAGCCGCTGCCACATAAGCCAGTTTGGCGGGTCCGGGGAGGAGGTTGTTCACGTAGACGAGCCTGTCCTCCAAGCCCTTGAAATACTCGTACGACGGGGTGCCGCTGTTGCTGTGCTCCCACGTGCTGACGATCATCTTATTGATCGCGTCCTCCGACGTCTGCCAATCGATCGATCTGTTGTTGATCAGACAGCCCACATCGGTGTAGTTGGAAAGCGCTTCCACGCTGGACATCTTCTCGGAGTTCTTCGTATACTTCGCTTTGAATTCAGCGTTGACTTCACTGTACGGGATTCCGTGCGCGGTAGCGGGGGTGGAATTGAACGTCGAGTCCGGTCCGCAGACGTAGATGTACATTGTGAAACACATGTAGGACTTGAGTTCGTCCTTAGAGCGGTCACCGAGCTTCGAATCGATCTTGGACAACACTTTGTCGCTGAGCTGGGCATACTTCTGTCCGATCGGTTCGGTGCTCTCTCCGAAGAGATAAGACAGCGTGACGACGGTCGCCCCCTCGACGGTGGAGTCCGCGGATTCATAGGCGAGCATCGGAATTCCTGCGGCCTTGAGATCCGCATCCCTCTTCTCGGTAATCTGTGCGATTCCGCTGTAATCCACAAGGAGCGCTCCGATTCCTCCAGAGGACTGCAGATCTGCATCCAGTTTCGTGAAGTTGGCCCAGGCGGCGTCCGTAATCGATCTCTGGCTACCTTCGAGGTTCACCGCAGAAGACGAGACTGAGGCCTGAGCGTTCGCATAGCTCTTTGTGAAGTAGCCTGCGACATACGGGCCGCCTCCGGCATAGACCGTGGGCATCTCCATGTTGGTCGCGTACGTGACGACGTTCCTGAGGGGGTACTTGACCTCCATCGTGACCTCCTTACCATTACGGTCGAGGGTCTGGACGTACATGGTCATGCCGGACTTGTGGTCCAGCATGTCCTGGAGAATCTTCTTGTCGGCTTCGTCGACCTTTCCGTTGCCGTCGATGTCCGCAAGAGGATAGTCCTTGAGCTGCTTCTTCTCGGCGATTATGTCGTTGAGAATGTCCATATCGTCCTGGTTGATCGTGTAATCGTTGTTGGCATTGCCCCTTACCATCAAGGATGCCTTGATTTCCACGTCATCGCTCTTGTCATTCTTCTGAAGGAAGACGAAACAAGCAGCTGCCACGACGATGATGACAACCACGATCGCTGCGATTTTCATCATCATTGATTTTTCCATCATATCACATGAGCCTTGAAAAGTTTGAAAAAGAAAACCTCCGCCGACCATATAAATAGATTGGTCAATACATCCAACTCTTTTTCATCATCTGGATACGGGGTAGGGTAGGAAATAACGTCCATTTCAGATCTGTAGTATTCTGAGCATGAACGACCACTGCAGTCCAACAGGATGGGATTGCTGGAAGTCGGATTGGGACTCTTGATTGTTCTGAATTTCAAAATGAAGATAGATATCAGTTTCAGGTACAAATCCTGTGTACAATCTGGGCAAAGAAAAGCCAGCGGTAAAATGAAAACGATATTGAAGTTGAAAGTATTCCTTCGCTCTTAACGATCCTCCCTGTACTGCGGGGGCCGGCACCCCCGCAGCCGGTTCACCTCCTCTTCGCGATGTGCGCCCTGCGCCTCTCCGCGACGCGCTCCTTCTTGGATTTGCCCTTGGGCTTGGTCTTGTTCTGCGGCTTCCCATTCCCGATGGAGTCGCACATCTTCCTCAGCATGTCCGTGTCGATGCAGATCCTCTGACGGACATCCAGCAATCTGTTCTCGGCCGATCCGATCAGCTGGTCGCAGTATTCCAGGATGTCCGGAACGCGATCGTGCTCGTACTGCAGGCGGTACGCGTCGGCCAGCACGTCCGTCACGATTCCGGGATCCGCATACTTCTCCAACTTCTCGATGACATCCTCCAGCTCCGCATAGGCCTCGTCGGTCCACCTGTAGTTGGGCTTCTTGAAGTACGGAATGACCGCTTCGCCCCATATCTTCATGAGGACGTCCATGACGCCGGCCAGACCGCGGAAGGCGTCCCCGTATTCGCCGGACATCCCGGCCAGTTCCTCGAACTGTCCGATGACCGTTTCGGCACCCAATGTCAGGGAGACGGGTTCCGAGATGCGATAGAATGTCCTGAACAGACGCGGGGTCATCGGGAAGCCGTCCTCCAGCATCTTCCTCGTCTCGGAGACGGCCTCGTCCCACAGCGCGGCGTCGTAGTCGTCGAGTTCATGCTCTTCGAGATCGATGTAGCCTGCGTTCCAGAGATGGGTGGAGTAGTCTATCTGCATCAAGGGGCTGATGGCTGGGAATGCCGGGCACTTCCCCCTCTCCGATTCCGGGAGGGCACGGTATGCGCCCTTCGCGAGATCCGGAATGGCGGCGACATCGTCATCCATGGAATTCGACGCGCATCTGAGGAGGAACAGGTCCATCCACAGCATGCACTCCTCGGCGGTGGACGGCCTTCCGAGAACATCGGCGGCCTTCGCGCAGGCGGTCAGGTCGATCTCCGACAGATCGTCGCCCCCGAGGTCGCAGAATCTGAGGATCCAGGGGACCATCCCGCGGGCGTGCTCCACATCGATGTCATCACAGGAGTCGAACCGATCCACGGCCTCCTCCCAGACGGGCAGGGCATCCGACGGCGCGATGAGATAGTTCTCCCAGGCGACTTCGGCCATCGCCAGGATCTCCTCCTGGGGATCCCCTTCGACGGCCTTCAGTCTGGCCTCCGCATCGTCGAGGTTCGCTCTGTTGTTGTAGATCTCGCCCGTGCCTTCGATCCTGTATACCACTTCATCGCCGAGCACGTCGGTGATGATGCGGGTCTTGCCGCAATCCGGACAGAGGATGTCGAAGGATATCGAGTCGGTCGAGAGCACGTATTCGAAGTCGCACGGCTTCCTGCACTTGGGGCAGATGTCGGAGACTCCCGACATGCGACGCAGTACCACTTTCATGTCCGCGTAGGGCGAGCCGCAGACCGTCGTGTCTTTCAATTCCATGGGTCTGCATGTCTCGAGGGGTATAACACCGTTGGCAGACCGATGGGTGCGGACGTCCAGTCGCATCGGGCGGGTCGGCTGGATCACATGTATCTGTCGTTGCTCTTCCCGTAGATGAGTCTCATTCTCAGGGATTTCTGGATCTACTAAATCTGGTGCGGGTGCAGTAACATCATTGATGGTACGCTGAAGAA
>CAVJLK010000010.1:0-42011 GCA_963650175.1 Ruminococcus sp. CAG:579 | reverse complement strand
CATCTTGGGGTTACCCATCTGGGAGACCCACTCGGTCTCGAGCTGGACGTCGGGGAATCCGACGGTGACGGCCCTGGTCAGCACATCCTTGGAGATGTAGTCCACGTACTCCTTCCTGAGGGACTCGGGATCCTTCTCCTTTCCGGGCCTGGGGGCGTAGTTCAGCTCGGGGATGACCCTTCCGGCTCCGACTTTGATGCCGAACCCGTAGGACACGGGCTGTTTCGCGGTCCCGAAGACCATCTCGTCTGCGCTGCTGTACGCCATCTTTGTGTATCTGGTTGCTGCCATTTCAAGCACCTCCTACTATGTTGTCCCACTCTTCCCTTACTCTCTTCCAGTCGTATCCGGCAAGGACCTTGTCGGCGATCGGAGGAGTCTGGGGCGCTTTCTCGGAGTAGATTCCGAGGTCGAAAGACTCTGCGAAGTCCCTGTTCACTGCACCGCCTGCGGCCATGAACGGGATGTTGACTCCGTCCTTGACGAGCTGCTCGGCGGCTCTGGGGAATGCGGTCATGGTGGTGGTCATCAGAGCGGTTCCGGTGACCATGAGGGGCTTGACTTTCTCGACTTCGGCCACGACGTCAGAGACTGCGACGTCCTTGCCCATGTCGATGACGGTGTACCCGGAGGACCTGAGCATGACGGCGGCGATGTTCTTTCCGATGTCGTGGGGGTCTCCCTCGGCTGCATGCATATCTTAATCACTCCTCCCCGCCGACGATGTTGTCCCACTCGTCCCTTATTCTCTTCCAGTCGTATCCAGCCAGGATCTTGTCCGCGATCGGGGGCGTCTGAGGCGCCTTCTCGGAGTAGATTCCGAGGGGGAACGACTCGGCGAAGTCCCTGTTCACGGCACCGCCGGCCGCCATGAACGGAATGGAGACTCCGTCGGCGACGAGCTTCTCGGCTGCCCTGGGGAAGGCGGTCATTGTGGTGGTCATGAGAGCGGTTCCGGTGACCATGAGGGGCTTGACCTCCTCGACCTTCGCAACGACGTCAGTGACTGCAACGTCCTTGCCCATGTCGATGACGGTGTATCCCGAGGACCTCAGCATGACAGCGGCGATGTTCTTCCCGATGTCGTGGGGGTCTCCCTCTGCGGCGTGCATGACGACGGTTCCTTTGGTCTCTCTTCCGCCGGGGATCTGCTTCTCGGCGATGGCGATTCCGATCTCCATGGTCTTGGCGGCCATCATGATCTCGGGCAGGTAGTAGATGTGCTCGGCGTACAGTTTCGCGACGCACTCCATTCCTACAACGAGTCCGTTGTTGATGATGTCGAGCGGCTGCTTGGACTGCAGAGCTTTCGTGGTTGCCGGTCCGACGTCCTTGAATTTCATGTACAGGACGGTCTCCGCGACCTCTTTGAGGATCGGGTCAGCCGGCAGCATCTTCTTCGCAACGGCCTCGGGGGTGGTCTCGTTCTGAGACTCAACGTCGTAGCGTTTGAGGATCTTCGAGAAATCCACCTTGCTGTAGTCAATCATCTGTTTTCCTCCTATGTCTCGTCCGGATCGCTCCGAACTCAACGTGATGATGATGCCGTTCGAACCTATTTAATCCAATAACGGGGATGGATGTTGAATCCATAGTATTTAAAGGACCAAAAAATGTTCAAATACTGATGTTCGCAACCAGAAAAAATCACGAGAAAATTTCCCTATTTCTTTATAAACTCATATTTAAAGAAATGAACGTTCTATATAAAGAACTGAAAAAATGCATTATCAGGATAATTTTTAGAATATTATCCTTTCAAGGAACATCCATCCTCAATATCCATCCATGCCCGCGTGAGATTCGGCGATCAGTTATGTCCGCCAACCCATTCATCCATCCTTGCATCCACCTTCGGGCCCGTCCGTCCTTCCCTTATTATATAGAACATGGGACCCTGGGTTAACGCGAGTCTAATCGCGAAATATGTCTGGAAGAGCCTTATATCCTAGAACCAATCGCGATAATCATGTATGTCTACATACTGGGCGGATTCCTCGGAAGCGGGAAGACCACCCTTCTGATGAAAATCGCCTCGATGTATACGAAACGCGGGGAGAAAACCGCACTGCTCGTCAACGAGTCCGGAGAGATCGGAGTCGACGGCGCCACCCTGAAGGCCCAGGGGTACGACGCGATCGAACTGCCCAACGGATGCATCTGCTGCACCCTGTCCGGCACCCTCCAGTCCGCGCTGAAGAACATCAAGAAGGACATCGACCCCGACATAATCATCGTGGAGCCCACCGGTCTCGCCCTCCCCCACAAGGTGAAGGAGCTCGTCGAGGTCTCCATGATCGACCCCGACGAGATCTACATCATCGGAGTCGCTGACGTCCAGAGGTTCGAGGACCTGATCAAGAAGAAGGAGGACTTCTTCAAGATGCAGATGTCCAAGGCCGATTTCGTGATCATCAACAAGAAGGACCTCGCCAAGCCCGGGCAGATCGAGGAGGTCACCGGATGGCTCAACAAGGAGTTCCCCGGCAAGCCCGTGTTCTCCGTTTCCGCCAAGACCGACGAGGACATCGACAAGCTGTACGAGATGATGAGATGAGCGACGAACACGAGCACGGACCGGACTGCGAATGCGGATGCCACGACCATGATCACGACCACGAGGGGCACGAGCACACCTCCCTCGAGATCGCCGGCGGATGCGCCGAGGGACTCCAGGGAACGATCACGGGATGGAATGCTGATGCCGAGGCCAGGATGGCCAAGGCCCTGCTGACCGTGGGCGAGTGGGTCACCAAGGAATCCGGGTGCCTCCTCGGACACATCAAGGCGGCCATCGTCGACGAGGACGGCAACGGCGTCACCCTGAACCTCACTGACATCGAGAACGGCGTGGAGCACCACGGCACCCTCGAACCCATGGAGAAGGTCCGCTTCGCATTCATGTGCGCCGTCCTGGATGTGGACGAGCACGAGCTCAGGCACAGGATGTTCCATGCGATCGACGACACCGGGCTGGACTACGAGCTCGACGAGCACGTGGAATGCCACTGCCACGATCACGACCATGAGCATGACCATGATCACGAGCATCATCATCACGACCATGAGCATGAACATGACCACCACCATGAGCACGGCGAGGGATGCGAATGCCATCACCACGACCATGACCACGGGGATCACGAGCACCACCATCACGATCACGAGGAGGACTCCTGCGAAAAGACTCAGGAGCCCGAGGAGAAGGAGAAGAAACCCTCCTTCTTTGAGAGACTAAAAAGGAGGAAAAACGAATGAGTTACGGAATATCCATAGACATAGGGACCAGCGGGAGCAGGGCCCACGCCGTCGATCTGAAGGACGGCAGGATCCTCTCCACCGCGGTCACCGAGTGTCACCCGCTCCCGGGCGCCAACATCATGGATCATCTGACGTTCTGCATCAACGTCGGGACGGACATGGCCCACAGGATCCTGATCGACACCGAGAACAAGCTGATCAGGACCCTCGGCATCGACCTGAACCAGGTCGACAGGGTGAGCATCTGCGGGAACCCTATCCAGCTGTCCCTGTTCCAAGGGATTCCGGTCGACGACCTGGCCTTCGCCGGCGAGAACGCCCACAAGGCCAGAGGGATCGAGGCCCAGAAGAGGGATGCGGGAGTGTTCTCCGCCGTCGACGTCGGACTGGATGTCAAGGACGGATGCGAGCTGCTGGTCCCTCCTGCGATCAGGCACGAGATCGGGGCCGATGCCCTCGCCATGATGTACAAGAGCGGTTTCCTCGAGGACAAGAGGAACTGCATGGTCACCGACTACGGAACCAACGCCGAGATGGCCCTCAAGATCGGGGACGACATCTACACCGGTTCCGCGGCCGCGGGACCCGCCATGGAAGGCCAGTCCATCAAATGCGGCATGCTCGCCGGACCCGGCGCCATATCGGACCTCACCTACGACTTCCAGTGGATCTGCCAGGTCCTGGACGACGACATCCTCCCCAAGGAGGGGGACAAGATCGACTTCGGACTGGAGACCGTCGAGCCCAACGGGCCCATGCACGGGAAGGCCAAGGGGATCACCGGAACCGGCGTCGTCGCGGCCGTATCGGCTGCCCTGGACCAGCACCTCTGGAGGAAGGGGAAGCTGACCACCAGCGACGGGGAGCTCCACCTGCAGGACGGGGTCTACATCGACTCCCACGACATCTCCGAGGCGCTCAAGGCGATCGGAGCCATGCGCGCGGGCCACTTCACCCTGCTGGAGCACGCCGGGATCAAGTTCGCCGACATGAAGGTCATGTACATGGCCGGAGCCTCCGGAACCTACGTCGACGCCATGAAGGCGAGGGACGTCGGCCTCCTGCCCCCGTCCTGCGACACGATCTACCAGTGGGGCAACACGTCCCTGGCCATGGCCACGGACATCCTGAGGAACCCCGAGCTCCTCGACACCCTGCAGGACATCGCCAACGGCATCAGGGCCAACCACATCATGTTCGCCGGGGACAAGATCTTCGAGCAGATCTACACCCAGGAGCTGGCCCTCTGCGACGAGGGCATGCCCATGGAGATGTACAACAAGAACAACGCTCAGGCCGGCATCCAGGAGCTCCCGAGGCCCAAAGGCAACCCCGAGATCCACCGCATGGTCCAGCGTGACATCCCCGACCTGGGAGAGCGCGGACTGACCATCCTGCACGACATCGGGACCCAGCTCCGCGGGTACATGGAGGGCTGCACCGGATGCAGGAAGTGCGAGAAGGAGTGCCCCGAGCACGCCCTGAAGGTCATGGACGACAAGGAGATCGTCGTCCAGACCAAGAACTGCCTCGGCACCGCATGCTACCGTTGCCAGTTCTCCTGCCCCAGCAAGGTCTACAAGTACGACAAACTGAAGCTGGCGGACTGAACCAAACGGGCCTCCGGGCCCTTTACATCTTCTCTCGTTTTTCCCGAACCGCTGGAAGCATCCTATACCGGATCGTCTACATAATTGTCGCAAATCCAGCTGGATTATCTACAATTTTGTCGCAAATCCAGCTGGATTATCTACAGTTTATATAATCCGAGCTTGATTCCGTACCGATGCTGAGAAGGAAGATCTACGACACGTTGATGGAATGGAAAGGCCGGGAAGGGCACGACTGCCTCCTTGTGAAAGGGCAGCGCCAGGTCGGCAAGACGTTCATCATCAGGAAGTTCGCATCGGACAACTACGAACACGTGGTCTACATGGATCTCAGCCAGCAGAGGAATCTCCACCAGGCGTTCGAAGGGGACCTCGACGTCGACACGGTGGTCAAGGGTCTGAAACTGTTCCTCGACCCGGTCGATTTCGTCCCCCACGAGACCCTGATCTTCATCGATGAGATACAGGCGTGCCCCCGGGCGAGGGAGTCCTTCAAATCGTTCTCCGCCGACGGCAGATACGACGTCGTAGGCTCCGGATCCCTGCTGGATGTCGTCGACAGGAGGAGAACCCAGGCGCTCGTCCCCGTGGGCTACGAGGAGCATCTCACGATGTACGGCCTGGACTTCGAGGAGTTCCTGTGGGCCAGAGGGACGCCAGAGGAGATCATCGGGGAGATCCGCGAATGCATCCGCGCCCGCAGGCCTCTTAGCGGCGCCTATCTGGAGGCGATGGACGAAGCGTTCAGGGACTACACGCTCGTCGGCGGGATGCCGAAGGCCGTATCGCGGTATCTGGAGACCGACGACTACACCGCCTCGGGGACCGTCCTCGACCAGATCATAGAATCCAGCATCGACGACATCAGGAAGTACAACGACGACAAGGACGCTCTGAAGATCGAGCACTGCTTCAGGGCCATCCCCTCGCAGCTCTCGCAGTCCAACAAGCGGTTTATGTTCTCCCGTCTCGACGACGACAGACCGCGCACCGCCTCGAGGAAGTACGGCGACAGCCTGCTCTGGGTCGTAAAATCGGGTCTGGCGAACCCGTGCATCCAGCTGAGCTCCCCGGAGATCCCCCTCATATCCCATTGCGAACAGGACCATTTCCGCGTCTACATGTCCGATACGGGCATGCTCCTCCACATGATGGATGTGAACGCCCGCAGAGCCGTGTACACGGGGAACACGGAGTTCAACATGGGCGCCGTGACCGAGAACGTCGTCGCCGAATGCCTGATGAAGGCCGGATACGCCCGCTACTTCTACAAGAAGAACAAGGGACCGGACATGATGGAGATCGACTTCGTCATAGAACTCGGCCCTCAGCTCGCGGCCGTGGAGGTCAAGTCCGGGAAGGCGCGCGAGGCCCCCTCCATCGGAAAGATCGGAAGATTCCACAGCGTGGATCGGAGGATCATGTTCCGGAAAGGCAACATCTCCGAAGAGGACGGGATCGAGATGTACCCCCTGTTCGCGGCATCGTTCATGAAGGATATGGAAGAGGAATGGGACGGTCCGGCGCTGTGAACACCGGCCCCATTCGATGGTTGTGAGAAGGGTGGCGGAATGGACCCGCGCACCCGTTTTACTCACTGGAGGACGTTCTCGTTCTCCAGTTCGCTGAGGATGCGCTTCCTCAGAGCGGTGAACTCGGGGGATGCGCGGTCCCTCGGCCTGGGCCAATCGATGCTGATGACCTCCTTGATCTTCGCAGGGCGCTTGGTCAGCACCACGATCCTGTCCGAAAGGTACACGGCCTCGTCGACGGAGTGGGTGATGAAGATGATCGTCTGATCGGTCTTGTCGAGGATCTTCAGCAGACCCGCCTGCATCAGGTTCCTGGTCTGCGCGTCCAGAGCGCCGAAGGGCTCGTCCATCAGGATGACGTCCGGGTTGGTGACCAGGGCGCGAGCGATCGCCACGCGCTGCTTCATACCTCCGGACAGCTCGTGGATCCTGGCGTCGGCGAATTTCTCCAGACCGACTATCTTCAGGTACTTGTCGGCCCTCTCCCTCCGCTCCTCCTTCGGGACCCCGGCGATCTCCAGGCCGAACTCGACGTTCTTCCTGACCGACCTCCAGGGGAACAGCGCGAAGTCCTGGAACACGAACCCGCGGTCGGCCCCGGGTCCGGAGCACTCGCGGTCGCCGATGTATATCGAACCTCCCGACGGGGGGATCAGACCGGCTATGAGCCTCAGGATCGTGGTCTTCCCGCATCCGGATGGTCCGACGATAGAGATCAGCTCCCCTTTGCGTATGTCGAGGGAGAAATCCTCCAGGACCACGGTCTGCGATTCGTCGGTTATGTACGTCTTCTGCAGATTCCTGATATGGATCTGGTCCTCCCCCTCCTTGACATCGGCCTCGTCCTTGAACGGCAGGTCGTCGGTGGCCTGGGAGACGGCCACGCCCTCCTCGTAATCAGACATTGGACATCCCCATCCTTCTCGAAACGACCTTGTGCACGTACTCCGCCAGACCCGTGGTAACCAGTCCGAGGACTGCTATCACTGCGATGGCGGCGAAGGCCCCGGGCCAGAATCCGGCCGTGGCCTGTTCCGACAGATAGAATCCGATACCGCTCAGCTGCGGCGCGTAGAGTTCGGCCGCGACTATGCACATCCATCCTATCCCGAGACCCACCTTGACGCCGTTCATCAGGTACGGGACCGCGCTGGGCACCATGACCTTGTAGAACACCTGCGTGGACGAGGCGCCCATCGTGCGGGCCGCATCCATCAGGTTGGGATCTATCTTCTGCACGCCGAACACCACGTTGGTCAGCAGCGGGAAGAATATCCCGATGAACACCACGAGCACGGGTCCGACGGTGTAGTTGATCGCCAGGATGAATATGGGGGCCCATGCGATGGGCGCGATGGGCCTGAGCACCTCGATGACGGGGTTGGCGAACTCGCGGAGGGTCTTGGAGTACCCGATGACCAGCCCGAGAGGCACCGAAACGAGGAGCGCCAGACCGAATCCCAGCAGGAACGTCTTCATGCTCGACCCAATGTAGTCCCACAGGGACTTCCCGGTCATGGAGTCGCCGTTGGCGACCAGGTCCGTGAACGCGTTCCAGGTCTGCACCGGCGTCGGGATCGCGGTGGAGTTGGCGATCAGCGACACGTCCCACCAGGCGAATATGAAGCACACCAGGGACGTGACCGTGATGACCCCGGTCCTGAACATGCGATGATACCTGTTGTTCTCATCGTACGTCCAGTTGAATATCGTAGCCATCGGATCGCCTCAGCTCTTGATGAGCATCCCGTTGATGGCGGTGGTCGTCACAGGGGGTGCGCCGAGAAAACCGAAGCTGGCCTCCCCGTTCTGGAGGGATGTGGCCACACCGGCGCCGTTGGCGGCCGCGATGGTGTCGACGGAAATCCCGTACTCGTCGAAGAAGCCCTTCTCGATTCCGAGGTGTATCGCGATCTGGTGGATGTCCCCGGATATGACGGCCACGGTGACGGAGGACTTGCTGTACCCCGATGCGCTCTTCTCGTAGGACAGGGCCTGCGAGAGGTAGCCGTCGTTGACGAACCTCTGGGCGAGCTCGTGGGAGCTGCTGAAGCCTGCATCCTTCAGGCTGACCTTCAGCTTGCCCTCCAGCTTGTACAGGTTGTCGACGAGCTCCTCGATGTCGTTCTCGAGGCTCATGAGCGGGGCGTCGTCGGTGTCCCCCTCCCCGGTGCCCCCGTACGTGTACACGACGGAGTCGAGGGCGTTGACCAGGATCGACCTGTTTATGCCGGTCTTCTTCTCGGCGAGATCCAGCAGGTCGGAGTAGTCCTGGGAGGACTTGTCCTTCAGGGCGGCGTTGATCCAGTCGACGGACTTCACGTATGCTGCGAGGAACCTGACGGTCTCGTCCGAATGGGACTGGAGGTATTCGTGGGAGGCTCCTATGACGCAGCATGCGTGCCCGGGATCGAACTCCCCGGTGGTCATCATGGAGTTGCACCTGCGCACCTCGCTCTGGAGGAGGGCGTGGAACTGGGGCTCCCAGATGATGCCCCCGTCGATGTAGGAGCTGGAGGATGCCTCGTAGGCGGCCGCGTTCGTGATCGTCTGGACGTAGTAGACGTTGCTGGTATTGGTCTGATTGACGCCCTCGGAATACGGGACGAACTTCAATCCGGCGTTCTCGACCAGCGTCTGCAGTTGGATGTGCTGGATCGAGGTGCTCCCGGGGGTCCCGAACACCTTGCCCTTCCAGAATTCGGTCTTGAGGATGACGTTCCCTTCGGCATCCTTGGCGGGTTTCATGTCGGAGTCGAGTTGTATGAAATCGCTCGCGACGTACTTGGCATCGATGTATATCCCCGATCCTTCCGTGTTCACACGGGCGACCAGACTGAGCTCCTTGTCATCATCGGTCTGGTTGTAGAACAGAACCAGGATGGATGAGGACAGCAAGAAGGCCACCACGATGGCCGCTGTCATCGCTACTTTCTTGTCCATGAGGATCACTGTTTCCCTGGTTCCGAGAGGATTGAAGCGGTTATTTAACCGTATCAGGAAATGTTATCCTTTTTGTAATAATTGAATCCGAACTTCAGGCAATTGTAATTCCTGGTCGGAATCCCGAGAAAATTTGACGGAGGGGTCCGAAACCCCTCCTTTGAGATGTTTGTTCAGATGTTCCTGAAAAGGGTCGCGTACTGCATCTTCCTGGCGCCGAAGTACTCCTTGCAGTATTCGGCGGTGGCCTCGGGCGGAAAGTCCTTGCAGGAGAACACGTCCACGAACGCCCTGTCGGTGTCCTCGGCGAAATGCCCCGATATGCAGGAGGTCTCGATCAGCTGGATCAGAGAGTACCCCTGGACCTTGGGGTCCGCGCCGAATCTGACCGCTATGGGCTCGCCGTACCTCTTCATCTTGATGTGATCGGCCAGATCCACAGCGAACTGCTTGATGTACTCCCCATCGCAGATCTTCTCATGGTCGCACTCCCCCAGGTCGATCGCGATGTGAAGCCCCCACTGCTTCTCGTCGTTGTACTTCCTGATGGACTCCTCGTCGGAGAGGAGAGGGCCGGAATACGGGCTCATGCTGTACATTTCATCACCGCGGGTTCACCCGCTCGCTTTGCATCGGAATACCGTATTTCAAACTGACCCCGCGCCCGGAATCGCGATGTTCCCCAGGGGTCAAATCGCCCGTGATATGTCCCCGACGGGTACAATGGAACGGCACACGCGACAGCCTTCCGAGTCCGTATATACGCCGGAGATTTCACGGGACTCAGGTGAACGCCCATGGAAGCCCCCGTAGTCTACTTCACGGACATGCACTGCAAATTCGGCGACAGCCTGCTGATGAAGACGGAGCGCCTGGTCAGAGCGGCCGGCATCGGAGACATCGACATGGAACGCAAGTTCGTGGCGATCAAGATGCACTTCGGGGAGTACGGGAACCTCTCGTTCCTCAGACCCAACTACGCGAAGGTCGTCGCGGACCTCGTCAAGGAGAACGGCGGGATACCGTTCCTCACCGACTGCAACACCCTGTACGTCGGCAGGAGGAAGAACGCCGTCGAGCACATGGACACCGCCAACCTGAACGGGTTCTCCCCCATGTCCACCGGATGCCAAGTCATCATCGCCGACGGTCTGAAGGGGGACGACGACGTGGAGATCCCCGTGGACGGGGAGTACGTGAAGACGGCCAAGATCGGACGCGCCATTGCCGATGCCGATGTCATGATCACGCTGTCCCACTTCAAATGCCACGAGCAGGCCGGGTTCGGAGGGGCCCTCAAGAACCTGGCCATGGGGTGCGGCTCCCGCAGGGGGAAGCTGGAGATGCATTCCTCCGGGAGGCCTTCCGCCGATCCCGAGAAATGCCGCGGATGCCTCAAATGCAGGGAGTTCTGCGCCATGGACGCCATCTCCTTCGAGGAGAGGAAGGCGGTCATCGACGAGGAGAAGTGCGTCGGATGCGGGAGATGCGTCAGCGTCTGCCCCTTCGATGCCATCGAACCCGTGTTCGACGAGAGCTTCGACATCCTGAACAGGAAGATCGTGGAGTACGCCATGGGCGCCGTCAAGGGGAAGGAGTGCCTCCACATCTCGGTCATATGCGACGTGTCCCCGTACTGCGACTGCCACGGCGAGAACGACATGCCCGTGGTGCCCAACGTGGGGATACTCGCCTCCAGGGACCCGGTGGCGCTGGACAAGGCGTGCATCGACCTGGTGCAGGAGCAGCAGATGATCCCGGGTTCCGTCCTGTGGAGGAACAGCGGGGGCAGGAAGCCCGCGGACGTGTTCAAGTGCGTCCAGCCCGACACGGACTGGCAGAGCACCTTCGTCCACGCGGAGAAGATGGGGTTCGGCAGTTCGGATTACGTTTTGAAGAAGGTCGATTGAGATGGACGGGATTTTCATAGCGAACATACTGGAGACGCTGATGCTGCTCGGTTTCGCGGCGGCATGGCCGTTCAACATCCTGAGGTCGTACCGCGCCAGGTCCGCCCGGGGGACCAGCCTCGCGTTCATGGGCGTCATAGAGTTCGCCTACGTCTGCGGGATGCTCAGCAAGATCGCCGCGGACAACGTCACCTACGTGTTCGCGTTCTACGTGCTCGACTTCGTCCTCGTCGGCATCGCCATACTGATCTACTTCAGGAACAAGGCGATCGACAAGGCCAAGGGACTCGCCTGACCGGGAGACGGCGGATCCGGTAACACCCCGCTCGTCGCGTCCCGGTTCCGACCGTCCCCAGCGCGTATTTTATAGTCTCTAACCGTTGCCCTCGCCCGATGGAAAACTTTCAGAAGTTGATTTCCGAGGCCGAGGCAGGGGACGTGCAGTCCTGCTTCGAGCTAGGGCAGAGTTACGCGCTCGGCGAAGGCGTCGACGCTGACGAGTCTGCCGCCTTCAGTTGGTACATCAAAGCAGCCAAAAGGGGTCACCCCGGGGCTCAGTTCGTCGTCGGTTTCTGCTACGCCAACGGCCTGGTCGTCCCTGCCGATCCCATGGAGGGCTGCATGTGGATGTTCCGTGCCGCGATAGAGGGCAACGCGGAGGCGTACGGATGGCTGTCCGACTACTACCAGTCGCACGAGACGCCGAAGGACGGCGCCATATTCGATCATTTCAAGCAGAGGGCGGGAGCGGACGACCCGGACGCCGTGTTCGTTCTGGGCAAGCTCAAGGAGCTGGCCGTCGGCACCGAGTTCGACCCCGCAGGAGCGTTCGCCCAGTACTCCGAGGCAGCGGAGACGGGGCACAACGCCGCCCGCTGCATGAAGGCACTGAGCGTCCTGAACGGGATGGGGACGTCCCGCGACAGGGGCAAGGGCGCCGCCATGCTCCAGGAGCTCGCCAACGAGGGCTACGCCCCCGCCGCCGTGCAGCTCGGGGACTGCTACGAGTACGGGTACGGGGTCGAGAGGGACCGCGGCAAGGCCTTCGCGATCTACTCCGAGCTCACCGACGCCGGATGCTCCATGGGCATGTACAACCTGGGAAGGTGCTACATGGACGGAGTGGGCGTCGAGAAGGACGGCCCCATGGCCTACGCTTGGTACTCCGCGGCCGCCGGCAGGGGATCCGTCTCCGCCGTCTTCGGCCTGGCGAGATGCCACATCGGAGGCGTCGGGACCGAGAAGAACCGCGACCTCGGATTGAAGCTCCTGGAGGAAGCCGCATCGCTCGGCGAGACCGACGCGATGGTCATGCTCGGACAGCTCAACGCCCGCGGCAAGCAGGTCAAGAAGAACACGCAGACCTCCGCCATGTGGTTCAAGATGGCCGCCGACCTGGGCGACGGATACGCCCAGCTGGTCACCGGGGACAACTACTCCAACGGGTCCGGCATCAAGAAGGACAACAAGCTCGCCATGAGGTACTACCTCATGTCCGCCGCGCACGGAAACGACGTCGCCTGCTTCAACGTGGGCAACGCGTACTCGCTGGGACGCGGCGTCCAGAGGAGCGACGAGCAGGCCTTCATCTGGCTCAACAGGGCCGCCGAGGACAACTACATGAAGGCCCAGTACTCCGTCGCGGAGGCCTACGCCAAGGGCCGCGGAGTGGAGAAGGACCTCAACAAGTCCTTCGCGATCCACAAGAAGCTGGCCGAGAACGGTTTCGCCAAATCCCAGTACCACGTCGCATACGGGTACATGGAGGGCGAGGGCGTCGCGAAGAACCCCGAGGTCGCGTACCAGTGGTTCGTCAAGGGCGCCGAGAATGACGACCCCGTCTGCCTGTATTACGCCGGATACTGCTGCCAGAACGGCCTCGGCACCGAGAAGGACATGGACAAGGCCATCGACTGGTACACCCGCGCGGCCCAGTTCGGCCACATCATGTCGAGGGAGATCGTCGAGAAGCTCACCGGGCAGAAGGTCGAGATCAAGGAGAAGGAGTCCCCGTTCCAGGCGTACCTCAGGTCCGCCGAGAAGGGAGACCCCGATGCGATGTTCATCGTCGGACGCTGCTTCCAGGACGGCGTCGGGACCGAGAAGGATCCCGCCAAGGCCGCCGAGTGGATGAGGAAGGCCGCGTCCAAGGGCAACCAGGCCGCCAAGCGCATGGTCGCCCAGATGGACAAGCAGTGAGAATCAAGCGGGATATCCCGCCCCTTTACCGGACCCTCCGGGGTCCGGGACTTTTACAATCTCTTGGAGACGGTGAACGAGTTCCTCCCGTCCCCGTAGGAGTACTCCGCCTTGTCGGCGATCCCCAGAGTCAGCCTGATCCCCAGTCCGCCCACCGGCCATCCGGCTACGTCGTCCCCGATATCGCGGTGCTCCATCGCGGTGGGATCGAACATCGGGCCGGAATCCTCGAAACGCACCGTGGCCGTGCCGTCCGATATCGAACAGAAGATGCGGACCTCTCCGGGACCTTCCCTGTACGCGTAATCGCAGATGTTCAGGAAGACCTCCTCCACGATGAGGTCGAACTGCATGGCGGTCCTCTCGGGACAGCCGTTGGAGACGAGGAAACCATGGACGGAATCGACGGCATCCCCCGCGAGAGACCTGTCCGACTCGTAGACGAAACTGGCTTCCGGGATCATGCAGGAACTCCGTCGCGACCCGAGGGCCGCTGTGATAAATGCAGGTCCCGGAACCGGTCCGGGACAATATTTGGACCCTCTTCAGAGGGCCATGTAGACTCCGACCGCCAGGATGACGATGAGGGAGACGAAGGGAAGGGCGTTGACGATCTTGTCCTGGGTGGACAGCTTGGGTTGCATCATGTCCGCTGGAACCGCATCTCACTATAAAAAGGCGCCATCGACGCCATCGTCGATGGACCGAGCCAAGGTGATATAGACAACCTCCGCATTCGCCTGGGGACATATGAGAAAGATCAGAGTGTTGTTCGTCTGCTACGGCAACATATGTCGTAGCCCAATGGCCGAGTTCATCTTCAAGAAGCTCCTGGACGAGAAGGACCTGGCGGATCGCTTCGAAGTGGCATCCGCGGGCACCAGCGGGGAGCATATCGGCGACTCCCCCGACCGCAGGGCCGCCGCCACCCTCCGCGAGCACGGGATCTCCTGCGAAGGGAAGCATTCCAGGCGCATCATCCGCGCCGACTACGTCGACTACGACTACGTGATCGCGATGGACCGCTGCAACCTCGACTACATGACCCGCACCGGACCCACCGGCCATCCCTGCGAACTGAGGATGCTGATGTCCTACATCGGCGGAGGAGATGTCGAAGACCCCTACTACACTGGGGACTTCGAGACCACGTACAGGGACATCTCCGCAGGGTGCGAAGGGCTGCTGGAGCACATCCTGACGCAGCATCCGGAGCTGAGGGGATGAGCATCGTCAGGACGTTCGTCTCGATCCCGGTGCCGGACACCCCCGCAATGGCGGAGCTCCGCTCACAGCTGTCCTCGGCCGGGGTGAGGGCCACGCCTCCCGAGCAGACGCACATCACCCTCTGCTTCATCGGCGACGTCGACGAATCCAAGGTCAAGAGGATCACGGAATGCGTCAAACGCGCGGCGTCTGGGTTCTCGCCCTTCGAGATGACCCTGTCCGGCGTCGGCGCGTTCCCCAACGAGCGCCGCCCGTCCGTCGTGTGGATCGGCGTGACCCCGGCGAACGTGGTGAAGGCGCTGGCCGCGAAGATAGAGAAGAACCTGACCGATGCCGGGGTGGCGCACGACACCAAGCCGTTCAAGGCCCACGTCACAATCGCAAGGTGCAGGGACGGGTTCATGCCCGGCGGCCTCTTCGAAGAGAACCGCAGGACCGGGTTCTGCAGGTTCGAGTGCACGGAGGTGCTCGTGATGAAGAGCGTCCTCGCCCCCTCCGGAGCGAAGCATACCGTGCTCTCGAGGGTCCCGCTGACCGGGTCTACAAAACGAAGACTACCGTGTCATACTGACTGCAGTAGTGCTCCTTTATAATCCCACCCGTGGAAACGCGCCCGATCCATATGAGATCGGCAAACAGCACAACATCGGATATGGGCGGGATAGAGGGACTCCCGCTCCAGCTCATGATCGTCATTCTGGTGGCGACCATGGGCACGGCGATCATCGTCGGATGGATGGGGAACCTCGATTCGCCCCAGTTCATCGGCGACGTGGACTACGAGGACTGCATAGAGGTCGAGGGCTCGACGATAGAATCGTTCGTCGTCACCGTGACCGACCAGGACGGGGAGTACCTGGAGGGGGCGGTGATCGTCCTCGGCGGGATGAACGTCTCCATGGACGGGAAGACGCCGCATGCGACGACGGGAACGGACGGCAGGGCGGTGTTCAGCGGCCTGACCATCAATCCCCTGGGCAGCAGCAGGACCGGGGAGATCACCATCGAGGTCTCCAAGGCGGGATACACCAGCGACAAGACGTACAAGGTGCTGGTGATACTCTGAGGAGCGACGACAGGGGCATCCTGGGGCTCCCTTTCAAGCTGGCGATCGCCATGCTCATAATCGCCACGGTCACCCCCGTGGTCCTGAACATGGCCGAGGTGGCCGAGCACGGGATGGAGGCGTCGGAATCCAGGGTGGAGGCGATGACGCTGGCCGACGGCGTCTCCCGCGCGTACTACGGCGGATGCGGGACAATCGTCTCCGTGAGCCTCTCCGTCCCGCCGGGCGAATCGCTCGTCATCGGAGGGGACGGAGGGGACGCGTTCTCGATCAGGATAATGATCGACGGGGAGGAACGGGAGAAGGTGCTCCTGCAGAACCCGTCCGTGCAGATCCTCGGCGGTGCGACGGAGATATCCGGCGACGCCGTGGTGAGGCTGAAGTGCGAGTACGAGGAGGGCGTCTACGGCGTGAGGGTCGGGACATGATCGAATTCACCCTTTCCAGGGCGGTGATGTGCTTCTGCGGCGTCGCCCTCCTGGGGGTCGCCCTGGGCGTCATGAACGGTGCGGAGGACGATCGGGAATCGGACATGGACCAGGGGCTCGCTGAGTCCCTGGCATCCCTCCTGGACAGGTTCCAGAACTCGAAGTCGGACTCCATCATCCTCCGCGGGGACGACCTTATCCCCCGGGACGGGCAGACAGTATCGGTATCAAACCACGTGGTGACCGTCTCCGGGAACGGACGTGGGTCGAAGGCGTACACCCAGTACGGCGGGGAGTTCGAACTGTCCCGCGGCATGGAGGTGGAAATCGGGAAATCAGCTGCCGAAGGTCTCGGCGATGTTCCTGACGGTGCCGATGAAGGCGTCTATCTCGGCCTCGTTGTTGTACAGGTACGTGGAGGCGCGGGCGCTGCCGTCGATCCCCCTGGACACGTAGAACGGATGGGCGCAGTGCATGCCCGAGCGGATCATGATGCCGGCCATGCTGTCCATCATCATCCCTATGTCGTGGGCCCCCAGGCCGTCTATGTTGAACGAGAAAACGCTTCCCCTGAGGGCCGGGTCCTCCGGCCCCACCAGGTGGAGCCCTTTGAGGTCCTCCAGGCCGGAGCACATCCTCGAGATGAGCTCCCTGTCCCTGCGCTCGACCTCGCCCATCCCCACCCTGGAGAGGTACTCCAGGGCGGCCTTGGTGCCGGCTATCCCGGCGTAATCGTGGAGGCCGGCCTCGAACCTGTCGGGTATCGGGGCGAGATTGACCGAATCGTAGGTGGTCAGACCGACGGTCCCTCCCCCGAGGGACATGGGGCGGAGCTTCTCGAGGATCTCGCGCCTGCCGTACATCACGCCCATGCCGGAAGGTCCGAGCATCTTGTGGATCGACATGCAGTAGATGTCCGCGCCTATCTTTTCAAGATCCACGGGCATGTGGGGGGCGGCCTGGGCCCCGTCGATTACGACCGTCGCTCCGAAGTCGTGTGCGATTTCGGTCACCGCCCTGACGGGCACGGTGCATCCGGTGACGTTGTTGGCGTGCTGGACGGAGACGACTTTGACCTTATGGTCCATGCAGTTGTGGAAGGATTCCAGGTCGAACACGCCGTCCTTCCCGGACCTGGTCATGCGGCGCTCTATGCCGACCGTTTCGGCCAGTCTGAGCCAGGGGACGTGGTTGGAGTTGTGCTCCGCATCCGTCGTAACGACGACGTCGCCCTTCTTCAGATCGAGCCCGTACGCGGCGGTGTTCAGACCCTCGGTGGTGTTGCGGGTGAACACGTAGCAGTCGGGATCCTCGGTCCCGAAGAACCTCGCCAGGGCCTCCCTGGTCTCGTCGAGCATCATGGAGACGCGGGTGGCCATGGAATGGACGCTGCGGCCCCCGCATGCCGGATACTCCTCGTAGTACTCCGTGATCGCGCGGATGACGCTGTCCGGCCTCAGGGACTGGCAGGCGCTGTCCAGATAGATCCCCTTCCCATTGCGTATGGTGGGGAAATCGCGACGTACGGAATCGGAGTCCATACGGCCCCGATGCCGTCCCCCATATTAACCGCTCGCGCGACCATTATAAACGCGTCGGCCATCGCATCGTCCATGGTATCGCTGAGGACCGAGATCGGAAGCATCGTGCTCGAAAGACCGGGCATGGTGGCCTCCGGGATCATGGACGAGACGGGGCCTTCGCTGGCCCGCATGATCGGATGCGGATGCGGGGCGGTGGTGACGAAATCGGTGGGGCTGGAGCCCAACGCCGGGCACGCCAACCCCTGCTTCACCGAGGTCCCCGGCGGATACGTCAACGCCATGGGCCTGCCGAACCCGGGGATCGAGCTCTTCAAGGATGAGATGGAGGTGGCGACGAGGGCCGGGAAGGTCGTCGGATCGATATACGGCGCCACCCCGGACGATTTCTCGAGGCTCGCCGGGAGGATGGAGGACTACGGCGCCTGCGCCGTGGAGCTCAACCTTTCCTGCCCCCACGCGAAGGGGTACGGCATGGAGGTCGGAACCGACCCGGCCATGGTGAGATCCATCGTCTCCGCGGTGAAATCGGCGGTCTCCATACCGGTATGGGCCAAACTCACGCCCAACACGCACATCCTCGCCGACATCGGCAGGGCGGTGCAGGACGCGGGAGGGGACGCGGTCGTGGCGATCAACACGCTGAAAGCGATGGTCATCGAGCCCGAGTTCGCGAGACCGATCCTGAGCAACAAGTTCGGAGGACTCTCCGGAGCCGGGATCAGACCGGTCGGGGTCAGGGCGATCTACGACCTGAGGACGGTCCTGGACATCCCGCTGATCGGAGTCGGGGGGATCACGGACTGGCGCGACGCCGCGCAGTATATAATGGCCGGAGCCAGCGCGTTCCAGATCGGCAGCGCCGTGGGGACCGAGGGGCCGGAGGTCTTCGACAAGGTCAACAGGGGGCTGGAGAGGTTCATGGAGGACTACGGCTACGATTCGATCGGCTCCATGGTGGGGGTGGCCCATGACCGATGTCGTCGAAATCATCAGGATCACCGACGAGTGCTACGACACCAAGACGTTCGAGTTCGAATGGGACGCGGAGGTCAGGCCGGGGCAGTTCGTCATGGTCTGGGTGCCGGGGATCGACGAGATCCCCATGTCCGTATCGAGGATATGCGGGAGGACCAAGGGCATCACCGTCAAAGCGATCGGGGACGCGACGAAAGCGATCCACCGGCTGTCCGTCGGGGATCCCCTGCGCATCCGCGGACCCTACGGGAACGGATTCGATCTGTCGAAAAAAGACGTGCTCATCATCGGAGGGGGCGTGGGGACGGCCGCGGTAATGCCCGCCATCGAGCAGACCGGGGCGGACGCGATCATCGCCGCCCGCTCGGACAAGGATGTGATCATGGACGGGATCGCCTCCGAGGCCACGCCCAATCTGTGGATCGCCACCGACGACGGGAGCCGCGGATTCCACGGCAACGCCGTCCAGCTCATGAAGGAGAAGCTGGCGTCCAAACGCTACTCCTGCATCCTGGCCTGCGGGCCGGAGGTCATGCTCTGGTTCACATACAAGGCCTGCCAGGAGCTCGGCGTCGAATGCCAGCTGTCCCTGGAGAGGTACATGAAGTGCGGGGCCGGGGTCTGCGGATGCTGCGTCATGGACGACGCGCGCGTGTGCAGGGACGGCCCCGTGTTCGACACCGCCAGGCTCTCGAAGCTCACCGAGTTCGGCGTGAGCAAGAGGGACGAGTGCGGACGTCTGGTCGTTTTCAGGAAATGACGCAGGCCGACTGCATCGAGGTCACCCACGGCAGGCTGACCGTGGACGTGCCCAGGAGGCTCTTCAAGGGGACTTCCTGCGAAATCGACAGGGAGGCCGCCGAACCCTTCATGCGGATGCTGACGGGCAGATACCCCTGGCTGACGGACAGCTCCGTGGAGGTCCTGATGAACAAGGCCCGGATGGAGATGGTCCGCGTCCTGGACAAGGAGACCAAGGGCAGGAGCCACAGCAAGGACCTGGCGGACAGCGGGCGCCTGGACGAGGCCATAGCGCACATGAGGCTCCATCTGGAGATGGACCCGGACGATGCGGATTCCTGGTACGCCCTGGGGAACCTGCTGTGCAAGGCGGGGGACGCCGAAGAAGGGTACAAGGCGCTCAACCGCGGAAGAGCCATCGCATCGAATCGGAGAAGAGGTCGTTGATCGCGTCCACGACCTCCGGGACGGTGGCCCCCCACGGGACCCTCACGGTGTTCCCGGAGCGCTCGTGGCCCTCCTTTATCTTGCAGCATTTGACAATGGTCATCTCGTCCGGCGACGTGTAGTCGGCCGGACAGACGTTTATGAACGGGACGTCGGAGCCGTATAGCTCCCTGTAGATCCTGTGCGAGAGGTGGCAGCCGATCAGCGTGACCTGCTCGTCGACCTTCGGCGCATCGTCCAGGAAGTAGACCGGCCTGTCGGCGGTCAGATGGGAAACCCTGCACGGGAACATGACCGCCGGGGTCCGCACCTCGGGGACCTTCTCGGCCATGTCTATTATCCTCTCCTCCACCACGATCGGCAGGTCCACGTATCCCGATGCCAGGGCCCTCCTGACGAGGACGCCGAGCTTCGACGGCGAGGGCGGGACGTTGTCGACCACCACGAGCTTCAGAGGGACCAGTCCGGAGACGTAGCTGATGTGGGAGAACATCCCTCTGACGACTATCGTCTTCCCGGGGTGCTCCGCCTGCAGCTCGGCCATGGCCGGGAGGTTGAGGACATCGGCCTCGGGATCCTCCACGAATATCGTGTCCTCCGGAAGGGAGACGATCTCGAAACCGTCCAGGTTCCTGAACAGGCCGGAGCCGTCCGACTTCTCCAGATGCACCACGGCGTACTCGTCCCCGTGCTTCAGCACCAGGGAGTCGGTGCGGACGTAGGACCTCCATCCGGCCATCAGCCTCCTGATGGAATCCTCGGTCAGCGGGAAATCCACCTCGCGCATCGAGACGTCCTTGCAGTGCATGCTCCTTCCACTCCCTGGCCGTTTATGAATCCGGATTCTGGACGACCATCGGGGTTTTTATAGAATCAACCAATCGGGATTGACAGGTCGGGGTACCACAGCGGCCATGGGGTGGACTGCAGATCCATTTATGGGGGTTCGACTCCCTCCCCCGACTCCATGTTCTGATCGATTCCGATGTTCGGTGGAAGCCCCCTCGACGGAGGCGTTCCGCCGATTCCTCACTCCTCGTCATCCTCCTCATCGGCCTCGTAGCACTTCCGGACGAGGAACTCGAATCCGGATTCGCCGAAGGACTCGATCAGCTCATCATCCTCCACGTACATCCCGTACGGGGTGCCCTCGTACATCACGTACACGGAGCAGGCGAAGGGCTCGTTGTCGTAGTCGTTCTCGAGGAAGTCCTCGAAATCGTCGTTGTGGTCCTCGATGGCGTCGTATATCGCGTCCGCCAGATCGTCCCCGAAGATCTCCTCGATGTCGTACTCATCGGGATCGATGAAGTAGTCGTCGAAATCGGGGTAGTCGTACTGCACGAACAGGGCCTTGGCGCCGACGGTCCTGGCGAACTCCAGCACGGAGGCTATGTCGTTGTTGTCCACGATGACGGGACCCTCCATCCATTCGAGGTCGTCGCAGACCTTGAACACGGGCATCCCGGCGACCTTCCTCACGTCCTCTGCGGACGGGATGACGTTTCCGCTCATGCTCCGGGTATCGGCGCGTTCGGGATAAATCATTTCATGCCAGACGGTCCGGGGCGGTATGCCTCAGAAAATTCGGGATTCCGGCGGAGAACGGCGGCCTTGCCCATACCTTTATAAATGGTTTATAAATAAGCCCGACTAGTGATTTGATGGCAAAGATGAACATCGAGAATGTGGTTGCCTCGACCTACCTCGGACAGGAACTCGACCTCAACAAGATCGAGGAGGCCCTGGATGGCGCCGAGTACAACCCGCAGCAGTTCCCCGGTCTGGTCTACAGGCTCAAGGAACCCAAGACCGCCACTCTGATCTTCAGGAGCGGAAAGGTCGTCTGCACCGGAGCCAAATGCCGCGATGACGTCAAAGTGGCCATATCCAAGGTCTCCAAGGATCTCGAGAAGGCCGATGTCCACATCACCATCGAACCGAAGATCGAGGTGCAGAACATCGTCGCATCCTCCGATCTCGAGCAGGAGATCAACCTCAACACGGTGGCCATCACCCTCGGACTCGAGAAGGTCGAGTACGAACCCGAGCAGTTCCCCGGTCTGGTCTACAGGCTCGACGACCCCAAGGTCGTGGTCCTGCTGTTCGGATCCGGGAAGATGGTCTGCACCGGGGCCAAGGTCCCCGAGGACGTCACCCGCGCCGTCGACAAGATCGCCGCGGAGCTCAGGGCAGCCAGCCTGATGAGCTGATCTCAGGGCGCCGGGAGGCGCCCCTGGAAACACCCTTACTTCTCTTCTTCCGATTCTTACTTGGGTAAATGCAAGGACTCTTATGTTCTTATATTCACTTAATATGCACTTTATTATGCACTCATCAGTGCGGCTTAAAGTGCACTTCGGACGAACCGGACCTTCTCGGGCTCGTAGTATCCCCTGCATTCGGGCAATTCATCCGGCACCCCCACGGCGATCAGAGCCATCGGGATCCCTTCGACCGACCCGAGTATGTCCCTCACGGCCTGCGTGCGCTCCTCGATCGGATACAATCCGCACCAGCAGGTCCCGTATCCCATGGAGTACGCCTCGAGCAGGAGGTTCTCCACCGCCGCCCCGCAATCCTGCTGCCAGAACTCGGACAGGTCGTCCCTCCCGTACACCACGACGGCGGCGTACGCCTCCCCGACCATGCGGGTGCTCTTCCCGATATCGGCCAGACGGCCCTTGGTCTCCGGATCGGTCACGACGACGAATCCCCATGGGCGGGAGTTCCTCGCGCTGGGCGCCTTCATGGCCGATTCCAGCATGCGGACGATGTCCTCCCGCGGAATCTTCCCGTCCGTGTACTTCCTGATGCTCCTGCGTCCGTCGATGGCTTCCCTCGCGTCCATGTTCTATCCTCCGGATGGTCCACGGGATGCGGGTGGATGCGTATTATGGTTGTCGGGACCACCGGTCCCGTCTGGATGGAACAGACATCCGTAGAAGGTTGAGATGTAGGTTTTAAATCGGACCCCTGGAACTCGGGGGCATGGATAAGAGAATCCTGGTAGGGGTCGTCGTCGCCGTGATAATCGTCGCGGTCGCGGCCGTCATCCTGCTCAATCCCGGAGACGGGGACAAAGACGACAAGCCGGCGAAGACCGGCTACACCATCACATTCGACGCCAACGGGGGATCCGGCACCATGGCCCCCGTGACCGGCGTCTCCGGAACGTACACCCCTCCTGCGACCTGCGGTTTCACCGCTCCTGAAGGGTGCACCTTCCAGGGCTGGGGCCTGTCCAAGGCGGGAAGTTACTCCGGAACCATAGAAGTCGAATCCGACATGACCCTTTACGCCATCTGGAACGACCAGAAAGACATGGGGATAATCGCAATACCCTCATACGACGGGGTTCTCCCCACCGATAGCGTAGCCAAAGCGATCAAGATCACCTTCAAGAGCGGAGACAAGACGTCCGGCCTGGATCTCGAGACCCTGAACTACGCCTACTACTACGGCGAAGCCACCATGACCATCAGCGTCAAGGATGGCTCGGACTGGAGCAGCAAGACCGTACAGATCGAAGACTACGGCAACGGCACCGCGTTCACGTTCTCATACGGCGGAGAGAAGTACACCCTCACATTCGCCGTCAAGGACGGTACGTCGTCCGGAACCACCGATCCGGCGCCCACCTACACATTCTCCACGAAAGAGAAGGCCGAACTGTTCGTGAACCTCAGCAAGGCTGCTTGAAACCGTCCGAAAGGGGCTCCCGCCCCATCTTCCGGCATCGGAGGTCTCCGGACCTCCGGTCCACTTCTCCGACCCTCAAGCCTTCTCAAGCTCGTCGGAAATGAACCCGAGGATCCTCGTGAAGGATTCGATCTCGTCCGGGGAGAACCTGCTGCTCAGCTTCTCGTCCAGGTCGTCGATCTCGGAGTACATCTCGTCCATGTTCCGCCTGTGCTCATCCGACAGATTCAGGAACTGCACCCTCCCGTCGTCGGGGCTCCTCTCGCGGACTATGACGCCCTTCTCCTCCAGACGCTTCAGACGGACGGTAACGGCGGACCTCGCGATCCCGAGGGTGTCCGCTATCCAGGACGGGGTGCATTTGGGGTTCCCGCCGATCAGGCAGATGTACAGGACGTCCGTGTAGGACAGCTTCTGGT
This sequence comes from Ruminococcus sp. CAG:579, assembly GCA_963650175.1. Classification (GTDB taxonomy): domain Archaea; phylum Thermoplasmatota; class Thermoplasmata; order Methanomassiliicoccales; family Methanomethylophilaceae; genus Methanoprimaticola. The sequence continues at coordinate 18,007 of CAVJLK010000010.1, read as the reverse complement.
CCGACTCCCCCGAACAGCGCAGATCGCACAGGATGTACGACTGCAGGAACCTCCTCATCGGACCCTGGATGCTCATGGGTTCGAAAATAGTTCTATTATTAAAATCAGTTTCTATAAATAGTTCTGATTCTATAATCATCTGATGAGCGGACAGGAACTCGGGGACATCAGGACCCCGCGGCAGATCATACGCTTCGCGATACCGACGATAATCGTGATGGTGAGCATCTCCACGTACTCGATCGTGGACGGGGCGCTGATATCCAACATGCTCGGGACCGATGCCCTGGCGGCGCTCAACATCGTGATGCCCGTATCCGCCCTGTTCACCTCCTTCGGGTTCATGTTCTCCACGGGAGGATCGGCGTACGTCGCGACGAGGCTCGGGGAAGGGAGGAGGGATGATGCCAATAGGTCGTTCTCCGGGATCGTCCTGACGGCCTTCGCCGTATCGATAGCGTCCATGGCGGTCATCCTGGCATTCTCATCCCAGCTCGTCGACCTCATGGGAGCGGACGACACGCTGCACGACCTGTCATTCGAGTACCTGGTCGTCTACGGAGCCTTCGCACCGACGTTCATCCTACAGTTCCTCACCACCCAGTTCCTGATCGTGGCCGGAAGACCGGGGCTGTCCCTCGCCAGCTCCCTGGCCGCCGGAATGGTGAACATCACTCTGGACATCCTGTTCATGGGACCGTTCGGCATGGGCATGGCCGGCGCGGCGCTGGCCTCCGGGATCGGGGCTCTGATGGCCGTGGCGGTAGGAGCGTTCTACTTCCTCCTCAGGAAGGACTCCCCCATAAGGTTCGTCCGCCCGTCCCTCGACCCGGCGATGCTCGGGAAGACCTGCTCCAACGGTGCCTCGGAGATGGTCACCGAACTGTCCGGATCGGTGACCACGCTGCTGTTCAACCTCACCATGATGAAGTACTACGGACCGGACGGAGTCTCCGCCATAACGATCCTGATGTACGTCCAGTTCCTGTCCCTGGCGATCACCCTCGGATACTCCATGGGCGTTGCCCCCGTGATGTCCTACGACCACGGCGCAGGCGACAAGGGAATGATGAGGAACCTGTTCTCGGTCAGCCTGAGGTTCGTCGGCATCCTGTCGATAATCGTGTTCGTGCTGCTGGAGATTCTGGCGGGACCGATCGTCGGTCTCTTCGCGGGGGATTCGGAGCATGTCAGGGAGATGGCCGTTCACGGAGCGAGGATCTTCGCGTTCGCGTTCCTCCTGATGGAGTTCAACGCCTACGCGTCGTCGCTCTTCACATCCCTGTCCAACGGCCTGCTGTCCGCGCTGATATCCTTCATCCGGGGGCTCCTGGTGCTCGCCCCGCTGATAGTGCTCATACCCATGGCGATCGGTGCCGAGGGCGTTTGGTACGCGGTGCCGTTGACGGAGATCGTCTCATTCGCCATATCCTCGTATCTGGTGGTGCGCATGGGCCCGAAGTACGGATACCTGAACGGACGCGAGCGGACGGACACGGGATCGGCCCGATGCCGATCGCCGAAGTTCGATGTCCGTAATCGGTATTATATATCAATTGATACAATATCAATATCGGATAAAATGTCTATCGAAACAGACCCTACCGGATTGAATCCCGAAGCATACGCCGAGCGCATCGGCGCGGAGTGGCCCGTGAAAGCGGATCTCGACACCCTGGACGAACTGATCTGGAGGAACCAGTGCTCCGTACCGTTCGAGAACATCCAGAGCTTCGACGACGGAACCGTCCCGTCCATGGAGCTGAAGGACATCTACGGCAAGGTGGTGCTGAAGCACCGCGGCGGGTACTGCTTCGAGCTCAACAAGATCTTCAAGTGGTTCCTCGGGGAATGCGGATTCAATGTCCGGCCCATCACCTGCTGCGTCCTCTGCGGGAAGGGGTTCGTGCCTTCCATGCTCCATCGCGCCACCCTCGTGGAACTGGACGGGGAGACATACTACTGCGACGTGGGATTCGGCGGCCCCCAGCCCCCGTTCGCTGTCCCCCTCGGCGGGGACAGGAAGGTGCACGGGGAGAGGTTCATCTCCGTAAAAGGGGACGGCCCGTGGTGGTACATCGACCGCTACAACAGCTCCGGAGAGCTCGAGAGGGTCATGGGATTCTGGGATTTCGAGGTGAGCGAGCAGTACTACGAACCGCTGAACTACTTCTGCGGAGCATATCCGGAGTCCCCGTTCGTCGCGATGCGCCTCCTGAACCTCCGTCTCCCCGACGGCAGTCTGGCGTTGATGAATTCCACGCTCACGGAGCACAGGGAAGGGAAGGTCACGAAGACCGTTTACAGGAACGAAGAAGAGGTGTCGGCAGCCATACGCGACCTGTTCGGATTCGACGTGCCCGCCGGCTCCCTCAAGCATTGCGGGGAGCGATTGCGAGGATTTCTCAACGGACCGGATGTCCTCGGATGACGGGGAGACATCCGGTCCAACAGTCCCATCGATTTCTGGGACTTATTGTAATTTTAAACAATTTTTCTTTGGGACTTTTTGCAGTTATCTACAAATAGTCCCGAAATGATGCCATGCCGTGATCGAGCGGAAGATCTATCGGACCCTCCTGGAATGGAAGAACAGGGAGCACAAGTGCCTCGTGGTGACCGGCCAGAGGCAGGTCGGCAAGACGTTCATCATCGAAGCCTTCGCCAAGGCCGAGTACGAGCACTACGTGTACATCAACTTCGACGACTCCCCCGAGATGAAGGAGCTCTTCGACGGGGATACGACGGCCGCCGAGATGATCAAGAAGCTGACGGTGATGTTCGGATCCGATTCCGTGGTGGACGGATCCACGCTGCTGTTCCTGGACGAGATCCAAGAATGCGAACGGGCCTACAGCTCTCTCAAGCAGTTCTCCATCTACGGGAAGATCGACGTGATCGCGTCCGGCTCCCTCCTGGGGGTCAAGATACCTCAGAGGGACGGGGATGAGGAGGAACAGGAGCCGCTGATCCCCCTCGGATATCAGGAGACGGTCGTCATGCACCCGGTCGATTTCGAGGAGTTCCTCTGGGCCATGAAGGTCCCGAAAGAATCCATCGGGGAGATCCGCTCCTGCATACGCGACAAGACGCCGATTGAGGAGACCCTGTTCGACAGGGTCGAGAAGCTGTTCAGGGAATACGCGATAGTCGGCGGCATGCCGGAGGCCGTCGAAGCGTACGTCTCGACGAACGACTTCCGCCCGGCGTACGCGGCGCTGAAGGAGATCGGAGCCACGTGCATGCGCGACATCAACCGCTACAACAGGGGGATCGACAGGGTCAAGACGGCCGAATGCTTCGAGAGCATCCCCTATCAATTGGCGGAGTCTAACAAGAAGTTCATGTACTCCCGCATCCGGGGCGGGAAGTCCCGCAGATCGTCCGACAGATACATGGAGAACCTGCTGTGGATCAAAAACGCCGGGTACGGGGTGTTCTGCTACGGCCTGGAGCAGCCCGCGCTCCCCCTCGGGGAGCACGCGATCCGCGACTCGTTCAAGGTGTACCTCTCTGATACCGGGATGCTCCTGAACTCCTACGGCGACAAGGCCAAGATGGCCGTGTACCGGGGGGACGGGTCGTACAACATGGGCGCGGTCGCGGAGAACATCGTCGCATCCGAGATGGCGAAGGCGGGTCTCGAACCGATGTACTACCGCAAGGACAAGGGCGAAGGCCGCATGGAATTGGATTTCGTGCTGGAGTTCTGGGACGGGGTCGCGGTCATCGAGGTCAAGTCCGGAAAGGACAGGTCCGTCCCGTCGTTGAAGAAGGCCGGGAATCTGTTCGATATCGCCAGGAGGATCATGCTGGAGTCCGGGAACATCCGCGTGGACGAGGACGGGATAGAACACTACCCCCTGTTCGCATGCGCGTTCATCCGCGATATGGACCGGATACCGGAAGGTCCGAGGTTCAGCCGACCGTAACCTCGCCTTCTCCGCGCAATGACGAGGATCTCCTTCGCCTTGGGATCGAGGGCATCCAGAGGTTCGTTCCATCTCCCTGCGCGGACATGCCGCACGTCGATCGGTTCGAACCCCGAATCGGATACGAGAGCGGAGATCTCATCGGCATGATAGCGCTTGTCGCGGACGATGTACACCGTATCGCCGAAGGCCTCCTTGCGATACACGAGGCCAGACGTCCGATCGATGGCGTAATAAAGGGGATCGAAAACGTCCCCGCTGCGATTCATGACATCGCCGACGGGCAACCTCGCCAGTATTCCCGGATCCGTTCCTATATCCCCCACATTGAACGGGTGGGCCAAGCGCTCGGTGAGTTCCATGTTCATGACCGAAACGACAAGGGTCCCGCCGGATCTGCAGGAAGATGCCAGATTCTTCAGGATGAGCCGATTGTCCTCCTCATCGGGAAGGGAACCGATCACGTCGTACAGACAGAGGACGACATCGTACATCCTGCTGGGAACGAACGACCTCAGATCGCCTACATCGAACGACAGGTTGTCGAGGTCGCAACCCTTCCCTTCGGCATGACGGATGTTCTCCTCGGAGAAATCGACGCCGTGCACCTCGGAGGAGGGGCATCTGCGGGCGATCTCGATCGCATGCCTGCCCCTTCCGCAGCCGGCATCGAGGATGTTGTGGCCGTCCAACGGCCCGCATAGATCCTCTATTGCGGCCACCTCCGCGGACGCATGTCTGGCCCAGGGATGGGCATCCATGTCCATCCTGCCGTAGGCGTCTTTGAGCTCGTCCTCGGAATCCTTCATCCCCCATCCTCCGGGATCGGTAATCCAGCAGTCTCCCGCGATCGTTCCATTCCCCGAACATGACGCCGTCGCGGGACTGCTGGATGAGCTTCGAGACCTTCCTCTCGAACGCATCCGGGTCGCTCATGTCGCGTTGGATCGTGTCTATGCGGACCCTCTGATAAAGAGGCGGGAACGAGGTGAAGTTCCCCCAGGCGACCGGGTCCTCGCGGAACCTCTCCATGACGGCCCCGTCTATCGAGAATCCGTCCTCGGTCATATCAGGCAGGACGGCGCGTCCCGCATCGGTCATCAGACCGAGCTTCTCCAGCCTGCGGCAGCGCTCCTTGTTGAGTTCAGACCATCTGCTCCTATTGGAACGGGGTACGAACCTCTGCAACGTGACGCCGTCGACGGATTTCGTGGTGGAATCGATCCATCCGAAACACAGGGCCTCCTCGACGGCATCCAGATACATCATGCGCCCCTCCTCCGGGACGCTTCCCCTCTTGAGCGCGATCCAGCATTCGCGCTCCTTCGAATGGTTCTCTTCCAGCCATTCCCTGAAATCGGAACGGACGGTGAAATGCAGAATGTTGATGGGGTCCATGCTCACATGCGTTTGAATCCGCGGAAGATCCATTCCGTGATGGATTTGAACCCGTACTTCAGGGTCTCCTTCATGTGGCGGCTGTGGCTGCAGACGATCGGGGCCTGATTGTTCATGATGTAATCCACGACCTCCTGCCACGTCTCCAGGTCGTCCGGCAGCTCCACATACCCTTCCCCGATATGCCTCGGCGTGTGGGCATCGCTGCCGGCGGTCATGGGCTTGCCCACCCTGCGGGCCAGCCTCTCCGAGCGCCTGTTGGCGGACGGGATGGAACGCCCGTTCCTCGCCTCTATTCCGTCGAACGGGTAGGCGAGGGTGTTCTTCACCCCCAGACCGGACCACCAGCGGTAAGGATGCGCCGCGAAAGCGTATCCCCCAGCCTCATGGATCAGGTCGATGGTCTCCTGGATGGACCTGTCCCTCGGGATGAGGCGGTCTATCCCCAGGGCCACGATATGGCCCTCGGCGGAGGAGACCTCCTCCGCCGGGATGATTATGACCCTCCCGTTGTCCTTCAGGAGGTCGTAGGCCTGGAACTCGTTGTGGTCCGTCACGGCGATGCATCCGATGCCGGAGCGCTCCGCGTACTCGAGGAGCTCCTCCATGGTGGTCCTGCCATCCTTGGAGAACATCGTGTGGACGTGGAGATCCGCTTTCATCTTACCGCGGCGCCGTCCGTGAAGTCCAGATTGTCCACGGTGATGTAGCATCCCTTGCCGTCGCCCATCGGGATCGACTTCTCGCCGTCGAAGACGAAGGCCATGGCCACAGGAGCGCCTTCGAGGGCGTCCATCCCCAGGACCTTCCCTCCGGAGACCTTCCCCACCTTGATGGAGACCTTCTCGAACTGCTTCATCTCCACTCTCGATGAGGAGATCTCCAGACCGCATCCTACCTGCGTCCCGTTGGGGACGTCGGCGGACGGCTTCAGGAGGAGCACGGCGTTACCTCCGAGGTCCTCGTCGTCCAGCGCCATGAGCATCCCCTCGGACTTCACGCCGCGGAACTTGGCGGGCTTGAGGTTGGAGATGATCAGGAGCCTCCTGTTCTCCATCTGCTCCCTCGGATAGATGGACTTGAGGTTGGTGACGATCTGCCTGGGCTCCGCCTCCCCGAGGTCGACCTTCAGCACGTACAGCTTCTCGGCGTCCGGGTGGTCGCCCACCTCGACGACGGTTCCGACCCTGATGTCCAGCCTCCTGAAGTCGGCGAACGGTCCCGCAGGGGCCTGGGGCGCCTGCTCCTTCTTCTGCTCGGGCTTCTCCTGGGGCTTCTTCTCGGCCTCGATCTTCTTGTAGACGGGGACGGGCTCGGGGAGCTCCTGTCCGGCCGGGACGGGCTCCAGGGCCGCATCGATGCCGGCCTCCTCGACGGTGCCCGTGTACCCGAGGTACTCCCAGATCCTCTGGGAGGACCTGGGCATGAACGGCCACATCATGACGCACAGCGCCTTCGCGATCCTCAGGGCGGTGTTCATCGCCGCCCCGCAGGCGTCGCGGTCCTCCTTGACGAGGGCCCAGGGCTTGGTGGCGTCGAAGAACCTGTTCCCGTAGCGGGCCAGCTCCATGACGGCCTTGATTGCCCTCTTAAAGTCGCAGACCGCCATGAGCTCCCTGTACTCCGTCATGGTCTTCTCGATGGTCGCGACGGTCTCGGCATCCGTCTCCCCGGCGGGGATGGAACCGAAGTTCTTCTTGGTGAAGCTGAGGCTCCTGTGGTAGTAGTTGCCGAGGGTGGCCACCAGGTCGTTGTTGATCTTGGTGTCCAGATCGTCCCACGTGAACTCGGTGTCGTGGGTGTCCGGCATGTTGATCGTCAGGTAGAAGCGGATGGCGTCCGCGTCGTATTTCGACAGGACGCTCGGAATGTCGATCGCCCCGCCGTTGCTGCGGCTCTTGGAGAGCTTCCCGCCGTTGATCATCAGGTACTCGTTGGCCGGGATGTCGTACGGCAGGTCCAGTCCGCCCTCGCCCATGAGGATGGCGGGCCAGATGATCGAATGGAACGGGATGTTGTCCTTGCCGATGAAGTAGTAGTGCCTGACCTCCGGGTCCTTCCAGAACGCCTCCCAGTAGTCGGGCTTCCCGATCATCCTGGAGTACTCGACCGAAGCGCTCAGGTACCCGATGACGGCCTCGAACCACACGTAGATGACCTTGTCCTCCCACCCCTCGACGGGTATCGGGATCCCCCAGGACATGTCGCGGGTGATGGCGCGGTCGTTGAGCCCGTCCTCCAGCCAGTTCTTCGTGAACGCCTTGACGTTCGCCCTCCAGTAGTCCTTGTCCTCCAGGTACTTCAGGAGCTGCTCCCTGAAGGCGCTGAGCCTGAGGAAGAAGTGCTCGGTGTTGCGGACCTCGGGTGTGGAATGGCACAGGGTGCAGTAGGGTTCGAGGAGGTCGCCGGTCTCGAAGGTGGTCCCGCAGGCGTCGCACTGGTCGCTGCGGGTCTTCTCCGCGCCGCATTTGGGGCAGACGCCCTCGACGTAGCGGTCGGGGAGGAACCTGGCGCATTTCGGGCAGTAGTACTGGTCCGTGCCCTTGGTGTAGATGTAGCCCTTGGAGCGGAGGTCGGTGAAAAGCTTCTGGGTGACCTCGGTATGGGTGGGGCAGTGGGTCTTGGTGTAGAGCGAGTACTGGATCCCCATGTCCTCGATGGCCTTCTTGTTGATCTGGTGGAACTTCTCCGCGTACTGCTCGGGGGTCATCCCGGCCTTCTCAGCGGAGATCGTGATAGGAGTCCCGTGCATGTCGGAGCCTCCGACCATCAGGACCTCGTTCCCGATGAGGCGGTTGTATCTGCTGAACAGGTCCGCGGGGAGCAGGGATCCGGCCACATGGCCGAGGTGTATGGTGCCGTTGGCGTAGGGCCAGGCGACGTTGACTGTGATCTTGGACATTGCTAACGTCCACCCCACTGTCCGTACTGGATTTATACCCGCGCATGGGGAATGCGCGCGCGTCGTGCGACGGGCGCGTCCCCTTCCTCGGAGGACACCTTCCGGAGCATCAGGAAGGCGTGGGCGCCCATCATCAGACCGCCGACGATCTCCGAGACAGCCATGGCCCACCACAGGGACGTGAGGGTCCCGGACAGCACCGTGGCGGCGTAGAACGTCCCGCAGAGCAGGAAGTTCCTCGCCAGGGAGTTCAGCATCGCGCCGGTGGCGCGGTCGATGGATTGGAGAAGGGCGGATCCGGTGTAGACCATGGACATGACCGGCAGGAACGCCGCCATGGCGTAGAACATGCGGACGGTGTCGTCGTGGAGGTACCGCAGGTCGTCGGCCTGGGTGAACACCGACGTCAGCACGCCGGAGCCCAGTGCCAGCACCGCGGACAGGGCGGCGGTCCAGATGATCGATACCACGACTGTGTACCGGAGCGCGTCGGATATCATGTCGAACCTCCTCATCCCGTACTCGGCCGAGCACACGGCGACCATGGCGCCTCCCATGGCCTGCGCTATGATCAGGATGAAGTTCGCGACCCTCCACCCGGTGGAGTACACCCCGACGGCATCGGTACCCCCGCAACGGATGACCAGGAGGTTGAGGAAGATGTTGAAGAAGTACATGATCGACAGCTCGAGGGCCTCCGGCGCCCCCACCGAGAAGATCCTCCGGCAGATCCTGCGGTCGTACCTGAGATCGGATCTGCGGAGCTTGACGTACATCTCGTTGTCGCGGATGTACCAGTACGATGCGATGACGCACGACGTGACGAACGCCAGGACCGTCGCCCATGCGGCGCCGGCGACACCCATGCCGAGAGTGTAGATGAAAATCGGATCCAGGACGATGTTGACCATCGCCCCGGCGACCTGGATGACCATGGAGCGCTTAGCGGCCCCCTCGCCGCGCAGCATCCCGGACATGACTCCGCTCATGACGATGAAGACCGTCGAGATGTAGATCGGATACGCGTACTCCAGGCACTCGCCGGACGTGTCCCCGGCGCCCATCAGGCCCATGGACGGCTCCGCCGTCAGCACGAGTATCGGGGTCAGGACCAATCCGACTATGACGGACACAGTCAGACCGTTGCCCGCCGATTTCACCGCATCCTCGCGGTGCCTCTCCCCTATGCTCCTGGCTATGGCCGCCGCGACACCGATCCCGAGGCCGTTCCCGATGCCGATGAGTATCGTGTAGATCGGATATACGATGCCCAGGGCCGCCAGGGCGTCCCCTCCGAGTCCCGAGACCCAGAGGCTGTCGACGATGTTGTTGAGCTGCTGGAAGAACAGTGCCACGCCTATCGGTATCGCGAGCGCCACGACGCCCTTGCGCTGATTCCCCAGCAGGGTCCTCGTACCGGCGGTCCCGTCCTCCATGTCTGCTAATCCTCCGTCGCCGATATACCGCTGTCGGAACGGTTTCCGACTTGACACTCCACCCGGTTCAATAAATGCAATCGAACTGGTGGAATCCGGGGCGTTGGACTTATTAAATCCAATCGATATGTCAGCATCCATGGGGGAGAAGGGTTTTCCAGACGGAACCTATGACTTCAAGGATCTCGTATCCGGAGAGTTCTACTTCGTGGACAAGACCCTGATGATCCGTGACATCTGCAGATTCAATCTGACGTACCTGTACACAAGACCCCGTCGGTTCGGAAAATCGATAAATCTCACGATGCTGGACTACTTCTTCAATGTCAAATACAAGGATGACCCAGACATATTCGCTGGATTGAAGATCGATTCGTATCCTGAGTGCAGAGTCCACAAGAACGCATATCCCGTCATCAGAATGAATTTCGCGGATTTGAGAAGCGATTCCAAGGAAGGATTCTACGAGAGCCTCAGATCCATGGTCTCCGATGTCGCTGACAAGTTCGACGATCTGGTCAAGGAGGACATCATAACGGGCTATGATGCGGAATTCGTCGTCTCCTGCATCGGAAGGAAACTGTCTGAAGTGGATACGGACAAATCCGTCAGAAAACTGTGCACCATTTTGGAGAAAGTCTACCGGAAGAAGACCATAGTGCTGGTCGATGAGTACGACTACTGCATCCAGAACATCCCCTCGGACGAGGAGGCCGATTCGTTCATCGGATATCTGAGACCGTTCATGGAACAGACCTTCAAATTCAATGACAACATCAAAACCGGGGTGGTCACCGGCATTCTCCCGCTCACAAAGGCCAGCATGCTGAGCAGCTTCAACAATGCCAACGTTTGCAGCATACTGGAGACCGAGGGCGACGAATACTTCGGATTCACGGAAGAAGAAATGAAAAAACTCCTCCGCGAGACCGGGAATCTCGACAAGCTGGAGGAGGTGCAGAGCTGGTACGATGGTTACCGTTTCGGCGATGCGGACGTGTACAACCCCTACAGCGTCATGATGTATCTGAAGAACGGGTGCAATCCAGCAGCATACTGGAACAAGAAGACCGCAGGAGGGATGTCCGCGGACCTCATATCGAACATGGGTTCCGAATCGCTCTCCGCATTGAAGGGACTCTATGAGAACAGGGGATCGGTGCTCCTTTCCCGGATAGACGGCAACATCTCTTATTCGGAGGTGGTCGGCCCTTCGGTCAAACCATCCGTCGTCTATTCGTATCTGGCGATGAGCGGATATCTGAAAGTCGTCCGTACCGATGAGAAAGAAAACGGGATGCCTCTCTATGAAGTAGGGATGGTGAACGAAGAGGTCTCCAAAGCCTTCATAGAACTGGTGCAGAAAGCCACGGAAGTGGAGAAGCGCGCCGATGAAGCCGTTGAATCCATATATTCGAAAGATCCGACCACCCTGACAAGCAATCTGGAATCCCTACTGATGGGCCTCAAGATGGACAAGAATTGGTTTCAGGACGAGAATCCGACCGAGAGGCACAACAAATATCGTGACGTGATAATGGCATATTTCGTCACCCCCGACCTCCAGGCGAACGAGGAAATGCCGAAAGGATACGGCCTTACCGACATATTCTTCGGCAGGACGAGAAACAAGCCACCCATCATAATCGAGATCAAAACGACCGTGAACCCGCGCAAAAACCTGAAATCGCTGGCCAAGGAAGCACTCGGGCAGATCAATTCCAAGAAATACGCCGACGAACCGGGGGCGGAGGATGCGATATCGGTCGGGATCGCGATCAGAGGGAAGCAGGTCGAGGTCGCTTTCGGACGATTGGGTTGACTGTCAAAGCCAAGCGGAGTGCGGGCCGTCTTTTAATTTATATAAGCGAATAGAATCGGAGCGTCCATGCGGATCGCGGCCGTACTGAACGATAGATGCCAGAACAAGAAATGCAACCAGGAGTGCGCCAAGTTCTGCCCCCTCAACAGGACCGGGGTGGAGTGCGTCACGTTCGGCGAGAAGGGGAAGCCGATCATCTCGGAGACCCTCTGCCAGGGTTGCGGCATCTGCGTCAACAAATGCCAGTTCGAGGCCGTGAAGATCATCGGGCTCGCCGACGAGCTGAAGGAGGACCTCATGCACCAGTACGGGCTGAACTCCTTCCGCCTGTACCGCCTGCCCGTCCCCAAGAAGGGCCTGGTCACCGGTATCCTCGGACCGAACGGTATCGGGAAGACCACCGCGATAAAGATCCTGAGCGGGATCGAGGTCCCCAACCTGGGACGCTACGAGAACCCGCCCTCCAAGGAGGAGGTCCTGGCGAGCTTCGCCGGGACCGAGCTCCACGACTACCTGGAGAGCCTGTACGCCGGCAAGATCAGGACCGCGATGAAGCCGCAGTACGTCGACAAGCTCCCCCAGGCGACCAAGGGGGTCGTCAGGGACCTGCTCTCGAAGGTGCAGGAGAGGATGACCCTCGACGAGGCCGCTGAGGCGTTCGATCTGACCGAGGTCCTCGACAGGGAGCTGTCCAAGCTCTCCGGAGGGGAGCTGCAGAGGGTCGCCATGGCCGCGACCATGATGAAGGAGGCGGACGTCTACTTCTTCGACGAGCCCACATCCTATCTGGACATCTACCAGAGGGTCAAGATGGCCCGTCTCATCAAGGCGCTCAGCGCCGAGAAGCAGGTGATGGTCATCGAGCACGACCTGGCCATCCTGGATTTCCTGGCCGACAACGTCAACGTGGTCTACGGTTCCGAGGGGGCGTACGGTGTCTTCACCCTCGCGAGACAAGTCAGAACGGCCATCAACGTCTACCTGGACGGGTACCTCCCGGAGGAGAACATCAGGTTCAGGGACAGGCCCATCGAGTTCGAGGCGTCCCCTCCCCGCGGGGATTGGCAGACCGCAGACCTGATCTCCTTCAACGGACTGAAGAAGGACTTCGGGGAATTCAAACTGGACATCACCGGAGGAGCCGTCAAGATCGGGGAGTCCGTCGGGATAGTGGGTCCGAACGCCACCGGAAAGACCACCTTCGTGAAGATGCTCGCCGGGATCGTGGATGTCGACGAGGGCGAGATGGACAATAAGGTCAAGGTCGCCTACAAGCCGCAGTACATATCCGCGGACTTCGACGGCACCGTCCAGGACCTCCTGTTCGCCAAGGCCTACGACACCGTGACGACCAGCTTCTTCTCCGGCGAGGTCATCGAGCCCCTGGGGATCAAGTACCTGATGGATAAGAGCGTCTCCAAGCTCTCTGGAGGGGAGCTGCAGAGGGTTGCGATCACCCTGTGCCTCGCAACGGAGGCCGACATCTACCTGTTCGACGAACCCTCGGCGTACCTGGATTCGAACCAGAGGATGAACGCCGCCAAGACCATCAGGCGCATGATGGAGAAATCCGGTCGCAGCGCCATGGTCGTCGACCACGACATCTACTTCCTCGACATGGTATCGGATTCCATGATGGTGTTCGGCGGGGAGCCGGGGCATCACGGCATAGGGGAGGGTCCGTTCGACATGCGCGACGGGATGAACAAGTTCCTCGCCGCCGTGGACATCACCTTCCGCAGGGACGCCGACACCCACCGTCCGAGGATCAACAAGCCCGAGTCCAGGCTGGACCGCGAGCAGAAATCGAAGGGCGAGTACTACTACGCCAGTAGCTGATCTCGCGCCATATCGTGGATGACCGGCGGGAACGACCTGAGCACGGCGCGCAGCGCGTGCCCGACCTCCTCCACATCGGTGGCCCCGGACAGATGGAACGCGCCGGTCTCGTAGACCGTCGCCTTGCAGCACGAATCGTGGAAGCGGAACTGGATCGACGGCAGCATCGTCGTTCCTGACGACGCGTCGACCCCTTCGGACAGCTCGACGTCGTCCAACGAGACCCTTCTGCAGAGGTTCCCCAGGACCTCGTAGCTGAACCCCCTGATGTGCACGGCGCCGCTGTCGACGCCGGCCGCCTGGACGACATCGAATATCGAGTTCAGCGCCGAGAGGTCGTCGTGAGCGCCCATGCAGACCAGATCCCCGTCGTCGCCGACGATCACCTTGGTGGCCCCTCCGGGAACGACCACGGTCCTGCGACCGGCGTCATTCCCCCCGATCACACGGAATTCCGGCGGGAGCCTGTCCAAATCGATCTGCTTTTCGCATCTGGCCTTCACAAGAACGCTGACATCCGTGACGATCATGGGTTTTCCTCTACGAATCTTTGGAATGAGGGAAGACGGCGGTTCCCCGCCTGTTTCAAATCGTTTGTATTCGGATCACTCCGCGTCCGTGGCCGCCTTATACTTGTCCGAGAAGGGGTTGAAGACGAGGAAGACCACCAGCAGGATGACCAGGATGATGATCTCGAACAGGAGAGGCTGGTAGACCGCATCTCCGGAGATCGCCTGGAAGGCCTGGAGGTAGTACGTGCTCATGAACGCCCCGAGGTTCATCAGAGCCATGGCGATACCGATACCGCCGGCGACGGCCTTGGGCTGGGAGGCGAATCCGATCCAGGCGTTCAGCGAAGGCAGGACCATCGCGAATCCGAATCCGATGAGCCCGAGTCCGATGGACGAGAGGACGAACATGTCCGAGATGTACACGCAGATGACTCCGACCATGCTGAGCGCGAATCCGAGGGGGAGCGTGAAACGCCTGATTTTGAGGAAGATCGTTCCGAACGCCAGTCCTCCGATGCATCCGATGATGGTGTAGATGTTGAGCGCCCATGCGGCGAGGTCCGCTCCGCCGATGTCCCTGTCGAGGAAGATGGTGGAGACGTTGAGCATGGCAGGGTAGTTGACAATGTTGAACAGGAAGAGGACGATACCGCTGACGATGACCGCCTTGTTGATGGGGGTCTTGGTCTTGGGGCCGGACTCGACCTCGTGGATCTCGGGCTCCTTGATGAAGAACGCCATGGCGAGGGAGACGAGTCCGAACAGGTGTCCGTAGAAGACGTAGTTCCATCCCATCCCGACGAGCTGCCCTCCGAGGGTCTGGAAGACGAGTCCTCCGAAGTTCATCAGAAGGGTTCCGTATCCGAGCATCTTGGACTGCTTGTCGCCGTCGAAGTGACCGATGACGAGGGCGTTCCCGAGAGGCAGGATGATTCCGATACCGACTCCCATGATGGCGCGGAACACGAGGGTCAGGCCATAGCTGTCGAAGAATGCCGGGCCCACTCCTCCGATGAGGAATACGAGGGAACCGAGGATTCCGGCAGTCCTATACTTCATCTTCTTTCCGAACAACGACCCGATGAAGAACGAAACGATGGTCGTAGTGATGGTTGACAACGTCGAGAGGTACGCTGCGTCCGCAACTGTCATCCCCCAGTGGTCGGCGAGAACCGCCATAGCCGGTGTGATCACCGTCATACCCATCTGCAGAGGGAACATCATGAGGATCGCAATCGCCCCGAACGTTCCTACGCTCTTGATTTCAGACATTAAATCACCTAAATTCCTGCATCTCTTTGGATTGCACGACATTTGTGTTGATGTACGATATGAACATCGTAATTAAAATCCAATCACTCGTATAAATAACTTTATGGATATCGTAATTTCTAAAATTGTGTACAAATGCCGTAATATGCGGAATCTGGCGGTTAGAAAAGGGTGCGGATGACCGTGTTCAAATGCCATCCGCTTTGGATTATGTATCCATCCAATACCTATCCAATATCAGAAGAAGACCAAGGTGAAATACGACTGCTCGGAATTGCCGCCGCGACGCTCTATGCCGTTCTCCAGAAGGAAGGAGTCCAGATCGATGCAGTACGATTCGATGGAGTTCATCTTCTCGTTGGGGAAGCGGCACTTCTCCCCCGGGCATGAACAGGATTCGCAGAATCTGCACCCTCCTGCCGCGAGGACGAGGCATTTTCCATCCAGATACTGACGGAACTCCTTGCGTATCTCTCTGGATATGATGCTGTGGGCCTTGCCTGCCTGATGCATCCCGTCGATATCGAACGGACCGTCGCGCGGGAAAGTGGTCCGGATCAGGACGAAATGCGGGTATTTCGAGACGATTATCCTGCATATGTCCAGTGGAGGAACGTTGGGCGGACAGGCCCAGTTCCTTCCGTACAACCCGCAGAGATTGGCCTCGCAGTATCCGCGGATCTCCTGTCCCATCTTCAGAGTTCCTTCACTATTATTATATACGGATATGAAGGAAATCCGCTCGTCCCTCAGAGAAGGGACTTTTTCGAGCAGCAGCCCCAAAAGCGATTCCGGATCGACCTCGACTTCAGTCATAATGTTACAACATGGATACTGCAGTATTAGATTTCTGCGCGAATCCGACCGATTTTTGCATAAATCGGCCGTTTCTTAGTTTCATCCATCATCAATAATGCAAAATGGTTTAATACGACATTGATGATGGATAATATGGGAGTAGTATGAGCACAGAATCCATCGAGAGAGTAAAAGAATGCATTGTTAAGTACAAAATCAAGGACATAGTCCCAAGCATTCAGGAAGCCTTGAATGAAGGGATCCCCGCCGAGCAGATCCTCCAGGACGGCATGGTCGCCGGGATGAGCGAGATCGGAGAGGGATTCAAGAACAACACCGTCTTCATGCCGCAGATGCTGGTGGCCGCCAAGACCATGCAGGCCGGCCTCGTCGTCCTCAAGCCCAAGCTGGCCGAGAGCGGCGACAAGGGCCCCGGAGGGAAGGCGATCGTCGGATCGGTCCTCGGAGACGTCCACGACATCGGGAAGAACCTGGTCACCGTCATGCTGCAGGGTCAGGGGATGGAGGTCTCCGACCTCGGAGCCGATGTGGCCACCGATAAGTTCGTCGAGGCCATCGACAACGATCCGGATATCAAGATCGTCGCCTGCTCGTCGTCCATGACCCCGACCCGCGAATCCCTGAAGGAGACCGTGACCGCTCTGAACCAGAGGCCCGACAGGGGCAACTTCGCCGTCATGATCGGCGGTGCGACAATGGACCAGATGTTCTGCGACGAGATCGGAGCAGACGTCTACACCTCCAACGCAGCCGCCTGCGCCTCGAGAGCGGCCCAGTACCTCTCCGGCACCCCCCTTTCCCAGGTGTCAAAGGAAGCCAAGGAGACCGCCCTAGCCGACCTGGCAGCGCTCCAATCCGCCGAGACCACCACCACGGAGGAGGCTGAAGACTCCGGCGAAGAGGTCATACCCCTGCACAAGCAGAAGACCCTCACCCGCATCGAGCGCGAGAGCGGCGTCGTCGGACACTCCGAGAGGAACCCTCTGTCCGCCAAGGACAACTACAGGGAGACAGTCAAGCACGGCAAGGGCCGCCCCGACAGGTTCGTGGACCAGTACGAGTACTTCACCCTGGTCTTCGACCCGGTCATCATGAACTCGCTCGGGATGATGAACCCCGTGAACGACGGGTACATGGTCGACGGATGGGGCATCACCAATTACACTCCTCCCGGAGCAGCCGGATCCCACCCCATGCACGGTCCCGAATACACCGTGATCAAGGACATCACCCACTGGCAGGACTACGTGAAGGCACCCGCCATCAAGCAGCCCGAGGAGATGTGGGGCCCCGCCATCCAGCAGGTAAAGGACATCAAGAAGGAGGACGACCGGTTCTCGGCCATATTCATGGCGTCCGGCATCTTCGAGAGGACGCACATGCTCATGGGAATGCAGGAGGCGCTGGCCGCCTACTACCAGAACCCCGACGAGATGCACGAGCTCGTGGACTTCTGCACCGAGTGGGAGCTCGAGTCCATGGACGAGGTCTACGCCCACCTGGAGCCGGAGCTCCTGTTCCACCACGACGACTGGGGTACCGCCCTCAACTCGTTCCTGGATCCCGCCACCCACCGCGAGTTCTTCGAGCCCGCTTACAAGAAGGTGTACAGCCACTTCAAGGAGCTCGGCGGAGAGTTCGTCGTGCACCACTCCGATTCCTACGCCGCCAACCTGATCCCCATCATGATCGACATCGGCGTGGACACCTGGCAGGGATGCATCGAGGCGAACAACATACCCGAATGCATAGACAAGTATGGCGACAAGATCTGCTTCATGGGAGGCATCGACGAGGCCATTCTGGACGACCCGTCCTCCACCCCCGAGAGCGCGATGAAGTACGCCGCCGAGAGGATCGACGACTGCGGGGCCATCAGCTACATCCCGTGCCAGACCCGCGGCCTCGGGATGACCATCATCCCCGAGAGGTACGGACAGGTGTCTCAGGTGATAGCCGAGAAGAGCAAGGAATTCTTCTGAAACGGCACGGGGGAGTCAGTCCCCCGTCTATTCCTCCGCCGCATGCCCCGGGACGGCTCCGTTCCGGGCGTGCGGCACATCATTTCTCTCCTC
>CAVJLK010000009.1:0-42530 GCA_963650175.1 Ruminococcus sp. CAG:579 | reverse complement strand
ATATGTAAAGCATACCGATGCTGTAAAAGGTTCAGTAATGGTCGTAGAGGACGTTCTCGGGAGCGAACAGCACCCCGTCGCCCTTCTCGACGCGACCGACGATCTTCGCGTTAGCGTTCTCGGAAGCGATCTGCTCCGCCTCGTCGGCGGGGGCGATCACAGCGAATCCCATGCTCATGTTGAGGGTCTGGTAGATCTCCCTGGTCTCGATCTCCCCGATCTCCTGCAGCGCCTCGAACACCGGGGTCGGCTTGATGGGGTCGTCGATCACGTAGCGCAGGCCCTTCCTCATCCTGAGAATATTCCTGAGGCCTCCGCCGGTGATGTCCACCAGTCCGTGGACCTCGTGCTTCCCGGTGATCGAGAGCACCTGCCTGACGTAGATCTCGGTGGGGGTCAGCAGCTCCTCCCCGATGCACTTGATCCCTTTGACGGAGTCCTTCAGCGAGATGTTGTTCCCTTCGAGGACCTTCCTCGCCAGGGTGAGGCCGTTGGAATGGATCCCGGAGGATTCGAGCCCGACGATCAGGTCGCCCTCGGCGCACTTGTCCCCGGTGATGACCCTGTCCTTCTCCACGTATCCCATGCAGGTCCCGGACAAGTCCACGCCGTTGATTATCTCCGGAAGCACGGCGATCTCCCCCCCGACGATCTCCATGTCTGAAAGTTCGGCGCCTTTCTGGAGCCCGACGCCGATCTCCTCGGTGATGCCGGGTTCGGGCTTGTCGATGGCGATGTAATCGACGAAGGACGTCGGGACGGCGTTGACGCAGATCGTGTCGTTGACGTTCATGGCGATGCAGTCGATCCCCACGGTGTCCCATTTGCCGAGCTCCTCGGCGATGAGCAGCTTGGATCCGACGCCGTCGGTGGCGAGAGTGATGTACCTGTCGCCGAAGTCGATGAGGCTGGCGAAGAGTCCGGACATGCGGACCGCTTGTCCGAGACCCTCCCTCCTGTAGCTGACCTTGTCGACGAGGGCCTTGATGGCCTCGGATTTCTGGTCGATGTTCACTCCGGATTTGCTGTACGTCCATCCGCTCATCTGAATACCGTCTTTGTCATCGGGGAGGTGGGATATTAGGATGATGCGCGAAACGGGTCGGCGGGAGGTCTTCTCCCGTTTGGACGTCTTCATTCGATGCGATGCAGATGGGATCAACCTGATCTTCAAGCACTTGCTTCAGGCGGGGCCGATTCGGTTCGACATATCCTATCGTTATCAGAGTGACAACGATACCCTTCATCATGTACGCAACGATGCATCATTCCAGTCATCATGGTGTTTATTCAGAGGGTTGTATTTGTTACAGTAATGCGATATTTGAAATAGTTTGCATAAGCTACACTACTTGCAGGAGTTGACGGCCCATATGGGCCAGGTTCTTGAGGCGGATCAGACCCGGTCCTCCTTACGGAAGGTCGACGATGACCGCCGCCTCGTCGGCGATGATCACCACGCGGAGCCCCACAGGGCGTCTGGAGATAATCACCAGAACGGTATTCACCTCCTGCCTTGGCAGCTCCGGTACCAGAGTGCGAGTCCGGTACCGGACTCACTGCCTCTCTGCACACATTGGGTGTCCTGGATACAGATTTCGAATTCGAGATTTCGGCGGAGAAAGTCAGTCGGAAACAGGCCGGTCGGAACTCGAAGGGGTCCACGTTCGAATCGAGAGAAGGACCCTTAGCGGCTCTATCCATCGGGGCGTTCAGCCCTTCTTCGGATACTTCCCGATCTTCTCGAGCCAGAGCCTGATGCCCTTCTCGTACCCGTTGTCGGACGGCTCGTAGAAACGCCTCCCCCTGAGCTCGTCGGGAAGGTACTGCTGCTCGACGTAATGGTTCGGATAATCGTGGGGGTACCTGTACGTCAGACCGCGCCCCAGCTCCTTGGCGCCGCTGTAGTGCGCGTCCTTCAGGTACGGCGGTATCCCGCCGGTGGGCTCGTTCTTCACGGAACCCATAGCATCGAAGATCGCCTTGCAGGCGGAGTTGCTCTTGGGGGCGCACGCCACGTACGACGCCGCCTGGGACAGGATGATCTGCGATTCCGGCATGCCCACCCTCTCCACGGCCTGCGCCGCGGACACTGCGACCACCAGCGCGTTCGGGTCCGCGTTCCCGACGTCCTCCGAAGCGCAGATCATTATCCTGCGGGCGATGAACCTCACGTCCTCGCCGGCGTACAGCATCCTCGCCAGATAGTATACCGCCGCATCCGGGTCGGATCCGCGCATGCTCTTGATGAACGCCGACACCGTGTCGTAGTGGTTGTCCCCCTCGCGGTCGTAGTTCAGTATCCGCTTCTGTATGCATTCCGAGGCGACCTCGGCGGTTATCCTGACCCTACCGTCCTCCCCGGGGGATGTGGTCAGAGCACCCAGCTCCAGCGCGTTCAGCGCAGCGCGGGCGTCGCCGTTGGCGATGTCCGCCAGGAACGAGACCGCGTCGTCGTCCGCGACGACGTTCAGCTTTCCCAGTCCCCTCTCCTCATCATCCAGCGCCCTGCGCAGGATCCTCTCCAGGTCCTCTTCGCCGAGGGGCTTCAATTCGAATATCCTGGACCTGGACACCAGCGCGCGGTTGACCTCGAAGTACGGGTTCTCGGTGGTCGCTCCGATGAGCGTGACCGTCCCGTCCTCCACGAACGGCAGCAGATAGTCCTGCTGCGCCTTGTTGAACCTGTGGATCTCGTCCACGAACAGGATGGTCCTCCTCTCCTCCATGCCGAGGGCGTCCTTGGCGCCCTTCACGGCGTCCTCCATGTCCTTCTTCCCGGCGGTGGTGGCGTTGATCTGCACGAACCTGGACCTGGTGGTGTTCGCGATCACCTGCGCCAGGGTGGTCTTCCCGGTGCCGGGAGGGCCGTAGAATATGAGCGACCCGATGCGGTCCGCGCGTATCGCCCTCGAGAGGAGACGGTCCGGTCCGAGGATGTGCTCCTGTCCGATCACCTCGTCGAGGGTCCGGGGCCGCATCCTGCTGGCCAGCGGCGCCTCCTTCCCGAGGATGTCCCTCCGCGTGTACTCGAACAGGTCCATGGCACGGCGATGGGGTCGGAGGTTATGGATGTGTCGAGGGGTCCGCGTCGCGGACCTTCGTCAGGAGCGCCCTGATGCTCTCCAGGTCCGAATCGGCGGATGTGATGGCGCGGCGGTAGTTCCTGCTGTACCTCCCGCCGGAGAGGAACTTCGGAGCGACGCCCCTCATCCTCGCCAGGCCCACCTCGGGTCCGAACTCGGACACGGTGGCGTCCATGAGCTCCAGGCACCATTCGGCGTATTGGGACAGCGGAGGTTCCGGGAGGACCTCGCCCGTCCTCAGCAGGGCGTCGATGGCGGTTATCAGGAAGGGATTCCCGACGCCTCCGCGGGCGACCATGACGGCGTCCGCTCCAGTGACATCCACGGCGTCCAGGGCGTCCTGAGGGGTGAAAATGTCCCCGGACACGATGAGCGGGACGTCGATCTCGTCCCCGAGACCGCGGATGATCCTATGATCCGCGGTCCCTGAGTACTGCTGGTCCACGGTTCTCGAATGGACCGTGACGGCATCCGCCCCCGCCGATATCGTCTCGTCCAGCACCTCGCGGAAGTTCATGTGCTCCGCATCCTCCCCGAGGCGGATCTTCACGGTCACCGGGACGTTGACGGCGTCCTTCACCGCTTCCACGATCCTCCCGCACAGCTCCGGGTCCTTCATGAGCGCGGATCCGGCGCCGGTGCGCCTGACCTTCTTCACCGGGCACCCCATGTTGATGTCGATGAACTCCAGCCTCGGTTCCAGCTCCATCGCTATGGCCGCGCCTTCGGCCACGATCTCCGGAACCGCTCCGAACACCTGCGCCCCCGTCGGGGCGATCCCGGAGGCCGCCACGAAGCGTCTGGACTCCTCCGGATTGTGGATGAGCCCGGGTGCGGAGGTCATCTCGGTGACCGATGCGCCGACCCCGAAAGGCTCCATGAAACGCCTGTAGCTCAGACAGGAGTACCCGGACATGGGTCCGAGCACCACCTTCCCGTGCGACAGGATCCTCTCGAAGGGCTTCATCGCCACCGTGAGTCGGCGGGGGTAGATATCGGTGCCGATTGTTCTACGAATTGCATATAAACGATGCGAAAATAAAAACGGAGTCTTATAAATGAATGTTGGCTTGATAACAATAAAATAGTTTGAGCGCATCGCTTGCTTCATGGGAACAAGATCGGTGACGTACATCTACGAGGGCGGCAAGTGCCGCCTGGAACTGTACACGCAGTTCGACAGCCATTTCGACAGTCTGGGAAAGGACCTCTTGGGTTTCGTATCCAATAAGAAGAATCTGGAGAAGCTCCGTGAGGCGCTCCCGAGATACGATCGGTATATGGATAATGACGACATGCTCTTCGGTAGTGCATGCAAGGTCCTGGGTGAGATAATCAGGACGGAAGGGCCGTACATCGTTGATCCTTTGAAGGGAGACAGGTATGACGATCTGGCGTACGTGATCGATCTGGACCGGATGACGTTCGAAGCGTACAAGGGATTGAATAAGGAGCCTCTCCGCGAGGACGAGCGTTTCTACGATGCGTCGGAACCGGATGAAGACGGTTACTACCCCTTCAGGGAGTGCGGGGTATTCGATCTGAACGATCTTCCTTCGGCGGACGAATTCGTTAGGATCTGCGAGGAGAACGCCTACGGGCCGAGCTAACCCATTTATAAGGATGCCCTCTAACACCGCATATGGCCGATCTGCACGACCGCTGGGTCGCCGAGAGGAGGAACGAGCACTACTACAAGCTCGCCAAGAAGCTGAACTACCGCTCCAGGGCATCCTTCAAACTCATCCAGATCGACAACAGGTTCTCCATCTTCAAGCCGGGCGATGCAGTCGTCGACCTGGGCGCATGCCCGGGCGGATGGCTGCAGGTGGCGCAGGAGCGCACCTGGCCCAACGGCAGGGTCATCGGCGTGGATCTGAGGTACATCAAGCCGATCGAGGGCGTGCAGACCTTCGTGGGGGATATCACCGAGGATTCCACCATGATCGAGCTGATGGACCGCTTCGGCGGGAAGGCGGACGTGGTCCTCTCGGATATGGCTCCGAACATCGCCGGCCATTATTCCATGGACCATGCCCGTTCCATCAACCTCTGCATGTACGCCGTGGACGTCTGCGACCGCATCCTGAAGAAGGAAGGGAAGCTGGTCATGAAGGTCTTCATGGGCGACATGTTCGACTCCCTCATGGACGAGCTGAAGAAGCGCTTCCAGTCCGTGAAGGTCCATTCCCCCGATGCGTCCAGGGACACCTCGTCCGAGGTGTACGTGGTCTGTCAGGGATTCTACGCCAAGTCCAACATCAGGATGAAGAAGCCCGAGGTCGAGGCCAAGGAGCCGGAGTTCAAGGCCAAGGGCGGGAACTTCCGATCCCGGTCAATCCCTCAGATGCGTGATCGGTACGACGTATACGCCGTCAGGGCGTCTGTACGAACCCGCGGCCGTTCCGCAGATGACGCACATGAATTTCGGAAGGGGCAGGCCGTCCTTCTCGAACTTCGCGCCGAGGTTCACCAGATTCTTCGCCGCTGCATCGACCTGGTTCTCTCCGAGCTTGATCTCGACGGCGCCGTAATCGCCCTCGTAGTTCTGGACTATCGCATCGATCTCCCTGTCGCGGTCGTCGTGATAATGGGTGACGGATCCTCCGTGGGCCTCCATGTATATGCGCAGGTCGCGGAAGCACATGGACTCGAACATGAACCCGTACGTGTTCAGATCGGACAGGAGCTTCTTCGGCGTCAGCCCCAATGCGGCTATGCTGAGCGAAGGGTCAACCAGGTGGCGCTTCGGACTCTTGCCGACGCGGACCGACGAACGGGCGTTGAAGCTGAAGGCCGGCTGGTTGTCCACTATGAACATGCGTTCGAGGACGGAGGAGTACAGCGGTATGGTGCGTTGGCTGATCATCGAACGCTCCGCCTCCATCGCCGAACGATCGACATCCAGGTCCGTTACGTCGGAGCTTATCGTACTGTTGCTGACGAGGGTGCTCTCGTTGCGTGCGAGGGATCTCACGAACATCCTCATCTTGGTCTCGTTGCGTTCGACGCCGTCCAACTTTGACGCTTTGCGTACGATGCTCTCGATGTAGTCGCGGGAGTATTCGACATACTGTGTTTCGGACATACCCAGGGTCTTCGGCCATCCTCCGCGGACCGTGAGGCCCACGAGTTTTTCCAGCGGGTTGTCCGTCGGTTCGTCCGGAGCGAATGAGCCTTCGAACAGGCCGGTGAGGGAGACGGATCCTGTGGAATCCCCGGATTCGAACAGGGACATCGGGCGTATCCTGATCGTTCCGATGCGCCCTGTGCCCGGATGCTTCACGCCTTTGGTCAAGGGGGTCGACGATCCCGTCAGGATGTATCTCCCGTTCTTCGTGCTCCTGTCGGTGATGCTCTTGGCCGCATCCCATACCGAGGGGCATTCCTGCCATTCATCTATGAGGTGAGGCTCTTCTCCCTCGAATGCCACGTTGACGTCCGTCATCACCCTCTTGAGGTTGAGGAAGTTCCTGGCCGGATCGTTGAGATCGAATATGCTCGCGCTCCGGTGCTTCCCGAGCCAGGTCTTTCCGCAGGCCATGGCGCCTTCGATGCATACGGCCCCGTACATGTCCATCTCCATGTCCAGCTTCCGCTCGATGAGCCTGGGCATGTATCCCTCGACATCCATATTGAAGTGTAATGCGTACCGACTATTTAATCTGGCGTATTTCTATAAATCTTCAGAGTTCAACTCCAGAAATCTACAGAGTTCAACTCCAGAAATCTTCAGATTTTTAGAAGTGTTTATTTTACCTGGCACTATTGTACACATGTCGATGTGGAAAATCGTGGGGGCGATATTTATCGCGATGCTTATCTGGATGTTCGGCCGTACGCGCAGACATGACCCCGACAAAGATCGTCTGCATCGGCTGGAACTACCGCTCCCACGTGAAGGAGCTCGAATCCGCGTACCCGGAGTTCCCCACGGTGTTCCTCAAGCCGCCCAGCTGCCTCATCGGCGACGGGGACGACATCGTCATCCCGGAGGGGGTGACCAACGTGCAGCACGAGGTAGAGCTGGCACTCGTCTTCGGAAGGAGGTGCAAGGGCGTGTCCGAGGGGGAGGCGATGTCGTGCATCTCCCATCTCGCGGTCTTCAACGACGTCACCGCCAGGGACATGCAGGCCGAGGCACGCAAGTCGGGCAACACCTGGGACCTCAGCAAGGGGATGGACACGTTCGGGGCGATGTCCCGGCCAGTCCCTGTCGATTCGGTCCGCGACCCTCAGAATCTGGATCTGGAGCTGACCGTCAACGGCGAGGTCAGGCAGTCCGGAAGCACCTCGGACATGATATTCCCCCTGCCGTTCCTGGTCTCGTACGCGACGAGGTACATGACCATGGAGCCGGGGGACATCCTCATCACGGGGACCCCCGAAGGCGTATCGGAGATCGGGCCCGGCGACACGGTTGTCGCGAGGATCTCGGGCGTGGGGACGCTGACGAACCGCGTCGTCCGGGGATGAGCGGGCCGGTCACGATTCCAGGATCTCCAGGATCCTTTCCGCCACGTAGAGCCTGTTCCTGCGCTGACCCGTGGTCTCCCTCAGGATGCCTCTGGACTCCAATGCGCCGATGATCTTCGCGGCGGATGTGGCCGTGATGCCGAGCGCCTGCTCCACATCCTTGACCCTCACGTACGGATTGACGAACAGCATCTCGACGGCCTTCGCCTGGTTCGTGCCGGAGTCCTCCAGGATCCCCTTCCGGTACTCATGTAACCGGTCGATCATCCGGATCGATCTCTCCGCCTGCGTTGACAGGCCCTTCAGGAAGAATCCGACCCACTCCTCGATTTCGTCGTTCTCCCTGACGGCGCTGAGGCGCTCTATGTATTCCGAACGGTACCTGTTGAAGAATTCGCTGGGATAGAGAACGGGGTGGACGAGGGCGCCTTCGAGACGGAGCATCAGCATGATGGCCAGTCTTCCCATCCTGCCGTTGCCGTCCTTGAACGGATGCACGGTCTCGAATTGATAGTGGGCCAATGCCACCTTGATGAGGGGGTTCTCGTACTCGTCGGAGTTCACGTATCCGAACCACTGGGTCATCAGCCACGGGACGGCGTCCGGGGGTGCCGGGACGTATCTGGCGGTCTCCAGGTCGTCCCCCGCGTTCCCCACGAACACCTGGCAGTCCCTGTAGGATCCCGGGTCGCGGTCCGATCCCCTGGTGCCTTCGAGGAGGGTCCCGTGCAGTCTGAACAGCAGCTCCTCCGAGAGATGCTCCCCGTTGGCGATGGCTCCGAGGCCTTCTTCCAGGGCATCCCTGTAGTTCGCGACCTCCTTGTTGTCCTCGGCCCTCCTCCTGTCGCGCTCCGGCTGCTTGGAGGATCTGTACATGTCCCCCATCGTGGTGCCGGTACCCTCTATCGCGGACGACAGCGTCGATTCCTTCAGAGCGAACGCGGTGAGGATGATGTCGCGTTCGGGAGCGGTCATCTGGGAGACCTTCCCGTCGAGTCTGCCCAGCAGGATCATGGTCCTGTCGAGCAGTCTTTGGATGTCCGCACCGATCGTCAGCTCGAACGGAAGCGGATTGGGGTGGAAGTAGCAGTACTGACCGTTGTCGGACCACCTGATCTCCCCGGACTTCACGGAGCGGAACGATGCCTCATCCATGCCTATATCCAACTTCTGTGGAATATAAAATTCTATATTCCAAAAAAACGCCGTTAAGTGGAATATGGATGCGGGAACTCTGATCTCCGGGCCTCGTCCGAAGGATCGACCTCGATCCCATCCGGGGAACAGATCGTCCAATGATACCAATTCCAAGTCGTTCCTGGATTCCGCCAGGTCCTGGAGCTCCTCCGTGAATCCGCTGCCCGAGAATATCATGAACCTGACGTTGTTGTATCCTTTCACGAATCCGGAACGGAACTCCAGCTCCTCCAAGGCGGACACGCCTGTCTTGCGGTTCCTGAACTTGCATTCCGCCAGTATCGCGTACCTCTCCCTGCCGTCGACGACCTCCGCCACGATGTCGATGTCCGCCGTCTCGCCGTCGGTCCACCCCCACCATTTGCCGATCCTCTCGCAGAGGAACCTGTTCCTCATGTAGTCCGCGCAGACTTCCTCGAACCTGAACCCCAGGAAGGTGGAGATGTCCTCGTTCATCGCGTCGTAGGCGGAATCCCTGTTCGCGGAGGAGGCGATGTCCAGGTTGCGGTACAGGACCATGTGCCAGAATCCGATCAGGGGGTCCTTGATCCTGTATATTGCCGTCTTCCTGTCGGAGTTGGCCATGGGGTTGACGCGTTCCACTATGTCCAGCTCCTCCATCCGCCTCAGGTATCTCCCGCAGATGGCCTTCGACAGCCCCTCCTTCTCGGCGATCCTCTTGATGTCCGTGCGTCCCTGGGCGATGTCCAGGAGCATGGCCTCTATCGTGGGGAGAGGGCTCAGTTCCAGCGATAGCGAGTTGACCGCCTCCTCGGCGAGTGGCGCATTGGGGCCGAGCATGCGGTCGGTCACGGCCTCTCTGAACGTGCTGTCCTGGACTATCTCGTGGTACGCCGGATATCCTCCAATCATCATGTATGTCTTCAGGGCGTCCAGGCGGTTCATCTCTGGATGCATCCTCTCGCATTGCCAGTAGTGCAGTTGCCTCACATGGATGCGGTTGATGAACCTCCCGTACAGGGGCCTGTCCTTGCGCTCGATCTCCTTCCTTATCGTGGAGACCGCGGAGCTGCACACGATCAGCATGGATCCGCGTCCCTTTAGGGAATGGTCGATGAAGTGCTGAAGCTCGGAGGATGCGGCGGGAGCGTCCTCGAGAAGGTAGGCCAGTTCGTCCATGAAGATCACGATGTCCTCCTCGGCCACGATATCGGACAGAGCGTCGAGGGCTTGCTGGAACGTCGCGAGTCCCGACGCATCGCGGTTCTTGTAGCGGGCCATCGCCAGGTCCATCAGGGTGGCGTTCTTCTCCTCGGTGCTTCTGATGAACGAGAACCGTATGTGCTTCTTCCCGGTGCAGAAGTTGTCCACCAGCGCGGTCTTGCCGATCCTCCTCCTGCCGTATATCGCGCAGGTCCTCGGGGGTCTTCCGGACCAGATGCCCTCCAGCACCCTCAGCTCATCATTCCTTCCGACGAACATGGGCTGTAGAATGCCGCTGGAATATTTGATTCTTCTCAGATGGTAAACTTTTTTGTTCATGATTTAATTTAGTAAATATTTTTGTTTACTATATGGATCAGTAGCCATACCAGTTCGTAGCGTGGAATGGACGACACGTGATCCCGTTGCACGTTTTCGGAGTCGATCCCGTATGGGATGACCCAGCCATCGGGCGAATTTCCGCTTTTGAATCCAGCACGGGTATGTTCTGACCCTTGTCGACATGGAATGCTGCGCGATGTTCATTCTTTCGCGAATGCCACCTTGACCGACTTCTGCCTGATGCCAAGGCCAACGCATATTGCATCCTTGGAGTCCGGATCCTCGGAATATCCCTTCTCCTTGATCTGCGCCAGGGCCTTCTCGGCCAGCGATGCGAGATCCACGGCCGGATCGGCAGTGGTCTTCACTTCGATGATGACCGCTGGATGGTTCTCGTCCTTCTCGAAGAAGATGTCCGTGTACCCGTAGCCTTTCGGGATCTCCGAACGGGCCGATTGGCCCGGTGTCATGAGGTATGCCATGATGACATCACGGTATCTGTTGTGTCTCGACAATGAATCCAGACGCGACCAGCTGACATCCAGGCAAAGCCCCGAGAGCATGGATTCGAGTAATTCCTCCAGAGTCTCCGCGTTCTTCCTGTATATGCAGTCCATGACGTTCGCGGTTCTCTTTTCGATCTCCGTCGCTCTGTCCACGAGTCTTTTGAATGCGGTGGAGACCTCTTTGTTCACTATACTGACTCTGCAGAGCGGGAAGCCGTCCCGGGTTCCGATACGTAGTGCCTTCAGGTACCCCGCCATCGCCAGATAAGAGTAGACGATGGAAGGTTTCACCGCAGGGGAGAGGACATCTGAGTAGGATATGCGGGTGTCCAGGACGGTCTCGAACGATGACCCCTCCGACTCATACAGTCCGATGAGTGCGGAAAGCGATTCAGCGCTCATGCTGGCTACGAGCTCTTCCGACATCCCTCCTCCGGTCATGTTGTTCCAGTACGCCATCGGCTCGCAGCCGTTGCCGAGATACATCATGACGCTGTACGGATTGTAAACATCGGCGTTTCCGAAGCGGTACCCGTCATACCACTCCCTTATCTCAGAGATTTTCTCCGGAGGGTTCCCAGTCTTCTCTATGAGACGGATGACCTCATCTTCCGTGAATCCGAAGTACTCGTCGCCCTCGGTTTCGAGTATGCTGCAAACGTTGGCGTTGTTGAAGCTGCTCAGCATGCTCGTCTTTGCGAGGGGCATGATGCCGGTGACGACGGCGAACTCGCAATCCGTGTTGAACTTGAAGGTCTGTTCCATGAACGGCCTCAGGAACTTCACGATGGCGTCGAAGGCCTCTTCGGAGTGTATGTTCTGCATGCAGTGGTCGTATTCGTCTACGAGGATCAGCACGTTCTTGCGGTGTATCCTCTTCAGGATGCTGCAGAGGATGCAGATCGATCCTCTCCTCTCGGCCTCGCTCAGGATCGAACCGATGCATCTCTGTAGGAACTGGGTCTCGTATTCGTTGAAGACGCCCGGGTCCGTGTTGTTCATTATCTCCATGGCAGCTTTGGAGATCACGATGCCCAAGGTTTCACGAAACATCTCGACGGATTCGCCGGACAGATCGCCGAAATTCAGCTTCACGACGGGATATGCGTGCTTGTACGGGGCGCAACGCTCGCATTTGGATACGGCCAGACCTTCGAAGATGTCCTCCTCGTCCGAGTACTTGATATTGAAGAAATGGTCGATCATCGACAGGTTGACGGTCTTCCCGAAACGCCTGGGGCGGGTGAAGAGGAAGGTCTGGTCCATCGTGCCGCAGAGGTCGCAGATGAGTCCGGTCTTATCGACGAAGTAGTAATCGCCGACGACCAGGGCCCTGAAATCGGACACCCCCTTGGGGTACTTCATCTGCTCCATGTGGACTGGATAAACGTCAAGCTATTAAGCAATTGGGATGATGCATACGGGGGTCTGCATGGATATCGCGACTCCAGCGGTTCCACGTATCCGATGGGCACGTTCTTCACCAGATACGTCCCGTCTCCGGAGAGGTGGAAGACGTACCCGTCATCCCGCATCCTCCTTGCGTCGATGACGAGGATCACCGTGTTCTTCCTGCAGCGTCCCCTGCGCAGCGCGATCTCGTCCGCGTAATCCAGGGATGCGGTCAGATGGACCTCGCAACGCCTCATGGGCAGGATGGATCCGCATTCCTTGATCGAGGCTCACGCCTCCGCCGATGTTCCGTGGTACAGATGCTCCGGCGGTTCGACCTCGTTCTCGTACTCGATGTCGATGCTGTGGCCGTGGTACGCGCGGATCCTCGTCCCGTCCTCGGACACCTCGTACCTGCCGTTGGATCCCGCCACCCGCAGGACGGTCGCCCTGTCCATCCCTCCGAGCTTCTCCACATCGTCGATGAGGTACCATCCGTGCTCGTCGTGCGGGATGTCCCTGCGGTGCCTGAGGATCCTGCTGAGCCTCTTCGACAGTCTGACCGGGTCCGTCTCCGTCATATCAGTCCCAGAACCTCTTGTTCTTCGCGTAGAGGATCTCCGCGTTCATGATGTCGCGGTAGAACTCGTCCTCGTCGATGTACATGCTGCAGAGGATCCTCGAGGCCGCATCCGGCCCTATCCCCCTACCGGCCAGACAGATCACGGCTCTCTTCCCGTGCTCGTTCACCAGGTTCGCGTTCCTGGACAGGCGTAGCCTGTCCTTCTTCTCCTGAGCGGACAGCTCCTTGTGCTTCACGAGGGCGATGTTCTGCCTCTCGTACCCCTTCAGCACCGCGACCATGTTCCCGTTGCAGTGGGGGCAGACGAACCTCTTCGGCGCATCCGCCACGCGGAACCTCCATTGGGACCCGCAGTTCAGGCAGGATGCGAACAGAACCTCCTCTTCGAGCCTCTTCTTCAGCGCCATGAGGATGGAATGGTCCGCGCGGACGGGCTGCATCAGCTCCTTGGAGCGCGTGATCCCCTCCAATCCGATGGAGGATATCGATCCCGGGACCACCTCGATCTCCCCGGAGGCCATCATGGAGACAACCTTCTCCGTATCCGGGATGTCCAGGTCCTCCCACAGGACCTTGTTGACAGCCTCCTTGTAGGCGGGGGTGTCCCTGTGGAGGTCGAACAGCCTCTGGAAGTTCATGAACCGGTGGTCGGCGTTCTTCTCGATGATCCCGAACTTCTTGGCGACGAACACGAACCTCCATCTGAGGAAGGTGGAGTTCAGGATGGTCATCCTCGAGAGAGCCTCGATCGTCCCGGGTTTTACAGATGTGACCGTCTGGAGGATGTCGTCGCGCCTCATGTTGCGCGGAAGCTCGAGGATGATCCTGTACGGGTCCGCGGTCATGCCGACGCTCTCGCCGAGACGCGCGGACAGGAGTGCCGCGTAGATCTTCCCCAGAGTCTCGTTGACCCTGCTGCCGAAGCAGCAGTTGACGATGGCCAGCCTGTCCCCGACCTCGACGGTCACGGTCCTATCGGTAGGCATCACGAAGCGCTCGTCCTGCTCAGCTAGGTACTTTTTCACGACATCGACGCACCCCTCGTCCCCCGGATAGTCGGAGAAGTTCCTGAGGCGCCTCATGCGCCCCACCTCCATGGCCACCTCGAACGGTACCGGGATGTCCGATCCGACCCAGTTGGGCACGGACCCCACGTCCCTCGCCTCCTCCACCAGGAGTTCGTCCTCCCGCATCTCGACGATGCGCCAGGTCCTGCCCTTGGCGATGAACATGGCGTACTCCTCGGCGAAGGACGCCACGAAGCTCTCGTCCAGCGTCCCGATGATCGCGCGGGTGCCGATGTCCCTGACCAGATAGGTCCTCTCGTCGGGGATCATCGAGATGTTGGAGTAGAAGTAGTCCATCCCTTTGCGGCTCCTGCGGAACGTCCCGTCGTCGTCGATGAAGACCAGTTTGATCGACTGGAGCTGAGCCAGGACGTCCTCCATGTCCTGCCTGGTCAGGTCCCTGAACGGCCACGAGTCCGCGAACATTCTGTACGCCGTATCCGTGTCCATCCCGCCCGACATGGTCATGGCGATCAGCTGGTTGGCCACCACCGACAGGGGGCAGGGGCGCCCCTCCCAGCATTCGATCTCCTTGGCGTCGCACTTCCTGGCGATGACCATGGCCTCCGCGACCTCGTCCGGGGCGGTGGCGAGCACCCTGGCGCGGATCTTCTCGCCCACGCGGTGACCCGCCCTGCCGGCCCTCTGGATCATGCGCGACACCTGTCTCGGCGAGTTGTACTGGATGACCATGTCCGTCGTGCCCACGTCGATCCCCAGTTCCAACGACGAGGTGCAGATCAGCGCTTTGAGATCCCCGGACTTGAAACGGTCCTCCATCTCCATCCTGGTCTCCTTCGAGAGGGACCCGTGATGGACCTCCACCGGGAACCCCTCGTCCCACAGGCGGTACCTGGCGGCGAGCCATTCGGCCGTCTCCCTGGTGTTGACGAAGAACAGCGTGGACCTCCCGGATTCGATGATCTCCCTGGCGCGGGCCATGACGCCGATTATGTCGGGATCGCCCTGGAGCCTGTCCACCAGCTTGGGGTCCTCCATCTGAGAGGGGCTCTCCACCCGGATGTCGAACTCGCGGAAGGTGTCGTGCTTCAGGACGGTGACCTTGCGCTTGGGGCCGACGAGGAACCTCGCTACGCTGTCCGGGTTCCCGACCGTCGCGGACAATCCGATCCTCTGGTATTCCCCCGCGAGAAGCGTCAGCCTCTCCATGGCGACGCTGAGCTGCGCCCCGCGCTCGCTGTCGGAGAGCTCGTGGATCTCGTCGATGACGACCCATTCCACCGCCTTCAGATGCTGGAGGAGCCTCTTCCCGGTGAAGAGGACCTGCAGGGTCTCCGGCGTGGTGATCAGTATCTCCGGCGGGTTCTGGGACTGCGCGTTCCTCTCTGCCTGGGACGTGTCCCCGTGCCTCACTCCGACGGAGATCCCCAGCGCTTTCCCGTAGTCCTCCATCCTGCGGAGCATGTCGCGGTTCAGCGCCCTCAGCGGAGTGACGTAGATGCACCGGAACCCGGTGCGCTTCCCCTTGGTCGCATGGATGGTGTCGAGGATCGGCAGCATCGCCGCCTCGGTCTTCCCGATGCCCGTCGGGGCGACGAGCAGGATGTTCCCGCCTTCGAGGATCCTCGGTATGGCGTCCGCCTGGGGCGGGGTGGGTTCCGTTATCCCTCTTTCCGCCAGCGCCCCGATCAGTTCGGGGCACAGCTTCGGGAAGGGCATGGTAGAAATGGTAAGGGTGCCGGGGCAACGCCCCGGCTTTTGGATCTTCACTCGGCCTTGGGGGCCGCTTCCTTGGGGGCGGTGACCTCCAGCAGGACCTGGGACAGGTCCATGACCTTGATGCTGGACCCGCACTTCTTGGCGCCCTGGGTCAGGTTGAGCACGCAGAACGGGCAGCAGGTGATCAGGATCTCGGCCCCGGTGGCTTCCGCGTCGTGGATCCTCTCCACGGCGATGGCGGTGGCGAAGTCGTTGAACTGGCTCTTGTATCCGCCTCCGGCGCCGCAGCACCTGGAGTTCTCCCTGGACCTGTCCATCTCGACGAACTCGATGCCCTTGATCTTCTTGATGACGTTCCTGGGGGCGTCGAAGACGCCCATGTGCCTCCCGAGGTGGCAGGGGTCGTGGTAGGTGACCTTGTGGTTGAACTCGTTGTTCAGCGGCAGCTTCCTGTCGTTGATCAGCTGCTCGACGTACTGGGAGAAGTGGTAGACGTTCTGTCCGACCTTGGCGTAGAACCTGCCGAAGTCGGAGCTGACGGTCTTGTAGCATCCAGAGCAGGTCATGACCATGTCCTTGGCGCCCATTCCGTCCGCCTTCTCGACGACGGTCTCGGAGCATCCGAGGGATTCGTCGAGGGTTCCGGTCCTGATGAGCGGGGAGGAGCAGCACCACTCCTTGTCGCCGAGGCAGTTCATCTTGACGCCGGCCCTGGAGAGCACTGTGACCCCGGCCTGGGCGATGTGCTGCATCCTGTAGGATCCGGTGCATCCGGCGAAGAAGATCACATCGGGCACCTTGGCGCGCTCGACGTCCGCGGGCCACCAGGCGTCCCTCTTGGAGGGGGGCTCGCCGTAGGGGTTGTGGACCTTGTTGACGTTCTTCTTCATCCCCTTGTGGGCGGAGAGGGGTCCGGCCCCGTTCTGGACGATCCAGGCCCTCATGTCCTCCCAGAAGTCGACCAGGTGGATCTTGGCGTGGCAGACGACCTCGCAGTTCCCGCAGCCGGTGCACTTGTACATGGCGTCGACGAACTCGGGGCTCAGGCTGACCTCTCTTCCCAGGAGCCCGTCCAGGGCACCGGTGCCGGCCTTGTCCAGCTGGTTGATGTAGTAGATCTTGCCCCTCGGGGTGACGGACTCCCAGGGGGTCTGGTTGTGCGCTTCGCACACATCGATGCAGTACCCGCACTGGAGGCAGGCGGTCAGGACCTTCTGGACGCGGGGGAGTTTGATGAACTCCGGCTTCTTGACGGTGATTTCTACCATGAGGTTGTTCTCCGTTTGGTTCCGGGCGCATCCGACGCGCGCCCTTTCTGGGGAGTCGAGAATCCGACCCTATATAACCGTTGACGGTCGGGAGGGTCGTCATGCGGGGTTCTGGGACGTGAATAATGAGAAGAAATGAGATTATACGATGAAGCCCATCGCGTGCCATGGATTCCCCCGGACTGTACGACGATTGGACCGGCAACGTGGTCAACGGCGCCGACGTCAGGAGCCTGGACATCGGCGCGGTGCGCGCGGCCAGGGCAGCTTTCCGCGAGAGGTTCCCGGAGAGGGCGGAGGAGAGCCAGGCATGGGACGATCAGACGTTCCTGACCAGGGCCGGGGTTCTCAAGAGGGGGAAGGTGACCGTCGCTTCGCTGATCCTCCTGGGGAAGAAGGACGCGGGATTCATCCCGCAGTCCGTCTGCATCAGATGGAGGCTGCTGGATCCGGACGGGGTCCTTCAGGATTCCAGGACGTTCCAGGGTCCGATGCTGCTGTCATCATCCCAGGCGGTATCGATGGTCAGGAACTGGACCTGCAGGATCGGCACGGGCGACGATGCCAGGCAGGTCAGCGCCTACAGGAACTCCGTCCTCCTGGAGGCGGTGAGGAACGCCGTCGCCCATCAGGACTACTCCATGGGCGGGACCGTCGATGTGATCGAGAGGGAATCGGAATCGGTGACGGTGGTCAGCCGCGGTTCGTTCCCGGCCAGGTCCCCTGAGTCGTTCATAACCGGGCCCCCGCAGTCCAAGCCTCCCCGCAACCAGTTCCTGATATCCGCGATGGCGGGTCTGGGTCTGATCCCGGCGTCCGGGACGGGGATACGCTCGATGTACGTCGCCCAGGCCGCCCGCAGGTTCCCGATGCCCGATTTCGACATCTCGGACGACAGGGTGGCGGTCCGCTTCCCCGGGATCAGGGGAGGGGCGTACGCCCGCGTGCTCGACACCAGGGGCGACCTGGATCTGAGGACGATGATGGACCTCGACAGGCTGTCGAAGCTGAGGTTCGTCCCGGACAGGAGGGTAAAGTCGCTGGCCCGCAGGGGCCTGGTGGAGATCATGGACGGCGTGCCCTGCCTCGCATCCGGGGCCGGCAGGGACGTGCTCTCCGCGTTCGTCACCGTCTCCGAGGAGGAGGCGGTGCTGATGCTGATCGACCGCAACGGATCGGTGTCCCGTTCGGACGTTGCCGACATACTCGCCGCGAGGGATCCGAAGGAGTTAACGCCGGAGCAAGTGCGCGTCAAGGCGACGAATCTGCTCCAGTCGATGCGCAGGAAGGGTCTGGTGGAGAAGGCGGACGGGAGCACCCGCTCGGCCAGATACGTGAGATGTCAGAAGGACGATGGTGGGCCCGGCCGGATTTGAACCGACGGCCATCTGGTTATGAGCCAGACGCTCTACCTGCCTAAGCTACGAGCCCGAACGGACCTCCCCATGCGGGTTTTTAATAAATAACTATCGCGGAAGGCTCCATCGACAGCTGACGCTGATCGGAGTGGATGGTAGAATGGCGCCGCCACACGGATTTGAACCGAGGACCTTGTGATTAACAGTCACACGCTCTACCTGCTGAGCTACGGCGGCTTGTAGGATTGCGTGAATGGAAGGGTCTTATTTAAAACTATGCTTCAAGAATTGTGCTGGGGGCATTCCGCCCCCAGATTTGAACGGTTTTCAGTTCGAAGAGCGCTTTTTGCTCTTCTTCTCCTTGGTCTCAGTGACGCATCCGTCCTCGAAGTCCATCCTTCCGTAGAAGATCTCGCGGGACTCGAATGCGCGCTTTCCGATGGACTTTCCCTTCGGGGTGAGCTCGTAGATCTTCATCAGGCGCTTGCCGGCCTCGAGGTGCATCTCGAGGAGACCGAGGGAGACGAGCTCGTCTGCGGTCTTGATGACGGTCTTGTAGTTCTTCGCGATGCGGAGCATGTCCGTGGCCATAATGCGGTCGTTCTCGTAGATGAGGGACAGGATGTCGGTCGCGTATCTGCTCGAAAGAGGAGACTGATAATCTGTAATCATCATAGGGAACGAACGTTTGCGATATATAAATCGGTTCGGGTCAGGGTATATAAATGATGAATTGCGGGACCCTAATTCCGGCCCCCAATGACATTAAATCATGGTCGCCTATGGAGCCGTGATTCCAATGAAGATAGACGTCAAGTACGGAAGGGACGGGGTACAGGAAACCGTGATTCCCGACCCGAACTACATCGGCACATTCTACCCCAAGGACGTCGCGTGCGGGGACCCGGACGAGGTCATAGGGGAGTCCATAGACCACCCCCTCGGGTACGGATCCATGGCGGAGTTCCTCGAGGGTGGCGAGGACGTCGTCTTCATAGTCAACGACGGCACCCGTCCCACGCCCACCGCGAAGGTATTGGACGCGCTGTCCAAGAGGATGGACCTCAGGTCCGCCCGCTACCTGATCGCCACCGGCACCCACAGGGACATGACCCCCGAGGAGTACCGCTTCGTCTTCGGATCCCACTACGAGGAGCTGAAGGACAGGATATTCTGCCACGACGCGAGGAACTCGGAGTGCGTCAACCTCGGGACGTCCAAGAACGGCACGCCCATGGAGGTCAACAGGATGGCCGTGGACGCGGACCGCCTGGTGATCATCACCTCGGTGGAGCCCCACTACTTCGCGGGATACACCGGCGGGAGGAAGTCCTTCCTGCCGGGGGTGGCGTCCTACCGCACCGTGGAGGCCAACCACAGGCTGGCCATGAGCCCCGCCGCCCAGTCCCTCGCATTGGAGGGCAACCCGGTCCACGAGGACATGATGGACGCGCTGGAGGTCATCAAGGGGAAGAGGATATTCTCCATACAGATGATCCTGGACAGGCACCAGAACATCTACCGCGCCGTGTCCGGGGATCTGAACCAGGCGTTCCACGAGGCGATCGGATGGGCGAACGAGGTGTTCTCCGTCCCGATCCCCGAGAAGGCCGACGTCGTCATCTCGGTGGCCCCCTACCCCATGGACGTGGACCTGTACCAGTCGCAGAAGGCGCTGGACAACGGGAAGTGGGCCCTGAAGGAGGGCGGGAAGATCGTCATGGTCTCCAAGTGCAGGGAGGGCATCGGGAGCGACACGTTCCTGAAGCAGCTCTCCTCATCCAGCGACCCCAGGCAGGTGCTGGAGAACATCAAGGCCGGGTACAAGCTCGGCTACCACAAGGCCGCCAAGATGGCGGAGATCGCCACGTGGGCGAGCATCTGGGCCGTGACGGATCTCGACCCGGAGCTCCTGAGGAAGGCCAACATCACGCCCTTCCCGACCGTGCAGGCCGCGGTTGACGCCGCCCTGGCGGAGGACCCCTCGGCGAGGGTCATGGTCCTGATGGACGGAAGCGTGACGATCCCCAGGTTGGAGTGATTATAATGTCGGGAAGTACGGAGTTCAAGGCTGACAACCTCGAGAAGGTCAGGAAGGCCGTCAACGTGTGCACGATGTGCGGGTTCTGCAAGAGCGTCTGCCCGTCGTTCAAGTCGATCGGCTGGGATTCGGCCCTGTCAAGGGGACGCATAGTGCTCACCTACGGTCTGCTGACCGGGGAGCTCCAGCCGGACGAATCCCTCGTGAAGAACATGTACACGTGCACCACCTGCGCGGACTGCGTCCGCAGGTGCCCCTCGAAGGTCGAGATCGTCGACATCATCGAGCTGTGCCGCGCGGACCTGGTGGAGGCGGGATGCATCCTGCCCAAGCACAAGGCCATGTGCGAGAACATCAACAGGAC
This sequence comes from Ruminococcus sp. CAG:579, assembly GCA_963650175.1. Taxonomy (GTDB): domain Archaea; phylum Thermoplasmatota; class Thermoplasmata; order Methanomassiliicoccales; family Methanomethylophilaceae; genus Methanoprimaticola. The sequence goes on along the minus strand of CAVJLK010000009.1, from coordinate 22,006 downwards.
CGGCAACCCGTTCGGGGAGACAGGTTCCAGGCAGGACGCGCTCGGCAGGAAGCCCCACAAGGCCAAGGTCGGGTACTTCGCCGGATGCACCGCCACGTTCCGTTCCAAGGAGACCGCCAGGGCCACCATGTCCATCCTGGACAAGATGGGCGTGGACTTCACCACCCTGGACGAGACCTGCTGCGGGTCCGTCATGCAGAGGGTCGGATGGCCCCAGGAGGACGTCACCAGGCTGATGCAGGCCAACGTCGACGCCATCAGGTCCATGGGCGTCGAGACGCTGGTGCTCTCCTGCGCCGGATGCTACAGGATGTTCAAGCACGAGTACCCCAAGTACGTGGACGTGCCCTTCGAGGTCCTCCACATCACGGAGTTCCTCGCCGACAAGGACCTGAAGCTCAAGCCCGTGGAGGGCGTCGTCGCGACCTACCACGACCCGTGCCACCTCGGGAGGCACTGCGGCGTGTACGATGCGCCGCGCCAGGTGATCTCCAAGATCCCCGGGCTCCAGTTCAAGGAGATGCAGTACAACGGGAAGACCAGCCACTGCTGCGGAGGCGGAGGCGGGGTCCGTTCGGCATATCCGGAGGAGGCCATGGACATCGCGTCCACCAGGCTGGACGAGGCCGGCTTCGCCGACCTCCTGATCACCTGCTGCCCGTTCTGCGTCAACAACCTGTCTGCCGCCAAGGGCGACAGGAAGATCCGGGTCAGGGACCTGGTGGAACTCATCGACGAGCTGATGTGATTGCCGAACATCTTCAAGAGGCCCCCTTCGGGGCCTCCCCTCATCATGGGGATCCTGAACGTCACGCCCGATTCGTTCTCGGACGGCGGGAGATGGACGGATCCGCGCGAGGCGGTCCGCCACGCGCTGGACATGATCGACCAGGGAACGGACATAATAGACATCGGAGGGGAGTCGACCCGTCCGAACTCCGCTCCCGTCCCAGCGGACGAGGAGATCGCGAGGCTGGAGCCCGTCCTCAGGGAGCTGGTCCCGTCCATAGACGTCCCGGTGTCCGTGGACACGATGAAGACGTCCGTCGCGGAGCGCTGCATCGACCTGGGCGCCGACATCGTCAACGACGTCTACGGTCTGAGGGACGAGGGGATGGTCGAACTGTGCGCGTCCACCGGCGTGTACGCCGTCATAATGCACATGAACGGCATGCCGAAGACCATGCCCGCCTCCATGGGAGGGGACGTGAAGGAACGGGTGCGGGAGTTCCTGCGCGAGCGCACGCGCGTCGCGCTGGATGCGGGGATGTCCGAGGACAGGATCATCCTAGATCCCGGGATAGGGTTCGGGAAGGACCCGGACGAGAACATGGCTCTTCTGAAGGATAGCGTGTTCTTCTCGGACGGCTATCCCGTACTTTCTGGTTCTTCGCGCAAGCGCTTCCTCGCGAAATGGTATCCGGATATGGACCGCGACGAGGCATCGGCGGAGGCCGCCAGGGTGGCCGCCGACTCCGGAGCGGACATAGTCCGCGTGCACAATGTGGAGGCTACGAGGCTCAGAGTCTCAGGATCACGCCTATCACGATGACGGCGACCGCCACGATCCCGGCGGAACCCCAGAAGCGGTACTCCTTGAGCTTCTCCTTCTTCTCGCGGGCGGCCTCGTTCTGTCTGCACTCGTCGTCGCAGAACTCCTCGCCGAAGGGTATCGGGTCCCCGCAGTACCTGCAATGCGAGTGCTCGGGGAGTCTGATGCCGCCTGCCATGTCCCGCTGGATGGCGCCCCGCGATTTTAAACCACCGCGTCCTACCAGGTGTTAGCACTTAGATTTTACTTTGCTCTTTATTAAAATATATTCCGTAAGTAGTCCATTCATAAGCTCGGGCGTTCTAGATTCATCCGCCGATAGACGGCTGGATGTGAAAAGATGAGGATAACTCTGTTCAACGTCAGGAACAGGTCGACGATGAAGATGGAACTGGACCGCGACGAGGGGATCCGCGACATCGCGGACATCGCCTCGGAGGCGTGGGGCCACGGCGACAAGCTGGTGCTGAGGGACGGCTACTCGATCCTCGGCGCCGACAACGACCTGGCGGGGGTCCGCGACGGGGACGTCATCGAGGTGCTGCCCGACCCGTTCAGATGAACCGCCAATCTTGAATACGGCGTGCGTGTCGGGCATCCTGGAGAGTATCGAGATGTCCGGAAGGATGGGTACGCGCGCCGATGTCCTGTTCGCGCCGGGAGCCATGGCCGCCATACTGGATTCGGCGGAGAAGGGGGCGAGCGGAGGACTCGCGGGGACGGTCGAGACAGACGAGAAGGGCACGTACCGCGTGGTCACGGGCACCGGGGGATGCGATGTAGGGATGTACTTCCCGACCGAGGGCACCGAGGCGACCGAGGCCATGGTCAAGGAGTTCCGCGAACGCGCCGGGAACGGCGTCATGGTGGTCATCGATCCCGAGATCGGGGAGCTGGCGGTGTACCTGGTGGAGAACGGGGAATGCAGGATGGCCTCCGCGCTGATGTCCGAGTGATTCAGACCCAGATCGCGTGACGCCCGCGCATCTCCTCCTCGGTGATGCGTCTGCGCTCCATTATCTCGCCGATTATCCCGTCGAAGAGGAGGAGCGAGGAATCCTCGAAAACCGTGCCCAGCGGGGCGATGCTCTTCACATCGTCCCCGGAGGGCATCCTCATGGAGATGACCACGTCGGAGGTCCCCGCCAGGGGGCAGTCCCCGACGCCCGTCACGCAGATTACCTTCGATCCGATGCGCTTCGCGATCTTCGCGGTCTGGACGACGGACGACGTCTTCCCGGTGTTGGAGATGAGGATCGTCAGATCCTCCTTCCCGATGATCGGGGTGGTCATCTCGCCGACGAAATGCACGTCGAGGCCCAGCTGGACCAGGCGGACGGCGAACATTTGGCCCACGAGGCCGGACCTGCCCGATCCGTAGATGAAGATCTTGCGGCAGCCCAGTATGCCTTCCACGAGCCTCTCGCGGGCGTCCGGGTCGACGGAGTCCAGGGCGATCCTGCAGTTGGCGAGGATGCCGTCCACGCGGTCCAAATCACTCACCGGCGGCAGCGGCGGATTCCGCCGCCTTCTTCCTCTCCCTGAGCTCCTTGCCGGCCTTCTTGGTCAGGATCCTCTCCTGGATGATCCTCATGTACATGGCGTCGTGCTCCAGGAGCGGCGACGTCGAGATGACGGTGCAGTCGGGCCTCATTTCGCTCAGGGCCTCCGCCAAAGGTTCGAACTTCAGGTCGCCCTTCTTGATGGGGGTCAGCCTCTTCTCGCTGCCCTCGGAGTACTCCACCCCGGCGAACGCGGTGTGCATCTTGCCCTTGCAGTACGGTTCGACCTCCTCCATCAGGTCCAGGAAGTCGTCGGGCTCCAGCAGCGCCCCGTTGGTGCGGGAGTGCTGGTGGGAGAAGTTGATGACCGGGGTCAGGCCCTTGATGTCCTTGCAGATGGTCAGGACCTGGTCCAGGGAACCGAACACGTCCTCCTGGCCCGTGATCTCGATCCCGAGCCTGGGCTTGAGGCCGTTCTCCTTCCACCACTCGGCGATCGCGCCCAGGTTGTTGTAGATGTTCTCATCCACGGTCTCCCTGTCGCGCCCCTCCTCGTAGATACCGAGGCTGGTGACCACGATGTCACCGTCCAGGGCGTTCAGGATTAGCCCGGCGTGCCTGATGCTGTCGAAGCAGCTGTACGTGAGCTCGTCGTCCCCGCCCAGGTCCATGTAGTAGGGGGTGTGGATCGACAGTTTGACATCGAGCCTCTTCGCCATGTGGCCGAGGTTGCTCAGGGACCCGAAGGTCCTGGCGACGGGCGAGGGCATGTACAGGAGGTCATCGTCCTCTTCGATGGGCTCGTTAGGGTCGCTGATGGGGTCCCCGTCCCTCATGATCTCGACGACGAAGTCCTCGGTGATGTCCTTGATGGTCTGACCGACCTCCTCGTCCTCTGGAGGACGGGGGAACACGCCCGCGCGAACCATCTGGACCTCCAATGCGCTGAGGCTGAGGTTATGGACATCCTCTATGCCGTCCTTCAGGGTGCGCCCTTTGCAGGACAGGGGTATTCCGGCCGGACCGAACCTTATCATAAGCGCCGCTAATCCTCCTTAAGTAAATAAGGGGTTCGTCATCGTCGGCTCTTGTTTCGGGTCCAGAGGAGCGGTGCTCGACCCTTTTTATATAGTTGAAGTAATAGGACCATGATATGAACTCTGGCAGGATCGTCGCAGTCACCAGCGCGTTGCTGGCCGTGGTGTCCCTCGTGGTCGCATGGTACTACTACGAAGGCATCATGGTGATCATTTCGCTCTTCGCACTGGTGTTCGGCTCCGTCGCGTCCAAGCGCTGCTCGGCCAAGACCTGCATCTACATCATGGCGGCCTCCGCCGCCTCGCTGGTGTGCACGGTCCTGTCCGTGACGGTCCTGAGCCAGGGGAACTTCCTGGGCGACAACGGGAATCCCACGGTGTTCTGGTTCGTCCTCATCGGATTGGTCCACACCATCCCGGTGGTGCCCCTCACCTTCGCCACCTTCACGATCATCGCGTCGGTCACCGGCGCGTCCTACAACTGGGCCGTGGTCAGGGGCCTCAGCCCCTTCATAGGGATGGGGATGGAGGTGCCGGGGTTCGTGCTCGAGTACATCTTCGAGGGTTCGGACAACTGGATGACCGACAACGGGTACATCCTGTACCATTTCCTGATGACCGCCATCGTCATGATCGTCTTCGCGTGGTACGCGTCGAAGCTCATGAGGAGCTACAACGTCATAGTCGATGAGAACGGGGCGGGTGAGCTCAAATGCTGACCCGCGAGGAGGACGAGCGCGAGCGCAGGGTCGCTTGGACGATGCTGATCGTCTGCCCCCTGTCGTTCCTGTTCATCTCGATCTTCTCGTTCATCGGGGTCATGCCCGGCATCGAGGCCGGCCACCCGGCCATATACCTGGAGGCCACATGCTTCGCGTGGGCCCTCGTGTCCATGCTGCTGCCGGCCCTGAGGCTGCTCAGGCTCGTGTCGATGCCCCGGATCTTCCTGATCATCGTCTACGCGGACATGTACTTCTACGTCCTGTCGCTGAACGTCGGCCTCTACATGAACGTCAGCTGGTGGGGCGACATGGGGCATGTGATCTCGTCGACCATCGTGTCGATGATCGTGTTCATCGCGCTGTGCGTGATGGAGAGCAACTCCCCTCCGCACGTCACCTTCGGCAGGAGGTCCGGCATGGCCGCGATGCTCTTCCTGGTGGCCCTCAGCTTCGGCGGGATCTGGGAGATGATGGAGGGATTCGCGGACTTCGCCGGAGGGGAGTCGTACATGGTCTACGGGGCCAGCGACACCATGGGGGACCTCACCGCCGATCTGATCGGGGTGGCGATCGTCACCGTCTGCGCGTACTTCTATCTGGGAAGGCACTCCGCCGAGGACATAGCATCGACCGTCAGGATCGGCAGGTCGGCGTTCGAAACCGGGGAAAACTGAGATGGACCGGATCGATGTCAGGGAGGCCCTCTGGGGCGACAGGGTCAGGGCGACCCGGACGGTCATCGCCGTTCTGTTCCTGATATCGTGCATAGCGTACCTGCTGGTGGTCCACGCCGCAGGGATCGAGACCGAGGTCATCCGCGACAGGTTCCACAAGAACGCCGAACCGCTGTTCCACGGGGACATGCCGGCCACGGAGTATCCTCCGCTGGCTCTGCTGTTCATAGCGATCCCGAGGATCTTCGGGTCCACCGAGTGGGGCTACGAGACCGCGTACGTCGCGCAGATGTTCGTGTTCATGGTGATCGGGCTGCTCCTGTCCTCCCGCCTCGCCAGGGATCTGGAGTTCGACGAGCGCAGGGCGATGATCGCCTACGCCCTCTTCACGCTGCTGATGCTGGAGTTCGTCCTGGACCGTTTCGACATGATCGTAATGGTCTTCACCCTCGCATCCCTGGTCATGTTCATCGAGAAGAGGCATCCGCTGGCGTTCTTCCTGCTGGCCTGCGGCACGCTCCTGAAGGTCTATCCGGCGATGTTCTTCCCCGTGTACATGATGTTCATGTGGCAGGGGCGCGAGTTCCGCGAATCCGTAATCGGGGCGGCGACGTTCGTTCTGACGGGGCTCGCGGTGATAGCGTTCTGCCTGGTATTCGAGCCGGACGCCATCACGAGCTTCCTGGGATACAACGGGGACAGGCCCCTGCAGGTGGAATCGGTGGCGGCGTCGCTCCTGTACCCCCTGTCGATGGTCGGCATCTCGGACATGTGCATACAGTCGGCCAAGGATCCCGGGAGCTTCATGTCGGACAATCTGAGGGGGGCCCTCCCGGATGCGGTGGCCGCCCAGCTCCTCCCTGCGCTCGTGATATGCGTGGCGGCCGTCTGGGTCGTGTACTTCGCGACCACTCTGAGGACGCGCAGGGGGATGGCGCCGATGGCCGTGGCATGCCTGACGTGCATGCTGATGTTCCTCACCGTGAACAAGGTGTTCTCGTCGCAGTACCTGATCTGGCTCATCGCGCCGGTCCTGGTCGTCTGCATGCTGTCGGAAGAGAGGGGCGCGAAGAGGATGTTCGTCCTGGTCGCGCTGTCGATGGTCCTCACCCAGCTGAACTTCGCGTACAACATAGGGTATCTGGGCGGAGGGGACTCGATAAACGACCTGGGGATGATGATCCTGCTCGTCAGGAACCTCTTCGTCATCGCCATGCTCGTCGAGTCGGCGAGGGGGATGCTGGCACATCTCCGCGGGAGGGACTCCGGGGACGTCCCCGAGCCTGTCGCCACGCTTAAATAAGAGCACCAGTTAGTCGGGATGCTCTTCAGAGCCGATGAATGATGAAGGCGCATTTGAGCGCCGGAAAGAGGTAATTGAAATGTCCGTATATGTGAAATTCGAGACGCCCAAGGAGATCTCCGACAAAGCCTACTCCCTCGCCGAGATGGCCAGGGACGGCGGCAAGATCAAGAAGGGAACGAACGAGGTCACCAAGGTCGTCGAGCGCGGCAACGCCGCCATCGTCATCATGGCCGCCGACGTCGAGCCCCCCGAGATCCTGGCCCACATGCCCGCTCTCTGCGACGAGAGGAACGTTCCCTACGTCTACGTTCCCAGCAAGACCGAGCTCGGAGCCGCCATCGGACTCGACAAGCCCACCGCTTCCATCGCCATCATGGACGTCGGCAAGGGCAAGGCCCTCTGCGACGAGATCGCCCAGGCAGTCAAGAACCTGAAAGGCTGAAGGTGAGCTGAATGGTAGACACCGACAGCATACCCGCCGAGGTCGTTGAGGTCATCGGCAGGACCGGAATGACCGGGGAGGCAACCCAGGTCAAGGTCCGTGTCCTCGACGGCCGCGACAAGGGCAGGATCATCACCAGGAACATCATGGGCCCCGTCAGGATGGGGGACATCCTCATGCTGAGGGAGACCTCGAGAGAAGCCAGGAAACTGGGCATGAGGTGATTCGAATGGTAGACACCACCAGGAAGTGCTCCTTCTGCGGAGCCCCGATCGAGCCCGGAACCGGCAAGATGTACGTCAAGAAGGACGGGACCGTCCTGTTCTTCGACGCCAACAAGTGCTACAAGAACATGGTCGAGCTCAAGAGGGTGGCCAGGACGACCCTGTGGACCGAGAAGGCCCACCAGGAGAAGGCCACCAAGCTCAAGGCGATGGAGAAATCCGGAGCCGCCGAGAAGACGGAGTGAGCGTCATGGCCATGGAGCAGACCTACCTCATGGTGAAGCCCGACGGAGTCCAGCGCGGACTCTGCGGCGAGATCGTCTCCCGCTTCGAGAAGAAGGGGCTGAAGATCGTCGGCATGAAGCTGATGACCATCTCCAAGGAGACCGCGGAGAACCACTACGGGGAGCACAAGGGCAAGCCCTTCTTCCCCTCCCTGATCTCCTACATCACCTCCGGGCCCGTCCTCGCGATGGTCCTCGAGGGAGAGAACGCAGTCTCCGTGTGCAGGGGGATGATGGGCAAGACCAACCCGGCCGAGTCCGCACCCGGCACCATCCGCGGGGACTACGCCATGGTCACCGGGATGAACATCATCCACGGATCCGATTCCGTCGACTCCGCCAAGAGGGAGATCTCCATCTTCTTCAAGCCCGAGGAGCTCATCTCCTACGAGAGGACCTCGGACAAGTGGATCTACGAGTGATTCCAAACCCTTTCGACAAACCTTTTCCTTCATATCAACAGGGGTGTCCCTCATGGCGATTAGGCAACCGGTAGTCAGTGTTCTGGGTCATGTCGATCACGGCAAGACCAAGCTGTTGGACCGTATCAGAGGGACGTCCGTCCAGGCCAGGGAGGCCGGGGCCATCACCCAGCACATCGGAGCGACCGAGGTGCCCATCGACCACATCTACAAGATGTGCGGCAATCTGATCGGCGCCAAGAAGTTCGACGTCCCGGGTCTGCTGTTCATCGACACGCCCGGGCACCAGTCCTTCGTCACCCTGCGCGCCAGGGGAGGGTCCCTGGCGGACCTGGCCGTTCTGGTGATCGACATCAAGGAGGGGCTGATGCCCCAGACCATCGAGTCGATCCGCATCCTCAGGCAGTACAAGACGCCGTTCGTCATCGCCCTGAACAAGATCGACTCCATCGAGGGCTGGATCAGCGAGGACGGGAGGCCGTTCGTCATCTCCGAGAAGATGCAGCAGGCCCACACCATCGGCGTCTTCGAGGATAAGATGTACAACGTCATCGCCCAGCTGGCACAGGAGGGTATCTCGTCCGACAGGTACGACAGGATCGACGACTTCACGAAAGCCGTCGCCCTGGTCCCCATCAGCGCCAAGGAGGGCGAGGGGATACAGGACCTCCTGCTGGTGCTCATCGGACTGGCCCAGCGCTTCCTGGAGACCCAGCTGGAGAAGGGCGAGGGGCCCGGGAAGGGCACCATCCTGGAGATCAAGGAGGAGCGCGGACTGGGCAAGACCCTGGACATGATTCTTTACTCCGGGACGCTGAAGAAGGGCGACACCGTCGCCCTGGGGACCCGCGGGGCGCCCGTGGTGACCAAGGTCAAGGCGATCCTGAAGCCCAAGCCGTTGGACGAGATCCGCGATCCGAGGGACCGCTTCGACTCCGTCAAGGAGCTCCACGCCGCCGCGGGGGTCAAGATCTCCACGCAGAACTGCGAAGGGGTCATCGCCGGGGCGCCCATCATCGTCGTGAAGGGTCCCAACGACCCGGCCATCAAGGCCCTGGCCGAGGAGACCAGCATCAAGATCGATACCCAGGAGAACGGCATCACCATCAAGGCCGACGCCATCGGTTCCCTGGAGGCCCTGGCTTACGAGGCCAAGGCCCACGACATCCCAATCAGGAAGTACGGCATCGGCGAGATCACCCGCAGGGACATCGTCGAGACCGCCTACGCGGACAAGAAGAACTGCGTCATCCTGGGATTCAATTCCACACTATCCAAGGACGCCGAGGCCGAGCTCGCCAACCACGAGGAGCTGAAGGTGCTCACCAACCAGATCGTCTACCAGCTCATAGACGACTACATCGAGTGGGTGGAGGACTGCAAGAAGCAGAACGACACCGACAAGAGATCCATGTTCTCCTTCCCGGCGAAGTTCATGGTGCTCCCGAACTGCGTCTTCCGCGCGAGCAAGCCCGCCATCGTCGGCGTGCGCGTGCTGGCCGGAAGGATACGCCCAGGGGAGAACCTCATCGGTCCCGACGGCAGGGACCTGGGGAGGATCAGGAGCATCCGCATAGGCGAGGACGTCCAGAAGGAGGCCAAGCAGGGCGACGAGGTCGCCGTGGCCATCGACGGCATCACCATCGGAAGGCAGCTGGACGAGGAGGGCATCGTGTACGTCGACCTCATCGAATCCGGCTTCAAGCAGCTCCAGCAGCTGGACCTCAACGCCGACGAGAGGATGGCGATGGAGGAGACCGTCGCCATCAAGAGGAAGGAAGAGCCTTTCTGGGGTATGTGACGGGGGGAGCCCCTTTGACGTACCTCACCGTCCCGTTCTTCGCGTACGTATTCTCCATCGTGCCCGTCTGGCTACCGTGGCTGGCCGTCAGCCTCGTCGCGCTGTACATGCTCCTGTTCCTGGAGCATTTCGACCCGCGGACGTTCGTGTTCTGGACCGCGATAGTGTTCGCGGTGCCCTTCCTGGGCTTCCTCCTGTACCTGTTCTGGGGATGCACCGTGCCCATGCGCGCCGAAGGTCGTCACAAGGCGTCTTCGGACGAGGGGTTCGTGGGCGGCATCCCGGATCCGGTGCCGGAGGGGGACCGCTGTCTGGCGGACCTGCTGTCCGGTTCGGGGGCGGACGTCTACACCGCCGGCAACGACGCCGTCTTCCATTGGAGGGCCCGCGAGGGCGCCGAGAGTCTATTGAAAGCACTCTCCGAGGCCACCCGGAGCATCCATATCGAGGCCAACCGCCTCCTGGGCGGGGAGTACGGGCGCAGGATGGCCGACGTCCTCTGCCGGAAGGCCGAGGAGGGGATCGACGTCAGGATACTGACATCGGCCTTGGGGTTCGGGAGGACCCCGCACCTCCGCAGGATGAAGGCCGCCGGCGTCCGCCACAGCACGTTCCACTCCAGGATCCATGCGATGCTGGCAATCAAGCCCTCCAACCGCTGTCTCAGGGACATCTGCGTGGTGGACGGGGCCCGCGCGTTCACCGGCATGGGCGCGTACATCGAGTTCGAAGGCCGCGCATCCTCCCGCGCGGAGCGCAGGTTCCTTGCCGATTGGGCGCACGCCACAGGCGAGAGGCTCGAATCCGGATACGATATCGTCGGGAACGGCGGTTGCGGGATCCAGCTGGTCCCGTCGGGGCCCGACGCCCCGGGCATGCCGATGCTCCACGGGTACTCCGGGATGATCGCCGATGCGCGGGAGAGGCTGTTCGTCACCTTCCCCTACCTGGTCCCCGGCGACGAGATGTACAACTCGATCAAGCAGGCGGTCATAGCCGGGACCGATGTCCGTCTCCTCATTCCAGCCAGGTGCAGGCACTGGTACCAGGCATGGAACTCGTTGGCCGCCGCCGGCCCCCTCATAGATGCGGGCGCCAGGGTGTACTTCGTGGGGAAGGCCATGGTCAAGTGCATGGTCGTCGCCGACGGCAGGGTGTGCACGATCGGGTCCGGGGTGTACAATTCGCGTTCGCTGTGGGCCGACTACGGGTTCAACGCCGTCGTCTTTTCGGAGGACATCGCCGGGCGGGCCGAGGAGGAGTTCATGAGGGAGCTCGAGGGTGCGGTCGAATGCGAGTACCGCGACTACAATGGGAGGAGCCTGGGGGACAGGCTGAGGATGACCGCCGCCAGGATGCTGATGTTCCTGAACCGATGGATGATCGGACCTTATCCAGCTTTGACGAGTTTGTCGGTTCTGGGGGATCTGGAGGCCTCTGTGCGGTTCTCGTCTGGAATCATGGGAACGTGGCGGAGGAGCCAGTCGGGACGGAGGTAATGGTTCACTCGCAAGGAATGCGTGTATGGTACATGGTGCGAAGATATGATATAGCGACGTCGCCTGGTCCGATTCAGAATGCGATGCTCCGATCTCGATGAAGGATGGGATGGGGAAGCTTCGCGATACCATCGAACCGGAGGGACAGATGGTCCTTTTCTGGATTCCGAGAGATTTGGCGAGTGATGCAATCATGCAAATGACATCGAAATTGTACACGGGGGGGGGACTTCCGCCTTGCTCGCCCGAAGAACCCCTCTAAGAGATTCTATACGGATCATAATTCCCGCAGGATCGGTGCGTTCGCCGTCCTGGCGGTCCTCATAATGACGGTGGTGGCGTTCGTACCGGCGTTGGAGCAGGTCGAATCCGAATCGTCGGAGGATTATTGGACATATACGATCACGTCGTCGGACAAAGGTGTCGAGGTCAAGAGCTCGGGGACCAAAGTGCAGGGATTCGTGGCTCCGGAGACTGACACGGGGAAGTATGATTGCAATACCCCGGGCTACGATGCGGGTTGCTGGGCATTCGACAGCACGACGGGATTCGGTCCGTTCGGTTCGTTCTACGCCGCATTCGACGCCTGTCACGGGAACAAGATCGTCTGCCATCTGAACCCAAACAATCTCAGGCTCTCGCTCGACGGGAACATAAAGATCGACGATAGATCTATGTATACGGACTCCGAAGGCACGGAACATATCGTGAATATCATGTGGGTCCTCCCGACTATTTACTGGAGTGTCGATGACTCCGGTAGCCTCGTATTGTCCAACGACCCGTCCAAGGGCATCGCGTACGCCCACACCTTCGATGGGAAGGAGGAGCCTTACAAGTATCTGGGGATAGGGGTGTACGAGGCCTCCATGGGCAAAGGCAACGACATAAAGCTCACCTCCACTACGAATTCGTATCCCGAGTACAACCATACGAAATCTAAATTCAGGGAATACGCCAACAGTAACATCGTGGCCACCGAGGACGGCATCAACAAGAACGGGCACGCCATGCTTTGGAACCTCTACGCTTGGCAGCTCTACAGGTTTTGCGTGCTGACTGTCGGAGGCGGATGGAATTCCCAGGGCATTTTCGGGAACGGGGATGTCTACGGAGGCAACTACGGATCCGATGTCAAAGCCACTGGTGATCTGGATGAATCCGGCCCGTATGCGGGAACCATCGGGAATTCCGGTGGCAAAGGCAACGACAAGTATCATTCCGATTCTGTCAAGGCGTTTATCGAGGACGCGTGGGGTTCACTCTTCGATTTCGTCGATGGCGTCTTGATTTGCTACAAAGATAGCAAAGTCGGTATGTATGCCACTCAGGCAGTCGAACCGAAGGATTCAGACCAAGGTTACACGTGGATCGGAGACTTGCCTACATCGGACGGATACGGTTCGACGACCGTCATCTCTTCCACGAATGCTGGATTCTGGGGATTGCCGACAAGTTCTGCGTCGGACTACAATTCATCAAATCTTTACGACTATGTATGGCCCGACTCGTCCACCGCACAGTCTTTTACTTTTTATGTCGGCGGATATTCAATCAAAACAGAGGTGACCGCCCCGAAGTATGGGCTCTCGAGTATGGTCGAGAGTAACAACACAAATACTTCGGACTTATTCATCGGGGGTCGCCTGGCCTTTGCGTTCGACGCCGATCCTACAACGGCCGTGGACTACGACCACAGCAATCTGAAGGCGCTCCTGGACGAGTTCGGGTATTCCGAGAGTTACATGTCCGGACTCCCGACAGGCACGACGGTCACCAGGAACGGAACGTACGACCAGTTACCAGACGTTCTCGGCGAGAACGGATTCAGGCACGTTGGCTGGATCATCGACGGAAAGGAGTACTCGGCCACTCACAGATTCGTGAAGGGGTTGGCGCACACCGCCAAGTCCGTATGGGTGGGATTGCCGGCGGTGACGTACGACCATAGTGAGCTCATCGCGCTCTCGCAGGATCGGAACTCGGAGGCAGGGTTGAGTCACGGTCTCGAGATCAGAGGGCACGACAGCTATGAGCAGCTCCCTCCGAGGAACGGTTACGCCCATTATGGTTGGCGGATCGAGTTCGAGGGGAAGAAGTACGAGGTCGGTCCGATCGATCCGTTCGTTACGAAGAACTCCCATACCGCCATATCCCTCTGGACCGCGGTCCCGATGGTCACTTTCGATCACAGCAACCTGACGAGCATCGTGGGAACGATCGCCGAAGGCGTCTCCGACCTGGAGACGGGCATGCGCATCGAAGGGCACAGCAACTACCCTCAGTTGCCGGACACCGCAGGCTACAAGCATATCGGATGGGAGGTGAACGGTAAAATCGTGGAACCCACGGCCGCACTGGAATCGCAGGAGACCCATGTCGCGAAGTCCATTTGGGAGAAGATCCCCGATTCCGGTTCGTTCCGTCCGATCCCGATAATCCCCGACGACGAGGATGATCCCATCGAGGTCATCGTCGAGAAGGAATCTGAACCGTGGCTCGGCAAGAACGGGAAGTCCGTCATTCTGATCGCCGTCGTCGTGGCGATCATCGCCGAACTGGCAGTCCTGTGCATCTCCAGAAAGAGATGAGGATCTGTCGGGTGTTCCTCCGGCACACACGACGTACAAACACGGCCCCAGCGGATCTCAGATCCCGGGGCCATCTTGCGTAGTTTCCTCGGTTCTTCAGGACTGGAGGTTTATTCGAAAACATGGGAGAGGCTGGGTATGAAGGCTGTTTGCGCCAGAGCGGCCTCCTCCCATACCTATATAAATCAGCCCCCGTTAGCCGAGCTCCACAGGTGTTCAAATGGCAGACTTCAAAGTCATAGTGAACGATGTCAAGACAGGAAAGTCCTACAACATCGCCGTCACCGGTCACCACGCGAACTCTCTGATTGGCGTATGCATCGGAGAGGTCGTTGACGGAGTTTTCGTGGGCCTTCCCGATTACAAGCTGCAGATTACCGGCGGTTCCGACCGCAACGGCACCCCCATGAGGGGGGACCTCCCCGGCAACAAGAGGGTCAAGCTCCTGCTGTCCGACAGCCTCGGGTTCCACGAGAGGTACCCCGGCGAGAGGAGGAGGGTCGCCATCCGCGGAAACGCCATTTCCGAGGCGATCACCCAGGTCAACATGAAGGTCGTCGAGTACGGCCCCAAGACTATAGAGGAGATCCTCAACCCCGCTCCCGAGGGCGAGGCTCCCGCGGAGAACTGATGAAAGTACCGAAGCAGCCCGAGATCAACATCGGGATGATCGGGCACGTCGACCACGGGAAGACCACCCTGACGAAGGCGCTCTCCGGGGAGTGGACAGACCGCCACTCCGAGGAGCTGAAGAGAGGCATCTCGATCCGTCTCGGATACGCGGATGTCGCCTTCTACAAGTGCCCCCAGTGCCAGGGCGCGGCCGCCTATGGGACCAGCAAGAAGTGTCCCAACTGCGGTTCGGACGCCGAGTTCCTCAGGGCGGTGTCGTTCGTCGACGCCCCGGGGCACGAGACCCTCATGGCCACCATGCTGTCGGGGGCCGCCCTCATGGACGGCGCTCTGCTGCTGGTCGCGGCCAACGAGAAGTGCCCCCAGCCCCAGACGAGGGAGCATCTGATGGCATTGTCGATCATAGGCATCGACAAGATCGTCATCGTGCAGAACAAGATCGATATCGTCACCAGGGAGCAGGCCGTCGAGAACTACAGGCAGATCAAGGAGTTCGTCAAGGGGACCATAGCGGAGAACGCTCCGATCATCCCCATCTCGGCCAACCGTGGCGTCAACATCGACATGCTCATCGAGGCCATCGAGGAGCACATCGTCTCCAAGATCAAAAGGGACCCGGACGCATCCCCGCTGATGCACGTCGCGCGTTCCTTCGACATCAACTCCCCCGGCGCCAAGCCCGAGGAGCTGAAGGGCGGAGTCCTAGGAGGGAGCCTCATGCAGGGGACCCTCAAGATCGGGGACGAGATCGAGATCGCCCCCGGAAGGAAGACCGAGGTCGCCGGGAAGGTGGTCTACGAGAACATTCGCGCCACTGTCACCTCGCTGGAGGCCGGCGGGAGGAGCGTCAAGAAGGTCGTCCCCGGAGGGCTCATCGCCATCGGGACCGGTCTGGATGCGGCCATCACCAAATCCGACGGTCTGACCGGCAGGGTCATCGGGCGCCCAGGGGAGCTCCCCAAGGTCGTCCACGACTTCGAGATGAAGACCGTCCTGCTGGACCGCGTGGTCGGATCCTCCGCCGAGCTGTCCGTCGACGAGATCAAGAGCAACGAGCCTCTGATGCTGAGCGTCGGCACGGCGACCACCGTGGGCGTCGTCAAGAGCGCCAGGAGCGGTTCCGCCGAAGTGGCCCTGAAGATCCCCGTGTGCATCCTGCCCGGGCAGAGGGTCGCCATCTCCAGACGCATCTCCAACAAGTGGAGGCTCATCGGATACGGCATCGTCGAGTGACCCGCATGCAGACGGTCGTCCTCGACACAAACGCCTTACTGATGCCTTTCGAGATCAGGATAAACCTCGACCTCGCCCTGCAGGACCTGCTCGGCGAGGCGAGGATCGTTGTGCCCGGCCCGCTGGTCGGGGAGTTGAAGCACCTGGACCACAAGTACGCGGGTGCGGCGCTGGCTCTCGCCAGGAAGTACGAGATCATCCCGACCGAGCTCACCGGCGACAGCGCCGTGGTGGAGCTGGCGAAGAAGGAGAACGCCTACGTGCTCACCAACGACAAGGAGCTCCGCAGGCGTCTGAGGAAGGAGAGGATCCCGCTGATCTACCTGAGGTCCGGGACCCATCTGACCCTGGAGACCTACCGATCTTAGACGAGCGGTTCCGGAGGGTCCTCGCCCTGCGAGGGGTCCCACGCCGTCTTCCCGGCGATCTCCAGGCGCCTCTCCATAAGTTTCTTGCCGACATCGGACACGCCGTAGACGGGTACGGCCCTGCCGGCCTGCAGAATGTCGGGCCTCCCGTGGGCAATCTCGCGGAGATGCTTGGATGCGCATGCGGTGATGATGTCGCAGAGCTCGAACGCCTTCTCCGCATCCTCCTGGGATATGCCGGTGGTGTGGACCAGCGCGATGACCGCGTCATGACCGTGCTTCGCGCGGATCCTCTCGGCATCCCTCACGGATGCCGTGGTCACGGCGATCCTCCTGCATCCCATGGCGAACGCCTTGTCCGCCCCCGCCACCATGTCGATGGCGGCGGTCCCGGGATCGAGCACGTTGTCCGCCCCGACGGCGTCCACGACGGTTTTGATGGGTTCGGTCTCCCTGATCCCGGAGATCCTGCCACCGAGCCCCTGGACGATGTCCGGGTCGGTGACCACGGCGGTCCCGCACCCGTCCGCGGCGAGGACCACCGCTTCGAACACCCCGTCCCTCAGGCCGGTGCTCAGCGTCTCCGATACTCCGAAGGACAGGAAGTCCTTCATGGAGGTCTCCCTGCTCTCGGTGCACATGCCGAACGTCCTGATGCGGTACTCGATGTTCTCTCTGATCGATTCCTTGTCGAGGGTCTCGATCCCTCTGTACTTCTCGAACAGGGGGCATCTCCTGACGACGGGTTCGGTCACGTCCGTGACCTTCCCGTCCTCTATGGTGACCCTGCTCATCCCGAGGCATTCCATGACATGCTTGCTCAAGGGAATCACTCCCGGACTTCGGTGCTGACGATCTTGACGTCCTGGAGGGGTTTGTCGTTGCGGTCGGTCTCGACCCTGCCGATCCTGTCGACGACGTCCATCCCCGAGACCACCTCGCCGAACACGGGGTGCGCGGACGGGGTGCGGGGGTCCTCCTTGTCCAGGTAGGTGTTGTCCACGGTGTTGATGAAGAACTGGCTGCCTCCGGAGTGGGGCCTGCCGGTGTTGGCCATGGATATGGTGCCCCTCTTGTTGGAGTGGCCTTTCCCGAACTCGTCCTCGATGGTGTATCCGGGTCCGCCCATGCCGGTGCCGGTGGGGTCGCCTCCCTGGATCATGAACCCGTCGATGACCCTGTGGAAGATGACGCCGTCGTAGAACCCCTCTTTGCAGAGTTTGACGAAGTTGCCGGTGGTGATCGGCATGTCGTCGTTCATCTTCAGGGTGATGTCTCCCATGCTGGTGTGAAGGATGACCTGAGTCATGCCTCCGTGATGGGTCGTGGGCCGATATAATGGCCTCGGCGCTTCCTGCGGCCGGTCATCGCGAGGTATGCCAGGAGGCTCTCGATCTGGATCCTCTCCAGGGACGAGCTCTGGTACCCCGAGCCGCATTGGGCGATGCGGCAGTCGGTCTCGCCGATCTTGTCCATGAGCCTGACCATGTCCATGTCGCCGAGCCCTACGGACAGCGCCTGGCGCTGGATGGAGTCGATCACGTCCCTCCCGGACATGCCCCCTTCGACCATCATGGAGTCCAGGGCGTCGCGCGCCTTCATGAAGTCCCCGGACAGGGCGGATTTGATCATCGAGGCCGTGGCGTTGTCGGCGGGGGTCTCGGTGAGATCGAAGATCGCGTCCAGATCAACTTTTTTCCCTTTGGATGCGGCGGTCTGCAGGATCCCGAGGGCCTTCCTGATGTCCCCTCCGGACGCCATGGCTATGCCGTCCGCCACGCCTTCGGCGAGGGGGACGTTCTCCATTCCCGCGATCTCGGTTATCCTCGCGGAGAGGGCGTCGCGGGGCACGGGATTGAAGCGGATCGTGTTGCACCTGGACCTCACCGGATCGATGATCATCGAGGGGTGGTTGCACGCCAGGATGAACGCGCAGTTGCCCGAGTAGACCTCCATGGTGCGCCTGAGCGCCTCCTGGACCTCCTTGGACAGGGTGTCCACCTCGTCGATGAACGCCACCCTGAACCTCACTCCGTCGATGGACGTGGTCGTGGCGAACTCGCGGATCCTCCAGAGGGGGCTGGAGTCCTTCCTGACGACGGTCTTCGTGGTCGTGTTTCCGTCATCGTCGTCGGTCTTCTGCTCCACAGGTCTGGATTTGGTCAGGTCGGACGCGTTGATCTCCAGGAAGTTCCCTTCGGTCATGCCCCCGAGGACCTTCTCCGCCAGGATCAGGGCGCAGGTGGTCTTCCCGCATCCGGGCGGTCCGGAGAGGAGGAGGTGGGGCAGGTTCCCATTGGCGGAGAAGGATTTCAGACGGTCAACTGCCTGCGGCTGGCCTATGACGCCGTCCAGGTCCGTCGGCCTGTACTTCTCCATCCAGATGGAATACATGGTATCGCAGGGTCATGGCGGGGACGGTATTTGGATTGGATGGTGGATGTGTGAGTCCTCTTCAATAACCAGGATTTCATCGCAGCGGAGCTGCCATGAATGTAGTGCTGACTCCGTGCCCGTCATAGGCCGTAGGACATGGGGCTCACCTCTCGGACAAGGGTATCCACAACCCTTTTAGCGGTCACCAGCCGATTCATTCATCCAGAGGCCGGACGGCGCCGTTGTCGGCGCCGCAGTCGAAAGGAGACATGATCACATGCTATGCCCGAGATGCGGATCGCCGATGGACACCGAAGACGAGTGCACCGTGTGCGGCTGGAAATCCGACAGGTTCCGTTCCGACGCGCCAGCGGTCGATGCGGACATCGGCCATTACGGTTCAGATCCGGATTACGACGCCCCCGGATCCAGCGATCGCCTCAGCTGGAAGACCGTCGTCGTCTTCCTGGCGGTCTTCGCGGTCATCGCGGCCGCCATGTTCGTGTGGGCCTTCAACGACGAAGGGTCCTATCAGGAGGACAGTCGCGAGGTCGGCCGCATCACCCTCTACGGCGGGATGGTCTCCGATGACATCTCCGTCACAGACCCGTCCAACGGCGTCGTGACCTACACCGGCGCCGGCGGGAACGTCCGTTGGGAGGTCAAGGTCCTCTCTGCCACGTACCTCGTGGAGACCGAACGGGGATACTACGAGGAGCGCGGCTATCAGACCGTCCAAGGCGAATCCCTGAAGCTGTCCGGGCCGGGCAACTACAAGGTCCGGCTGTACGCGGACGGGGAGCAGAGATCCTCGGGCAGGATCGTGCTGGACGGCACGGTGTCCCAGTCCTTCGAATGGCAGCAGTCGGTGGACGGAGCGACCTACACGTACGCCGTCTCCTACTCCTACGCCTTCTCGGACTACTACAGGTACGCCTCCGACGAGGACGCCATCCGCGAGGATATCCTCTTCCACGAGGCCAACCGCTTCGTCGTCGTCGACAGCGCGATCCTCGGCCTGGAGGACGCGCTCTCCGCCGAATACCTCAAAGTTCGCGGATCGTCGGCATCGCAGGCGGGCCACGAGTACGCCGACTACCTCCTGTCGTTCGTGCAGTGCGCCATCCCGTATCCGGACACGGTGTCCTGGAAGGACGGCCGCTGGTGTTACGACGAGGACGGGAACGGGGACATGTACATCAACGGCCAGATGGAGTACTGGTCCTACCCGATGGAGACCCTGTACCTCGGGACGGGGGACTGCGAGGACACCTCCTTCCTGGCATGCGCCCTGTTCTCCGCCGCCGGCTACACGTCCGGCGTGGCGGTGCTGGAGAAGCATGTGATGGTCGCGGTCCAACTGGATTCCATAGCATCGAACCCGTCTCCGGAGCGTTACGTGTCCTACGAATTCGTCCTCCGCTCCGGCGGGGTGCTGTACTACTGCGAGACCACCTACGACGAGGCGGTCCCCGCGGGATACTTCAGCTTCGAAGACGAGGTCGAGATCGCGGCCCTGACGAAGCTGTCCATGGTGTATCCGTACAGGCCGGTGAGGGCATGACGTGCCCGGAATGCGGGTCGCGGATAAAGCACGGCATGGTGACGTGCCCCGTGTGCGGCAGGAAGATCAAGACGGCCACCCGCACGGACAGGGACTACTGGATCGGCGACGAGCATGTCAAGGAGTACACGATCGATTATGGCGACGAGGACCCGGGCCTCCGCGACAAGCTGTTCGATTACGCCGCGGAGGGGGTGTTCGCCCTGGTCGCGATAGCCATCGCGGTCACGCTGTACACGTGGTGGTTCCGACACGGTTCTGGCACATTCGACAGGCGGTCGATCGGGGATGTGCTGAATCCAGTCGCGTCCGTATCCTTCGGTAGATTCGGACGCGCTGTTTTCCAAAGGAGGCGCTAAAGGCCTCGAAACGTCGAAACGATAGAATTTTTTCCAGGGGATCTGGCTAGACAAGTGGCGGGCCTGAAGGGATTCATCACATCCCCGGCCAGCAACCGGACCTCCTGCTCATTCGGACCCCGTTTCCGCTCCGATAGGACGTTTCGAATCCCTGGCGAAAATCCATTACATGGCGATTCCAAACCAACTCGAACCTTGTTCATCCGTCAGCACCGATGATCCGACTCCGAAGCCCACATGGTCGGACATCCTGAAGAGGGTCCCTAGGACCGAATGCCGCACCAAGGAGTCCGGCGGCTGGCCTTTCAAGCCCGAGGATCTGATGAAGGATCTCGTCAACGGCAGGAAGTCCATAGGCGATTCCCATCTGCAGGCGATGCTTCTGGACTGGATCGAATCAGCCCAGTACAACAAGTTCGTGAACCTCGAATCCGGGGATATCGTCTACGCTCAGACCGCCAAGAGGGGCAACGTGGTCTACGCGACCAGGAAGGCGAAGAAGAGGGATTCCCTCAGGTCCGCGTTGGACGGCAAGGTCTTCGACGAACCCGTCAAGGGGTTCAGGAACCGGAGGAGGACGAGGCTGCTGCTGTGCACGGTGAACTTCGACAGGTCCAAGTTCTCCGCCGAGCAGGCGTGGGCCGCTCTGCGCTCCACCCCCATCGAGGGTCTGGATTACAGGTACAACGTGATCAACGGCCTCAATGCGAACATCAGCAAGATCTTCGGGAAGCACGGCACCCTGACGTCCAAGGAGGCCCAGTCCTCCGGGTATCCCGCTCCCCATCTGATCTTCATCCTCGACAACCCGGTCACGGTGGAACGCCACATCGGGAAGGACGGGCACGTCTCGTGGAGGATATGCGACCAGAGGATCCTGAACAGGATAGGGAAAGGGTCTCTCATGAGGAAGCTCGCCAGGAACGACTACCGGGCGGCGATAGATCAGAATCCCATCTGGAAGCACGGCTTCATCGACTTCGAGGGCATCGTCTCCGAGGAAGGCTCCAGGTCCGGAAGGGATGCCGTGACGTACCCGTTCAAGTACCTCGTCAAGTGCCTCACGCAGGACGGCTCCGACTCCATCAAAGGCATCCAGGACATCAACTCGGTATCGGAGAAGGACAAGCGCACCATGCTCTTCACGCATCTCGGCAACAAGTGCTTCAGGACCAGGGACGTCTCCTTCGGGAAGGGGTTCAAGGACCGCATAGGGATGCTCCCGGAGGAGAAGTCCTCCGGTCCCGTCAAATGGAGGAGGATGAGGACCCTCCAGGATTTCGAGTATTACCTCATTCTTGCGTGGAACGAGGCGTTCGGGATCTCCGGATTCGGGAACATATCGGATGAACGGGGAGGTGCCGCGACATGACCTCTCGGAGTTCGAGGAGATCGGGAAGTCCGAGGCGGAGATCGA
>CAVJLK010000008.1:0-45397 GCA_963650175.1 Ruminococcus sp. CAG:579 | reverse complement strand
TACCTCTCCATCACGATGGTCGGGACCTTCTTGGTGAAAGCTATGCCGTAGAGGATCGTCTCGCCTTCGAGCCCCTGATAGTACCGGTTGTCGTGGATCTGCTTGAGCGCGCTCTGTGCCAGCTGTTCCATCGTCATACCCTTGTTCTTCTTGCTGCGACGCTTGAGCTCGATGACGGCATTCTCTCCGGGACCGGAAAGACGCTTCATGCGGATGTCGTAGAACCCGTCCCCCGCCTCGTAATCCGCCCTGATCTCGCATCTGTCGCCGGCGACGGCCATCAGACCTGCAATGAACGCCTCGTACTGGAACTCGTGAGTCAGGATCTTGATGCTGGGGATCTCCATGAGCTCCAGGAGGTGCTTCTTCAGCCGGTCGACGTCTCCCGTCGTCAGAGCATCGATGAACCCGCGCAGGGCATCGCATGTCCCACGTCCGAACCTGTTCATGATCGCATCAGCGAAGACACTGAGCATCTCCTTGTTCGGGATCTCCAGCACATATCCGTAACCCGATTTGATAGCTTTCAGATAGCCGGCCGCCACCATGACCGAGTATATGACATCGCCGGAGGACCTCAGGTCGCAATAGGCCACGCTCTTCTGGATGGTCGACTCGATCGACCCTCCCTCGCACAGGGTCCTGAGCTCCCCCCAGGCTTTCTGGTCGGCCTTGGAGATCAGATCCCCGATTATGTCGTTCCCGCTGGTCCCGGCCCAGTACGCCTCGGGCTCGCAGCCATTTTTGATATATTTGATGATGCTCCACGGGCAGTAGACGTCCTCGTCGCCGAAACGGTAGCCGTCGTACCACTCCTTCGCTTCCTCGATCTTGTCCCCGTATCCGTTCTCGCGAAGGAGCCAATCGACCTCGTCCTGCGTGAACCCGAACATCTCGTCGTACTCCGTCGAGAACACATCGTCGACCTCGAGGTTGTTCAGACCGGAGAAGATGCTCTCCTTGGAGATCTTCATCACTCCCGTCAGGACGGCGAATCTCAGGGAGTTGTTGTCCTTCAATGCCGCGCTTAACAGATCCCTCATGAAGCCTACGACAGCCTCGTGGTCGGGTTTTCCGAACGAATTGTTCATCACGTTGTCGTATTCGTCGATGAGGATGACGACCTTCTTGCCGTAGTGGGTTTCGAGCATCTCGCTGAGACGCTTGAGACTGAGCTTGAGCCAAGCCTCATCCGCCTCGAACATGAAGATCGCCTCGTAGAACTTCTTCGAGGCCTCGTCGACCCTATCGGATGTGCGGATCTCCTTGAATCTCGCATAGACTTCCTGGATGCAGACTTCGAACATCGATTGGAGCTCGCCGATAGTCCCGTTCCCGAGGTCCTTGAGGGAGACCTTGATGACGACGTTCGAGTTCTTCTCGGGGTCGTCCAGACGCTCCTGAGAGATCCTCAGGCCTTCGAAGCGGTCCCGCTCGTCCGCATACCTGATGTTGAGATAGCAGTCGGTCATGTCCAGGTTCAGGGTTTTCCCGAACCTGCGGGGACGGGTGATGAGGGTGACCTTGGCTCCGGACCTCAGGATCTGGTCGACGAACATCGACTTGTCCACGAAGAACAGATTCTGGTCCCTGATGTCCTTGAAGTCGCTGTTCCCGACAGGCATTCCCTTCGTTTCCTTCGCCCCCTTCGATTCCTTATCCGCACCCTCGGATTTCAAACTACCCTTCCCGTAACCCCTCTCTTTTCTCTTTCTGCGGACGTTCTTAGGCATAAATCCGGACCATACGCGTCCTGTTTATAAAAGAAACCAGTGCAGTCAGTATGACACGGCGGTCTTCGTTTTGTAGAATACGTGTCTCGACCCGTTTCGACGGATCGGCGATAGAAGACGGCGCCGAACCGGACATGGAACGGCGAACGGCCCCGACTGGCACATGAACGATGAGATCCGAGGGGCCGCCCTCCGTAGGACGGCCCCCGCCCCGACTCAGTTGTCGAGGGAAGAGGAGGGCAGGGTGCCCTCGATGAACTGCTCGTAACCGTACAGGTCGAGCAGACCGTGGCCGGACAGGCAGAAGACGATGGTCTTCTCCTCGCCCTTGGTCTTGCACTCCAGGGCCTTGTCGATCGTGGCCCTGACGGCGTGGCAGGACTCGGGCGCGGGGACGATGCCCTCGGTCTGCGCGAAGATGCGCCCGGCCTCGAACGTGTCCGGCTGGTCGTAGGCGACCGCGGTGCACAGCTTCTCGTCGTACGCGGCGGAGACGAGCGGGGACATGCCGTGGTACCTGAGACCGCCGGCGTGGATGCTCTTGGGGACGAACTCGCTCCCCAGGGTGTACATCATCAGGAGCGGGGTCATTCCGCCGGTGTCGCCGTAGTCGTACCTGAACTCGCCCTCGGTGAGCGACGGCGCGGCCTTCGGTTCGACGGCGATGATCTCCGTCTCGGACCTGCCCTTGATCTTCTCCCCGATCATCGGGAAGGTGAATCCGGCGAAGTTCGATCCGCCTCCGACGCATGCGATCATGTAGTCGGGGACGATCTCGGCCTTCTTCATCTGCTCCATCGTCTCCAGTCCGATGACGGTCTGATGGAGCATGACGTGGTTCAGCACGCTCCCCAGGGCGTAGCAGGTGTTCGGGTCGTTGACCGCGAGCTCGCAGGCCTCGGTGATCGCGATCCCGAGGGATCCGGAGGTCCCGGGGTGCTCCTTGTTCATCTTCTTCCCGAACTCGGTGAACTCTGACGGGGAGGCGTACACCTCGGCGCCGTACAGGTGCATCAGGGTCTTCCTGAAGGGCTTCTGCTCGTAGCTGCCGCGGACCATGAAGACGGTGGTCTTGATGTCGAAGATGTTGGACACCATGGACAGGGCGGTCCCCCACTGTCCGGCGCCGGTCTCGGTGGTCAGGGTGTGGATGCCGGACTCGGCGTTGTAGTACGCCTGGGCCAGGGCGGTGTTGCCCTTGTGGCTCCCGAGGGGGCTCATGTCCTCCCTCTTGAAGTAGATCTTGGCGGGGGTCTTGAGGTACTTCTCCAGACGGTACGCCCTCTGGAGGGGCGCCGGCCTGTTGAGGTAGATCAGGTTGTCCCTCACCTCCTCGGGGATGTCGATGTACCTCTCCATAGAGCCCTCCTGCCCGATGATCGGCTTGCAGAAGATCGGGGCGAAGTCCTCGGGCTTGGCGGGCTTCTGCGTGACCGGGTTGAGAGGGGGTTTGATCGGGTTGGGGAGATCTGCCGCGAGATTGTACCATCTCTTCGGGATGTCCTCGGGGTCGAGCGTGATGCGTGCGTCCTTGGGTATTGCCATGGAGATGGCCATCTGTTCGGAGTATATGTACATATTGGCGTAATGATGTACAATGTTATTCATCCTGTTAACCACCGAAGGCACAGACTAAGAGACGAAAATGCCCTCGTACGATACAAATGACTGGGTGGAGAAGGCGTTCGACGTCTACGAGATCGACGCCGATGCTGACCACACGATAACCGACGACCCGGACCGTGCATATGCCAAATTATTCATCGAAATTATCGCCCCGATCATAAGGAGACGCATACAGAACATAAAGAGACCATGAGCGAAAGATCCAGTCCGATAAGAAGAGAAGGGACAACGTATGCGACTTGCCCGTGAACGAGCTGATGAAGACACAGGGGACACTGATGGTGATCACAAGTCCAGAATACACACGTCAGACCCCACTGTCAAAGACTGTGAGAATGATGTTCGCGCTGTTCAGACGAGGATAGCGTAAACGCCGAGGAATTCCGCGAAACACGCAGGAGGGGTTCGACGCAGCCATACAGACGGTGATGAATGCGGGTCGTCGAACCGGACTTCGCAACCAAAGACTAACCAGGGTCACTCACGATGGGCCTCGTTCGAGGTGGAATCTAGGGGAGATCCACCAAGACCGAGGCCCGAACCGACACAGTTCGACAGTATTCAGAACTACAGATTTGCGGAATCAGTATCCCCACAACCCTTTCCATATCAATCTGAGGGTATCTGAAAGACTGTTCCTTGTGATATCCGAACAACGGGACAAACAGTAGAGGGATGCAATAGACATGATAAACGCAATGAGCAATGCCGCCCATATCACCCCCATCCCATCGAGAGTCATTGAGAGATCTAAGCTATAGCCCGCTTCGCTGAACCTATAACTCACGCTCTTGAGCATCGCCGCCGTCATGAAACCGAGCAGAGAAGCAATGGCCGAGGAGACGGGACTGTAGAGACCCAGCAGGGCGCAGAACAGTGTAAAGAAGGTGAAAAAGGTGTATATGCCACCGATTCCTCCCAGACCCAGATCCACGAGATGTACGCTTTCGGTCCCGAGTTCGAGTTTCTGCGACTGGACCGACGCCGATGTTATACAATCCGCCCCGCATAAAAGAAAAGCAGACAAGATCAGCAAACTGGATATGATCGTGAACAGGATAGTCAACGCTGCTTTGCCACCGATTGCCTTTTGCCTCCTCCGCTCCAGCTCCCGCTCTTCTCTCTTCTTCTCTTTCTCGCGCTCATTCTCCTCCAAAACACGAGTGGCGTCCTCTATGCGCTTCCGATCCTCGGCAGTATACCTCGCCATCCTCTCCTGATCTTCCAACGCTTCGGCTTTGGAACGCGCCTCCTTCATCGCGATCTTAATCTCATTCGCCTTCTTCCGTTCAACTTCGGCCTGTTTCCGAAGCTCATCGGCCTGACTCATCAATTCAGCGGCCGCCACCCTGTGCATCTCTTCATCCATCTCGCCCGAAACATCGGACTTCGGAGAGGGTTCCGCATCGCCGGTTCCGACCTCGCCTGCGACAACCACAGAAATGGGTTCTTTCGAGTCATCGTCAGACCCCGATGTCGCATCGTTCTGAGAGACGGGAGAGGGATACCGTTCGATGAATTCTGGATTCTGATCGCCCTTATCCCTGAAAGCACCCGGGATCGAGATCTTGGCTCCGCAACTCCAACAGAATTCGCTGGTGTCCGGATTCTTGCTTCCGCATTTCCCGCAGAACGTCATGTTACCAGAGATTCAACACGTTATGTATAATATTAGATATCTTGTTCTAAAAAACTAAAATCTGAAAGACGTATCCCGTCCTGGAAACTCTCGATTGGAGAATTCGAGATGGCCCCGGCATTCAGTGTCTCGATTCTCGCACGTTTTATGAGAGCATATTCCGTGAGACGCCCCGAAACATATGGAACCAAAGACGGACGTCAATGATTGCTCCACACGTGTATTCAATGGAACGCACATCGCGACGGCATTGCGACGATCCGATCGGCGTTGACCGCTCCGCAATACATCCAGCCAGACCGTAAACATCAGAACACACCGAAAGCCCCAAGCTTGATATGAAAACCCTGGCCGTCTTTAGACTCGCTATCCCTAAATACATACTATACCGATACCAAAGCACCGTAACATATCAGCTCTACGTCCGAGGTGAATTAATGGTCGCGTGTCCCAAATGCGGTATGGAAAACCCCGAAGATATGCAATTCTGTTGGAACTGTGGTTCAAAGCTGGAAGCTTCAGCGGAGCCTGCCCAGACAGGAGACGGTGGCGCGCACCCCATGGTTTGTCCGAAGTGCGGGAAGACCCCTGAAGAAGGGGCCGATTTCTGCTGGAATTGCGGTTTCAAAGTGTTAGGGGCGAGCCCTGACAGTAGGGAGCCAACGATCGGATCCAGCGGACTCCAAAAACCTCCGGAACCCCAGTCGGATAAGACTCCAGGCCTGGAGAAGACAGTTCACAAAAGCGATCGCCCAACCCGTGCGGATCCTCGGACATCGGCCTGGAGCGGAAAAACGAAATTCATCGTAATAGGGGCGGTCGCCCTGGTGCTGATTGTTGCCGCGTTCCTCTTGCTCTCCCCCGCGGAATACAGAGTTCAAGTCGATGTCGTGGGCGATGGAGCCGTCACCGGTACAGGCGTCTACAAGGAGGGTTCTGAAATTACGCTGACGGCCATAGATTCTGGCGAGGCTGAATTCTACAAATGGAGCGACGGCAAAACAGCCAGAACACGCACGTTCACTGTTTCCGAAGACGTCCATCTGACGGCATATTTCGACTATTTCTATGACGTAAAAGTGACCCAGACCTACTCGGATGCGGGCAAGGTAACGGGTGGCGGGCACTACCGCGACGGAACCAGCGTCACCCTTACGGCCACACAGGAGTACGGATACAAGTTCACAGGATGGGTGATGAACGGGTCGAGCGTGTCCACGGACAGGACGTACACGTTCTTCGCCACAGAGGATTGCAATATTACCGCGTCATATGCAAAAGAAACATTCACGATCAGCATTTCAAAGAACTATCAGGGAGGGAACACATCCGGTTCTGGAAGATACGACTACAAGAACACGGCGACACTGACCACATCTCTGAAGTCTGGGTACAACTTCGATGGATGGTACATCGATGGGACATGCAAGTCCACATCCACTGCATACAACCTGGAGGTCACAAAGAATCAGACCGTCCAGGCCAGATACTCGATAATTCACGATGCTTCGTTCTACAGCACCACATCATATCCCAAAGTCGGTTCCCAAGTCGATTTCGCCGTCAAATATTCGGTAGAGATTTCCTCGTACACGTGGACCTTCACCGATGTCTACAACGGAGGGACTCCGGAAGGGAGCTGGACCGAAAGTTTGAGCTCGTTCTCGTTCAAACTCAATGAACCCACATATGTCGAAATCACGCGTACCGTGAATTACACGGACGGCACAACGTACTCTTACACAACGCGTGTCACAGTAGACAGCACCGAAACCCGGACACTGTCTTGGAAATACCAAGCCAGCGAGTGGTACAGCTTCATAACCGATTTCCTTGCTATAAACAACAAATCCGCGCAAATCGACGTGGACATTCCCTTCAAGAAGTATGCCGAATACCGCAACAGTACCGTGGTATCACGTCACTTGTCAAATGACGTGTACAGCTACGTAACCGTGAATGATCCAATAATGCAAACTCTGATCGTCACCCTCAGTGAGAAGACATCAGGCATGAGCGATCTGGAAAGAGCGAACTGCGTTTTGAAACTCGTTCAAAGCATCGAATACAAATATGATGACGATACACGCGGTCAAAGTGACTGGTTCAAATACCCTATCGAGACCCTCTGGGATATGAATGGGGATTGCGAAGACCACGCGATATTATATGCAACATTGATGGAAGGGCTCGGCTACGACACGGTCCTATTCTATGTCTACTGCTACGACTCCAACGGAACCCTCACAGCAGCACATCTCGCCACCGGTCTCGATGTTTCAGGCGGTTCTGGAAAGAGCTTGACATACAACGGTACGGAATACTATTACTGCGAAGCAACCGCCATAGTCGGGGAGTCATGGATCAACCAAGCCAGCGTAGGATACGTACCATCGGGCTATGTGGTCAAACGGATTTATCACGATCGGGATAGCGTTTCAGTGTAAACTTCCTGAATTCGGACCTCGCACCGGCATTCTGCACTTCATCCGATTCTTCTCGCCGGTACGGGATTCGGATCGAATGATTCGATTCTGGGAGTTCTTTCCGGGTATTTTAGTTAGTTTTTTATAGAAGTTCATACATATAGAGGGGTAGTCAACCAGAGGTTAACAACCAGGAGATAACATGGACGATCTGGACATCCTGCTCTCGCTCGTGGAGAACCCGACAAGAAGGCGGATCCTCGAGCGCATAGTGAGGGAGCCAAGCTATCCGCTGCAGCTCTCCAAGGAACTCGGAGTGAGTACGCAGGCGGTGGTCAAGAACCTCACCCTGATGGAGCAGTACGGGGTCGTCGAGAGAACCGACGTCAGGAGCGACATGGGCCCTAACAGGGCCCTGTACAGCCCCAGCACCGAGTTCACCCTGGTCGTCGACATGAGGACCCATGTGTTCTCGGCCAAGCTTATCGGCTCGGAGGAGCCGACCGGAGAGGCCGGAGGGGACATGGGTGCCAGATTGGAGGAGATCGACAGAAGGATCGCCGAACTGGACCGCGAAAGGTCCCGTCTGCTGAGCGAGCGGAGCTCCATAACGGATGCGATGCGCGCGAAGGACGGAGAGGACGAGGCGGACATGTTGTCCGAGATGAACGAACGAATGATCGAAGGAGGTGTGTCTGAATATGACAGCTGATAAAGCGATAAAGGTCGCCGAGCTCAAGGCGGGCGAGACCGGCAGGGGGATAGTGAGACTTGACCCCGCGCTGATGGACGTGCTCGAGATCAGGGTCGGCGACATCATCCAGATAGACGGCAACAAGAAGACCGTCGCGAAGGTCCTGAGAGGGGCCCCC
Organism: Ruminococcus sp. CAG:579; assembly: GCA_963650175.1. Classification (GTDB taxonomy): domain Archaea; phylum Thermoplasmatota; class Thermoplasmata; order Methanomassiliicoccales; family Methanomethylophilaceae; genus Methanoprimaticola. The sequence continues at coordinate 37,101 of CAVJLK010000008.1, read as the reverse complement.
GAGGATGCGAACCTCGGGATCATACGCATGGACGGCTCCACCAGGCGCAACGCCGGCGTGGCGCTGGACGAGAGGGTGGCCATCAAGAAGGTCACCGCCAAGAACGCGGAGAAGATCACGTTCTCCCCCACCGAGCAGCTGAGGCTGCAGGGCGGGGAGGAGTACCTCAAGCAGGTACTGGACGGGAGGGCCATCGCCAAGGGCGACACCATCGCCCTCAACGTCATGGGCAACAAGATAGACCTGGTCGTCACGTCGTTCTCGCCTTCGGGCGAGGCCGTGATGATCTGCGGGACCACCGAGGTCAAGGTGTCCGACAAGCCCGCCGCCAACAAGGGCGACGTGCCGAAGGTGTCCTACGACGACATCGGAGGGCTCGGCGACGCGGTGAAGAAGATCCGCGAGATGGTCGAGCTCCCGCTGAGGCATCCGGAGCTGTTCAAGAGGCTGGGCGTCGAAGCTCCCAAGGGGGTTCTCCTGCACGGACCCCCCGGAACCGGGAAGACCATGCTGGCGAAAGCGGTCGCAGGGGAGACGAGCAGCAACTTCATCTCCATCGGCGGACCGGAGATCGTCAGCAAGTTCTACGGGGAATCCGAGGGCAAGCTGAGGGAGATCTTCAAGGAGGCCGAGGAGAACGCGCCGAGCATCATCTTCATCGACGAGATCGACTCCATCGCGCCGAAGCGCGAGGAGGTCACCGGCGAGGAGGAGCGCAGGATCGTGGCCCAGCTGCTGTCCCTGATGGACGGACTGACATCCAGAGGGAAGGTGGTCGTCATCGGAGCGACCAACAGGCCCAACTCCATAGACGAGGCCCTGAGGAGGCCCGGCAGGTTCGACAGGGAGATCGAGATCGGAATCCCCGACAGGGACGGAAGGCTCGAGATCCTGCAGATCCACACCCGCGGCATGCCTCTCGCCGAAGACGTCGACCTGGACTGGCTCGCGGACAAGACCCACGGGTACTCCGGAGCGGACCTGTCCGCCCTGACAAAGGAGGCCGCCATGGCCGCCCTGAGGCGCGTGCTCCCGGACGTCGATCTGGAAGCGGAGGAGATCCCCAGGGAGGTCCTGAACAGGATCTCCGTCACGAGGGACGACTTCAAGGCCGCCCTGAGGGACATGCAGCCTTCCACCATGCGCGAGGTGCTCATCGAGAAGCCCAACGTCAGGTGGAAGGACATCGGCGCCCTGGAGGAGGCCAAGCAGGAGCTCAAGGAAGCGGTCGAATGGCCCCTGAAGTACGGCAAGGTGTTCGAGCACATGAGCGCCAAGCCGCCCAAGGGCATACTCCTGTACGGACCGCCCGGAACCGGGAAGACCATGCTGGCGAAGGCCGTCGCCACGGAATCCGAGGCCAACTTCATCGCTGTGAAGGGACCGGAGTTCCTCAACAAGTGGGTCGGCGAATCCGAGAAGGCGGTGCGCGAAACGTTCAGGAAGGCCAGGCAGGCATCCCCCTGCGTGATCTTCATGGACGAGATCGACTCCATCGCCCCGGAGAGGGGCAAGGGCAACGGCGGGGACGACGGCGTCACCGAGAGGGTGATCTCCCAGATGCTGACGGAGATGGACGGGCTGGAGAGCCTGAACAACGTCGTGGTGATCGCGGCGACCAACCGTCCCGACATCATGGACCCGGCGCTGCTCAGACCCGGGAGGTTCGACAAGTCGATCCTCATCGGTCCTCCAGACGAGGCGTCCAGGGAATCGATCTTCGGCATCCACACCAAGGGCAAGCCCCTGGCGGACGACGTGGACCTGAAGGTCCTGGCCGGGAAGACCGAAGGGTGCACCGGAGCGGACATCGCCGCCATCTGCAACGAGGCGGTGATGAACGCGGTCAGGCGCCTCATCGCCAAGGGCAAGGAGCCCACTGACGAGGAGATCCAGGCGTGCAAGGTAGACAACGAGGACTTCGACGAGGCCCTCGGGAAGTTCGGTCCGAAGAAGAGGGCCGAGCTGTCGGAATACGGTACAGAGGCCTGAACGGCCCCTTGAAACAACCTACCCCTCCTCCGGGAGGGGAGAACACGAATGAATGAGGTGATGAAGATGAGTGCAGACGATATCTGGAACGACCTCTTCGGAGGGTTCGACAGGCTGAACAGGAGGATCGAGGACATGTTCTCCGAGATGGACATGTCCGGTCCGGACGTGAAGACCTACGGGTACACCATGTGGCAGGGACCCGACGGGGTCAGGCACGTGAAGGAGTTCGGGAACACCGGCAGCAGGATGGGGGCCATCGCCCCCGCCGACGCCAAGGAGCCGTTCACCGACGTCTCCGAGGAGGAGAAGGTCGTGCGGGCGGTGGCGGAGCTGCCGGGCGCGGAGAAGCAGGACATCTCGCTCTCCTGCACCGGGAACGCGCTCACGATCAGGGTGGGCACCCCCGGCAGGGAGTTCGAGAAGACCCTCGCCCTCCCTTGCGACGTCGACGTGGATTCCGCGAAGGCGTCCTACAACAACGGCCTCCTGGAGGTCACGATGGACAAGGTGTCCCCGTCGACCGAAGGGAGGAGGATCGACATCCGGTGATGCCGAGGAGCCCTCGGAGCCCCGATGGGGGCTCCGAGGTGATCGAAACTAAACGACAAATGTTTTTGAATCGAATATCGTATACGACTGTCATGAGGGGCATCAGCACTGGCGGCCTATCCTTCGCGGTGATGCGCGAGAGGGACAAGTACTATGTCGATAAGACCCTCCTGATACGCGACCTCCTGGAGACCGACGACTGCGGCGTGTATCTCTTCACGCGCCCCCGCAGGTTCGGCAAGACGACCAACCTCAGCATGCTCGACGCGTTCTTCAACCTGAATAACAAAGGAAAGACCTGGTTCGACGGCCTGGAGATCTCGAAGTATCCGGAATTCGAGAAGTACAAGCACGCGTTCCCCGTGATACATCTGAACCTGGGGAGCACCAAGACGACGACCTACGCGTCATTCCTCAACAAGATGCAGTCCGCCGTGAGGAACGCGTTCGAACCCCACAGATATCTGCTGGACTGGCCCGACCTCAGGGAACCGCTCAGGAGGATGTTCGGCACCCTGGACGACAAGACCACGGAGGAGGAGGACCTCAAGGAGAGCATCAATCTGCTCTCCGCCGCATTGACTGCATACCACGGAAGGAAGCCGATCATCCTCATCGACGAGTACGACCGCGCCGTGTCCGATTCATTCGGCGAGGAATCCCACAAGCCCATGCTGGAATTCCTGAGCGGACTGATGTACGAGAGCATCAAGGGGAACGACAACAGGGAGATGGTGTACATCACCGGCGTGATGCAGATCGCCCAGCAGAGCATGTTCTCCGATCTGAACAACCTGACGGTCAACAACATCTTCTCGGAGGTGTCGGACGAGAGGTTCGGATTCACCGAAGACGAGGTGAGATCCATCCTGGCCGACTTCGGAGGAGAGGACAGATTCGAAGAGGCCAAGCAATGGTACGACGGGTACAGGTTCGGCGAAGCCGAGGTCTACAACCCGTACAGCATCATGAGGTACGTCTCGAGCGGGTTCAAACCGTCCCCCTACTGGAAGGACAGCGGGGCCAACGTCGTGTTCATGAGACTGTTCAAGAGCATGAACAGCGACAACCTCTCCAGCATCACCGAGCTTCTGACAGGGAGCACCATCGAAGAGGAACTGTCCCCGTCTCTGACATACGGCACAGTTACGGCCGGGAACAAGGCCCTGTACAGCCTGATGGCCATGGCCGGATACCTCAAGGCCGTCCCTCTGGAGGAGGGGGTGAAGAAGAAGGAGAGGGAGACCTCTCCTCCCGGAGCCGGTGAAATCGAAGAGGACGAGATCTTCAGGATCTCCATCCCCAATGAAGAGGTCAGGAAAGCGGTCAAGAGCATGATCGAGAGCGTGGTGCCGATCAACACCGGCTATTTCACGGACTTCGTGCGCGCGGTGCTCGACGGCGATACCGAGAGCATGGAGGAGAGATTCGAAGATATCCTGCTCCACGGCAACTACCTGAATCTGAAGGAGAACGCATACGAGGTCATCATGATGACCCTCATGCATTCCCTCGTCGGAAGGTACCACATCCAGACCGAACACAAGAGCGGTTTCGGAAGAACGGACATCGTCCTGAGACCCAAGGACGGCGAGACCGTCCCTCCAATGGTGTTCGAATTAAAGACTTCGAAGAAGGCGGAGAAGCTCGGAGCCGATGCCAAGGATGCCCTCGGCCAGATCCACAGGATGCAGTATTATCGCGGGATACCGGGGGACGTCATACTCTACGGGATCAGCTTCTACTCCAACGCTCTGAAGGTGCTCACCGAGACGGTCCATAACGACGCCCGCGGATGCCTGAAGACAGACAGCCCCGCACAAAGGCACTAGACATGCCCGTGACGACCTTATATAGAACCTCTGACACTAGTACGTGCCATGGGCAGAGATGAGCTCATCAACACGACCCGTGCCATTCTGGCCAAGGCGGGTTTCGACATATCCTCGGCGCTGACGATGAGGGGGATATGCTTCGATGTCGTCGCCAGGCTCGACGAGAGGGTGCTCATCGTGAAGATCCTCAGCAACGTCGATGCGTTCTCCAAGGAGAACGCTACCGAGATGAAGACGCTGGCTGATGCCCTCGGAGCCACGCCGATGGTCGTCGGCGAGCGCTCCAGCTCCGGGGACCTGGAACCCGGCATCGTCTATTCCAGATTCAACATATCCATCGTATCCAACGAGACGCTGGCGGACCTCCTGCTCGAGGACTCGCCGCCGTTCATCTTCGCGGCCCCCGGCGGGCTGTACGTCAAGCTCGACAGCGCGCTCCTCAAGGAGACGCGCGAGAGCATGGGGATGAGCCTGGGCACCATGGCCGAGATCGCCGGAGTGTCGAGGCGCACCATCCAGATGTACGAGTCCGGGATGGGCGCCATGATCGACGCCGCCCTCCGCATCGAGGAGAGCCTGGGTCTTCCGATAATCGAGCCGATCGACCCGTTCGAGTTCAAGAACGAGGAGCGGGAGAAGGAGCAGCGCGACGAGCACGCCCCCGTGGACACCTTCGCGGTTAACCAGCTGTGCAACCTGGGATTCTCCGTCAGACCCGTCATACGCAGCCCCTTCGAGGCGGTGAGCACCACCAGCACCGCGCTGATGCTGACCGGATTCGGGCCGGACGACGAGAAGCTGGCGCAGAGGGCCCTTGTCGCATCGGACATCGCCCGCATAATGGACCGCTTCTCGATCCTCATAGTGGAGCGCAAGCACGAGAGGGACTCCATCGACAACACCGCGGTGGTCTCCAACGAGGAGCTGAAGAAGATCGACGCCCCCGAGGAGCTCACCGACCTCGTGGCATCCAGGGGGACCAGGAAGTGATCTCCCTCCGGGTGGGGGATTGCAGGGTGGACATCCTCCCCGTGGTCAACGGCATCGAGTCGGAAGTGGAGAAGGTCAGGGAGGCGTACGGGAAATACGAGGCGTACGGCATGGCCATGGGGATCGAGGGGATCCAGGCCATCAAGGCCCGCGTCGAGCTCGAGGACGAGTTCGAGGTCAGCGAGCTGGACATCGCCTACGCCGACAGGATGCTGGAACTCACCGGCGAGGAGGTCCGCATGCCCTCGCCCGCCATGTGCGCCCTGGTGGACCTCGTCGCGGCCGACGGGGGCAACGTCATCGCCCTAGACATGAACGACGCGGAGTTCACCGAGATGTACTGCGAGACCGTGCCCACTCTGGATTTCGTGAAGGAGCACCGCCTGGCCAAGAAGGGGATGAAAAAGCGCTTCTCGTCAACCACGCCGGAGCAGTTCGCCCTGGAATGGGACGAGTACGTCAACGGCGTCAAGAGCAACCGCCTCCTCTCCGAGAAGCGCGAGAAGTACATCGCCGAAGAAATATTGGATGTAGCAAAATATAGGGGTTCTATTCTGGTGCTCATCGAAGTCGAGCGCGCGAAAGGCGTCGCCTCGCTTCTGGAGTGAACATGACCTGCGACAGATGCGATGAGAGCAGGGCGGGAGGCTCGAAATTCTGCCCGTTCTGCGGAGCCGATCTGAGCGATGACTGCCCCATGTGCCAGTCCCAACGCGATGAGGGCAGCAACTTCTGCACATTCTGCGGGAAGAGGTTCCACGAGGCGGAACCCGTTCCCGAACCCCCTACCGAGGAGCAGGACCATATGGCCCTGCTCAGGAAGATCACTGCGATCATGATGCCCGCGGTGGCGATCCTGCTCATCATCGAAGCGGGATGCATGCTCTGGGGCATCGGCGACGTATGGGACTGGTGTGCCACGGGGAGCATGGAGATCCTCGCCCTGGTGCCCGTCCTGGTCGGTGTGACCGATATAACCGGATTGACTCTTCAGATTGCGTGGATCCTCATCGTCTTGGCGGTTCTCGGTTCTCTGATTCTGTTGACGAAACAGAGCCTCCCCTCCCTCTTGGACAAATCGAAGGAGACAGCGGACAGGATCACGTCCACGCCGCTCTACATGGTCGCCCTGATGTTCGGAGCGAGCCTCGCCCTCGACATCATCGTCATGGCGATCGGAGCCGCGTTCAACACCTACATAGAGACGCCCGATGGGCTGCAGAAGCTCGAGAACACGCCGGAGGGGCTCCTGAGATTCGCCGACGCCGCCGTCTGGGAGGAGGTCATCTCCAGGGTCGCCTACATCGGACTGCCGATAATGATCGCCGCCCTGATCCTGAGGCGCAGGGACGCCCCGAAGATGCTCCTCGGGGGATTCGGGATGAGCAAGCTCGCGATCGTCCTGATCGTGATCTCCGCTCTGGTATTCGGGTTCGCCCACTCGAGCGGATGGGGATTCTTCAAGGTCCTGCCGACGTTCCTGTCCGGATTCCTGTTCGGATACCTGTACGTGAAGATCGGAGTCCATGCGTCCATCGCGATGCACTTCGTGACCGACTACATGTCTGTGGCGGCGGCCACCAGTCTCACGGCGATCGTCGGATTGATGATGGTCATCGTGTTCTGCGTCGGATTCGTGTGCCTGATCCAGATCCTCCTCGGCATGAGGGGCGCGAAGGAGAAGGTCGCCGCGATGCCCAACTGGGTGCCCGAACCTCAGGACAACATGCTCTTCAAGCAGAAAAACGACTGAACCGCGGATCCGAGGCTCTTGGATTCGATGATCCAATTGCCCCGGTATCCGCCCATTCTCTTTATCACACGGGGGAAGTCGATGCTCCCCTCCCCTATGGTGAGGTGCTCGTCCTTCTCGCCGTGATTATCATGGATGTGGATGTTCGCGATCCTGTCGCCCAGGAGATCGATCATATCGTCGATCTGCCCCGCGGTGTTCGCATGACCTATGTCGAAGCACACCGACAGGTCCGTTCCGTCGATGATCTCCGCCAGCTGGGAAGCCTTCCTCCCGAGGAAGAACGGCAGTTCCGGCATGTTCTCCATGGCGACGGCGATGCCGTGCTCCTCCGCGGCCCGGTCGATCCTCTTCGCGGCGTCCTTCGCGCGGAGGACCGCGCGATCCTCGAGACCGGGCACCGCCATCGAGGACAATCCGGGATGGACGGTGACCAGACCGGCTCCCATCCTGGAAGCCGCTCCGATCGTCTCGACGGTCTCCTCGACGGATGCCTCCCTGATCCTGTCGCTCATGGCCGCGATGTTCCAATCGCATATCGGCGCATGGACCTGGCACTTCAGGCCGTGCTCCTCCAGGATGCGGGAGATCCCGTCCGGATCCAGATACACGCGCTGGTCCGCCTCCGAGAAGATCTCCCAGAGACGGAACGTCTCCGACACCGGCCCCGCCCACTCCGAGACGGGACGGCTACTGAATCCGGTGCAGGAGACCCCGATCATACCTTCACTTCCTCTCCGTCGACGGTGACCGGCGACACCCTGTCGATCAATCCCATGAGGTCGTCGTCCTCGACGGTGACCTCGATGGCCCCCAGGACGGGGCGCTTGTCCGCGAAGGACACCTTCCCGACGGTGGCGACCTGCTTGTTCAGCATCATCCTCGTGCGATTCCCGCGGACCCCCGCGATGAGCGTTGCGCGCGTCGCATCAAGGATCTTCTGCCTGCGGATGAGCTGGGAGAACCTGTCCAATCCGGGAGCCGATCCCTTGAATCCGACCTCGTCCAGCTCCAGTTCCGCATCTGGGAATACGGAGAGGATGGCGGCGCGGACCTTCTCCGGGTCCTCGCTCGGGTTCACGGGGCATGAGATGCCGATATGGGTCATAGGATACAGGACCGTGTGCGCGTATATAAGGGGGAAGACGACGACGGAAAGGCTAAACGGACCGTCGCCATCGGGACGCCCATGAGGGAGGAGATCCTGTCCGCGGCCGCGAAGCGCAAGCTTTTCTTCACGCCGGATGCCATGGAGATGATTCTATCGAACGATCATCCCATGGAGTTCACCAACACGGTCTTCGCCCATCTGGCGGACAACGTGATGTTCGTCAGCAAGCAGGACATCATGGACTGCATCGCCGGAGACAAGATCCTCTTCGAATCCCCGAAGGAGATCGCCCCGCACAACAAGTTCACCCCGGACATCCATGTGATGAAAGGCACGGACATCACCGGGGAATCCACCTGCGAAGGCAAGATCAACGACTTCGCGCAGTACTTCAGATCCCGTTTCTACACCCTCAAGCGCCTGATCGAGAAGCGCAACGACTTCGGCAAGGGGATGGACATCGCCCGCGCCAAGACCCTGGACAGGGAGGTCAAGGTCGTGGGGATCATCTACGAAAAGAGCACCACGAAGAACGGCCACACAATGCTTACCATCGAGGACGACACGGACACGATCAAGGTGTTCATCTCCAAGGACTCCCCGTTGTCGGCGGAGACCTTCGTGAACGACGAGGTCATCGGTCTCCAGGCGAAGCCGAACCGCGAGAGGACCATGCTCATGCCGGACAAGATCTACCGTCCGGACATCCCGAAGAACAACCGCTGGGAGCCCTCGGACACTCCGTCCAAGGTCGCTTTCCTGTCGGACGTCCATGTGGGGAGCTGCACCTTCCTGGAGGACGATTGGAAGAAGATGGTCGCCTGGCTGAGGGCGAACTCGGTGAAGGAGGACATCAACTACCTGGTCTTCCCCGGGGACGTCGTCGACGGCATCGGGGTGTTCCCCGATCAGGACAAGGAGCTCATCATCGACGACATCGACGACCAGTACGCCAAGCTCGCGGAGTACCTCAAGGACATCCCGGACCACATCAAGATGGTCATACATCCCGGGAACCACGATGCGGCCCGTCTGGCGGAGCCCCAGCCGGCGCTTAACCAGAGATTCACCAAGGGATTCGACTCCAACATTCTGATGGTCGGGAACCCGATCTATCTGGACATTGAGGGCAGGACTGTGCTGACGTACCACGGGAAGAGCATGGACGATTGGATCGCGGCCGTTCAGAATCTGACCTACGACAATCCGCTGAACGTCATGAGACAGATGTGCGTCAGGAGGCACCTAGCTCCGATCTACGGGCAGAGGAACGCGCTGGCCCCCGAGAAGAAGGATTACATGGCCATGGAGTACGTCCCGGACATCTTCGTGTCCGGCCACGTGCACGGCGCCGGACAGGAGATCTACAACGGCGTCAGGCTGATCAACGCCTCGACCTGGCAGGCACAGACCGAGTACCAGAGACAGCACAACTTCAACCCCGACCCGGGGATCATGCCCGTGGTGGAACTGGGCTCCGGAAGGATCCGGATGCACGATTTTCACGAAACATAAGGGCTTTGCGGTAGCATTCGGTAGAATCTGGTAGTATTTGGTAGATTTTTAATACACTAGAAGCATACCCTGCAATATGGAAGAGGACATAAGGACCGAATTCAAAAGACAGTTGACGAAAGAATGCATGAAGTCCGTTGTCGCATTCTCGAACACTGTCGGAGGCACGATGTTCATCGGTGTCGATGACGATGGGACTCCCGTCGGGGTGGACGATGTGGATTCCGTATCACTCAGGGCGGTCCAACTCATCTCCGACACGATACGCCCGGATGTGAGGATGATTTCCAGCGTCGACCACATAAACCTGGAGGGGAAAGAGGTCGTAGCCATAAACGTCAACGAGGGGACGCTCAAACCGTATTACCTTCGTGACAAGGGGATGCGCCCGGAGGGCGTGTACATCCGCATAGGTCCTTCATCCGTACAGGCGAGCGATGCGCAGATTCTCAAGATGGTCAGAGAGAACTCCGAATCCTTCGAATCGTTGAAGTCGCTCGAACAGGACCTCACGTTTGAAACGGCCGAGGAAACGTTCGAAGCCGCCGAAGTGGAGTTCGGAAGGAATCAGATGGCTTCCCTCGGACTCCTGTCCGACGGGAGCTATACGAACCTCGCGTTCCTGCTCTCCGACCAATGTTCCGCGGGAATGAAGCTAGCCGCGTTCTCCGACAGGGACAAGACGGGTTTCCTGGATCGCACGGAAGTGGGAGGATCGGTCCTCTCCCAAGTGCAGGAAGCCATGGAATTCCTGGACAAATACAACCCGTTGCGTTCGCAGATTTCGGGAATAAGACGTGTGGACTTCAGAGCATATCCCGATTATGCGCTCAGAGAAGCTCTCACCAATGCGGCCGTCCATCGCGATTATTCTCTGAACGCGGACACGCTGGTGTCCGTATTCGACGACGGCATAACCGTCGCATCCTACGGGGGTCTCAAAAGAGGTCTGGGGATGGACGACATCATGATGGGCGTTTCTTCGCCGAGGAACCCGAAGCTCGCATCCATCTTCTACAGACTCGGATTCATCGAGGCCTATGGAACAGGCATCCCTCGCATGATGGGCGAGTACAACGATGCTCTGGAGAAACCTTACATCGAACTCTCCTCCAACGTGTTCAAGGTGGAACTGCCGGCCTTCTCGCCGGCAGTGGCCGAACAATCTGCTGTGGACACCATCCTGACGTTCGCCAGAGATCACGATTCATTCTCCAGGTCCGATATCGAAGGTATCATGGGAGGCTCCAGATCGAAGATCGGCTCCATCCTGTCGGCCATGGTGGACGAGAGCCTGCTGGAGAAGATAGGAGAGGGGAGAGGGACCAGATACAAGGCCCTGAAGAAGTGAATCGATTCTACCGTGGCAGTATTAGGTAGAAACTGGTAGCATTCGGTAGAATATTCCCGCCCGATAACAAGGTTCCGACGCCGATCTCCGACCGGTCGGATCACGGATCGAACAATGGGTGCGGGGAAACCCCTCCCCCGGAAGGGGAGGGTTAAACGGTTTAGAGATAAGGACTGATAAGTATCGCGATTATCAGGAACGCCCCCAGCATCAGCATGCCGTACGCCACCACCCAGATGGCGATGAAGGCCCGCCTCAGCTTTACCGGGTCCTCGCGGATCTCCTCCAAGCGCTCCTGTATCGATTTCACTCCTCTACAGCTCCTTTCTTCTTCAGGTGCTTGAGACGGGTGGTGTTCTCGCGGTCCATCTCCTCGAGACGGAACTTGACGAACCTCTCCGACTCCTTGAGCTCGGGGATGATCTTGAACTCCAGGGCGTTGACGCGCCTCTTGGTCTTCTCGATCTCGTCGAGCAGCTTCTTCATGGTGGTCTCGATCTCGGCGGCACGCACGAGCGTGTCGAGGAGCTTCTCGAACGCCGCGGCGGCGTCCTCGATGTAGGCGGAGGTGGAGATCACACCGTAACCCTTCTCGGTCATCTTGGTGTGGATCTGTTCGGCCTCCACCTTGGGGACCATCATTCCCATGATGCTCTTGCTTCCGAGCTTCACCTGCGGATCTGCCTTCAAGGCGTACGCCGCGCTCTTCACGGCGATCTCTCCCTCTACCGCCCTCGCGATGGTGATCTTCTCCATGGCCGACTCGTAGTCGGAGGAGACGCCTTCGCGCATCTTCCTGGCCTTCTCGAGGACCTCGAAGAACTCGATGATCAGGCCGTCCCTCTTCATCTTGAGGATCTTGTATCCTCCCTGGGTCAGCTTGATCCTCCTCTTCAGGTCCAGGAGGACGGAACGGTTGGGGGTGACATCGTGTGCGGACATCGGATCACTTCTTCGGCAGGTACTTCTCGATGTACTTGCGGTCGATCCTGGTCAGCTGGTCGAGGTCGAGCTCGGTGAAGATCTCCCAGGCGATGTCCAGGGTCTCCTCGATGGAACGGTCCTCGTCGACGCCCTGACGGACGATGCGGTCCTCGAAGATGTCGGCGAAGTCCAGGAGCTTCCTGTCCTTGGCGGACAGCGAGTCCTTACCGACGATGGCCACGAGACCGCGGAGGTCCTTACCCTCGGCGTACGAGGCGTAGAGCTGGTCCGAGACTCCCTTGTGGTCCTCACGGGTCTTGCCCTTGCCGGTTCCGCCTCCCATCAGCCTCGACAGGGAAGACGAGACGTTGACGGGCGGGTAGATTCCGTTCCTGTGCAGCTCCATGGACAGAACGATCTGTCCCTCGGTGATGTATCCGGACAGGTCGGGGATCGGGTGGGTGATGTCCCCTCCGGGCATGGAGAGGATGGGGATCTGGGTGATGGATCCCTTCTTGCCCTTGATCCTTCCGGCGCGCTCGTACAGCTGAGCGAGGTCGGTGTACATGTATCCGGGGTAGCCGCGCCTTCCGGGCACCTCCTCACGGGCGGCTCCGATCTGACGGAGCGCCTCGCAGTAGTTCGTGATGTCGGTCATGATGACCAGCACCTGCATGCCCAGGTCGAACGCCATGTACTCCGCGGTGGTGAGACCGAGACGCGGGGTGAGAGTACGCTCGACGGCGGGGTCGTCGGCGAGGTTCAGGAAGACCACGGCGTTCTTCAGAGCGCCGGTCCTCTCGAACTCCTTCATGAACATCTGCTTCTCTTCGTTGGTGATACCCATGGCGATGAACACGACGGCGAACTCCTCGTTCTCTCCGCGGACCTTCGCCTGCCTGGCGATCTGCAGCGCGATCTCGTTGTGCGGGAGACCGGACTGGGAGAAGATGGGCAGCTTCTGACCCCTGACCAGCGTGTTCATCCCATCGATGGTGGAGATGCCGGTCTGGATGAAGTCGGAAGGACTGTCCCTTGCCCAGGGGTTGATGGCCGCTCCGATGATGTCGAGCTCCTTCTCGGGCACGATCTTGGCGCCGCCATCCAGGGGCTCTCCGGCTCCGGAGAGGACCCTGCCCAGCATGTCCTTCGAAACGGGCATCTTCATGGTCTCGCCGAGGAAGCGCACGGACGCGTCCTTGTCGATACCGGAGGTCCCCTCGAACACCTGGACGACCACGAGGTCGTTGGACGAGTCGAGGACCTGTCCCCTCCTCATGGTGCCGTCGGACATCCTGATGTTGACCATCTCGTAGTAACCGACGGGCTCCGTGTTCTTGACGTACACGAGAGGCCCGGCGATCTGGGAGATCGTCTTGTATTCTTTGGAAATGTCTGCCATTGGAATCACACTCCGAGCTCGGCGAACTGCTTGTCCATGTCCTCGCTGACGGCCTGAAGCTCGGCATCGATGTTCTCCTCGTACTTGGCCTGGTTGAACCTGGTCCTGACGGGGAGGTATGCGATCTTGTCGACCTGGACGCCGTTGGCGAGCGCCTTGTCGGCCAGGTCGGAGTACTTCTTGATCAGCGTCATCATGACGTGCTGCCTCTGGATGGGGCAGTAGCAGTCGACGGGGTGGTACGCGTTCTGCTGGAGGAAGATCTCGCGGATCATCTTGGCCACCTCGAGGGTGACCTTCTGCTCGTCGGGCAGAGAGTCGGAACCGACCATCTGGACGACCTCCTGCAGCTCGGACTCCTTCTGGAGGACCTGCATGGCCCACGCCCTCAGGGCGGGGAAGTCCTCGGCGACGTTCTTCTTGTACCAGTCGACCAGCTGCTTGTCGTACATGGTGTACGAGGTCAGCCAGTTGATGGTCGGGAAGTGACGCCTCTCCCTCAGCTTGGTGTCCAGCGCCCAGAAGACGCGGACGATACGGAGGGTGTTCTGCGTGACGGGTTCGGACAGGTCTCCTCCGGGAGGGGAGACGGCCCCGATGACGGAGATGGATCCGTCCTCGCCGCACAGGGTCCTGGCGCGGCATGCGCGCTCGTAGAACTCGGAGAGACGTCCCGCCAGGTACGCGGGGTATCCCTCTTCTCCGGGCATCTCTTCGAGCCTGGAGGAGATCTCACGCATGGCCTCGGCCCACCTGGAGGTGGAGTCGGCCATCAGGGACACGTTGTATCCCATGTCGCGGAAGTACTCCGCGATGGTCATGCCGGTGTAGACGGACGCCTCACGGGCCGCCACGGGCATGTTGGACGTGTTCGCGATCAGGACGGTCCTCTTCATCAGGGACTCGCCGGTCCTGGGGTCCACCAGTTCGGGGAACTCGGTCAGAACCTCGGTCATCTCGTTCCCGCGCTCTCCGCATCCGATGTAGACGACGATCTCGGCATCGGAGTACTTGGCGAGGGACTGCTGGGTGACGGTCTTCCCGGTACCGAACGCACCGGGGATGGCGGCCGCCCCTCCCTTCGCGAGGGGGAACATCATGTCCAGGACCCTGAGTCCGGTCACGAGGGGGACGTCGGGCTGGTACTTCTCGGCGACGGGCCTGGGAACACGCACGGGCCAGTACTGGACCATGCACACGTCCTTGCCGTCGATCACAGCGATGGTCTCGTCGACGGTGAAGGATCCGCTCTTGATGGAGTCGATCTTGCCCTTCTTGATGTCGATGGGGACCATGATCTTGTGGACCATGGGGCCTTCCTGGACGGTACCGAGTACCTGTCCGGCGGAGACCTCGTCTCCCGCTTTCGCGGTGGGGACGAAATCCCATTTCTTGTCATGGTCCAGTCCAGGTGCGGTGACTCCACGGTAGATGAAGTCGCCCATCTTCTCCCTGAGGACGGGCAGGGGCCTCTGGATTCCGTCGTAGACGGAGGTCAGAAGTCCGGGGCCGAGCTCGACGGACAGGGGCTTCCCCGTGTTCGTGACGGGCTCGCCGGGTTTGATGCCGGACGTGTCCTCGTAAACCTGGATGATGGAGTAGTCGCCGATGATCTTGATGACCTCTCCCATCAGCTGCTCGTTCCCGACGTGCACGACATCGTACATCTTGGGGGAGATACCGGTGGCAGTCACCACGGGTCCGGCGACCCTGTAGATTACACCTTCAGTGCTCATTTATTCATCCTCTGATTTGTATAAGTCAACTCCAATCGCTCTCTTGACCTTCTCGCGCAGATCGCTCTGGTCGCCGCCGACGGGCACGACGACGGGCTGGATCGAATCCATGACCTTGTGCCTCACGGCGAAAGAGAGATTGTCCAGGTCCTTCGCGTCCACCGCGAGGATACCTATGTTGGGCTGGGACATCGCCTCCAGCATTTTTTCCTGGTAGTTGTCTTTGTCAGCCACGAAGACGCGCCTGATGCCGGCCAATCTGAAGCCGAGCACGAACTCGTCGCTGCCGATCACTGCGATTTCCATCAGATCACCAGAAGCCCTTTGATCGTCTCAGTGTCCAATCCGCTCTCGACCCCTCTGGATATGGTCCTGATGTTCCCGACCTCGATCTCCTTGTGGATCATGTAGTCGAGAACGGGCACCACGGACAGGGGGTACATGTGGGAGAACTTCCTA
Source organism: Ruminococcus sp. CAG:579 (assembly GCA_963650175.1). Classification (GTDB taxonomy): domain Archaea; phylum Thermoplasmatota; class Thermoplasmata; order Methanomassiliicoccales; family Methanomethylophilaceae; genus Methanoprimaticola. Next base: position 21,481 of record CAVJLK010000008.1, on the reverse strand, counting down.
GCGGCGGCGATCTCGTACTTCTTCATCTCGGTCACGACGTCCCTGACACTGACGCTGTCGGCCTCCACGAGCTCCTTGATGGTGTCGTAGAAGTCGAGCTGGGACAGGTCGGACGCGGCGGCGGCGATGGTCTCGGCGTTGGCCAGCTGGGTGGCGTACCTGTGGTCGATCTGCCTTCCGCCCGGGATGATGTAGTTCATGACGTCCTCCCCGTAGATGCCCTCGGCCTTCAGCTTGAGGATCGTTTCGAGGTTCCTGACGTCGATCTCCGTCCTGACGTAGTCCTGGAACATCCTGGTGGGCCTGGAAGAGGGGTCTATGCTCTTCAGGAGCCTCACGTAGTGGTACTTGTCCAGGTAGTCCTCGATCGCTCCCAGGTTCCCGCTCGCCTTGTAGGCAGAGAGGACGTCCTGGGGGATCGTCACATGCTCCATCTTGCAGTAATTGGCGATGATGTCGTCCACGTTGTCGAGGGCGATCAGCTTCTCAAGAGACTCGGATTTGAGGCTGCCTGCGGGGACGAGGTCCTCCTGGACCTCCTCCACGCTGAGACCGTATGACTTCCCGCGGAGGATAACCTTCAGGTTCCATATATCCCACTTCTCGAGATATGCGGCGACCATCGTGTTGAGTTCACCCTGAGAGGCACCCAGGATGCTGCCGAACACCTTCGCCATGTTGGCGTAGGTGGCGTGCTCGACGAGGTCGATCCCATCGAGATGCCCGGCGAGGTCGGCCATCTCCTTCTGATAGCCGGACTCGCTTATGTAGCGGGAGATCTCGGGGACGCTCATCTGCAGCATCTTGTTGTAGTCCTCGTCCTTGAGGAGAAGGGCCTTCTTGGCCTTCACCCTGGACACGGTGTACGCATAGTTTCCTGCTCTTCCGCTGCGGTTGAACATGGGTCTCACCCGAACAGGATGTCGGAGACTGCCTTGATCTCGCGGTCCCAGATGGACTGGAGGAGCGTGGAGTACTGCATGTCGACCTCGACGGACCCGTCCTCACTCTGGAGGATGAGGCCGGCGGTGATCCTCGGGTCCTTGACGACGGATTTCACGCCGAGTTGCTTGGCGGTGAAATCATCTTTCTCGGACATGAGCGCCTTGGGCTTGTCGATGATGCCCGAAGCGGCCGCGACCATGGCCTTGTAGTGCTTCAGCTTCTCCTCGGCGGAGGCGTTCTCCAGCTGGGCGAGCATCCCGTCGAAGGCCTCGGTGAGGAGGTCCTTCTTCTTCGCAAGAACGATCTTCTTGCTCTCGAGCTCGGCGCTGGACAGCTCCTGACGCTTGAGGGACTCAATTGCTTCTCTGAGCCTCTTGTCCTCTTTGTCATTCAACTCGGCGATCCTCGCATCCGCGTCGGCGTTGATCTTCGCGATCTCCGCGTCGGCCTCGGCTCTGATGGCCGCCGCCTTGGCGTCGGCATCCGCGAGGATCTCCTGAGTTACATTCGATAGTGCCATGAGGATACCTCTGGCGCGATCAGTCGATGTAACCAGTTGCGACGAAGATTCCGAGGATAGCAATAACCAGTCCGAAGATGACAATGGTCTCGGGGAGAACCATGAAGATCATTGCCTTTCCGAAGAGAGACTGGTCCTCGGTGATAGCTCCGACGGCTGCCGCTCCGACATCTTTCTCGGCCATTCCGGCTCCGAGACCGGTGAGTCCAACAGCGAGTCCAGCTCCGATTGCGATGAGTCCAATTCCAATTCCCTCTGCCATTTTTCATATCTCCTTGATTGCTTTATCTTTGGTGGAAACGGTTTTCACGCGTTTGATCTTGAGCGGAGCGTACTCGACGCCGCCGCCCTCGAAGAACTTGGCCATGAGCTCGACGAACTGCAACCTGAGCCCGTGGAGACCCGCCGAAAGAATGGCGAGGGTCCAGATCATCAGGTGCATGAACGCGAACAGGATGAGACCGATGATGAAACCGGCCACGCCTCCCAGCCCGAGTCCGATCATCTCGATCGCGATGTAGTTGAACGCCAGAGCCATTCCGGCCTTGGACATCCCGATCGCGGCGAGACGGGTGTATGAAAGGATGTTACCGATGATACCGGGCAGTTCGAGAACGGCCTGGATACCCTCGTGCTTGATGTTCATCGCCACCTCGATGACGATGAAGACGATTCCGATCGCCAGGAACGGAAGAACATCGTTGATTCCGAAATCGTCGCTGTAGATCAGGACCATCGCGAGCGCATAGCACACGAAAACGAGACCGATGAATCCGAAGATCCACCCCCCCTTCTCCATGAATCCGTGCTTGAAGCTGTGCTGGATGGACTTGTTGTACAGTGCGCACAGGTATCCGATCATCAGATGGACGATACCGATGTACACGGACAGCTTGAGCAGGAATCCGACCTCGTGCAGCTTTCCGACTCCGACGTCGAAAGGCAGGAACGTGAATACGGATGCCAGATCGAAATTCTCCACGTTGAAGATCTCGGTGAAGATCCTCTCCCATGTCCATTCCACACCTTCGATGTGCCCCTCTCCAACGAAATGCATTCCGAGGCATTCCCCGAAGAAGAAGAATCCGAAGATGAATGCCCAAATGCCTCCGAAGAACAGTACAGTGGCGATGGCGCGCCAATCCTTGTGGTGCGTGACCTTGAGGCCGTACGCGCCCAGAATTATGAACGGGATGGAATATCCCACATCTCCGACCATCAGTCCGAAGAACATCGGAAGGAAGATGGCTATCAGGATGGAAGGGTCAATTTCCTGATACTTGGGCACCGACACGAGTTTGGTCGGATACTCGAATTCCTTCACGACTGCTCCGTTGTTGAACTTGGTCGGAGCGTCCTTGAACCTCGGCTCTGCGGATTCCGATTCCTCGAGCTTCCTTCCGCGGGTCTCCTGCACCTCGACGTAGACTCCCTCGACCTTGGACTCGATGTCCGCCTTGACGGAATCGGCCTCTGCCGCGGGAACCCATGCGTCGATGACGAAGGTGTACTCGCTGTTCGCGATCCTGACAGGGATCTCACCCTTCTGGATCTCTATGGAAAGCTCTTCATCGGAAGCGCTGAGGAAGTCCTTGTGTTTGTCAAGCAGACTCTCCAGCTCTTTCGAGACATTCTCCAGCTCGGCGCCGGCGGCCTCGATCTCGCGGTCGGTCCTGATGAGGGCCGCGGACGCGGATCCAGTGTCGTTCGGTACCGAGATCTCGGAGAAACCGCACTCGGAGAGGACGGACATGACTTTGTCCTTGTCCGCCACCTTGGCGAATGCGGCCACGACGTTGCCCTTCTTCTTGTCGAAGGAGGTGAAGACCTCGCAGTCCAAGCCGAAAAGCTGGGACGTGGGGTCCTCCGCAACGGTTCCGACCGCCGAGAAAATGCTCCTGTATCCGGAGTACATCTCAAGGTCGACCGGTATGTCGGAAAGAAGCTCAAGATTCTTCTTCGTAGCGTTTAACTCGGTGATTCTCTGATTGAGATCATTCCTCTTGTCGAAGACGGCGGTAAGCTCGGCCTCGACAATCTCGACGCTGTCAGATGAAATCTGGCTCTTGATCTCGTCCTCGGAAATGGCCTCGGTCTTCATCTTGCGGGTGATACCGAGCCCCTTCTCCATCGCACGCACCTTCAGCAGCCTCTCGGATGCTTTGGGCGAGTACGGACGGGGTGTTCCGAGTGCGAAACCTTCGTCCGCGCCGACGGTATGATCGATCAGGTGGATGGCCTTCACATCGTACATGGCCTCGATGACCTCGTCGATGTGGGATTTGGCACCCACGATCACAATCCTACTCATCGACTCAGGAAGTGACATTTAGGGTCCTCTCGAATTCTTTATTGAGAAAATCTTTGACTTCCTGCATCCTCGCCTCGGAAGACTTCTCGATGGAATCGGCCTCCTTCTTGCCCTCGGCAAGCATGGATTCGCGCTTCGCTTTGAGATCGTCCTTCTCCTTGGCGATGGCGGACTCGTAAGAGCTGCGCATCTGAGCCTCAGCGTCCTGAATCTTCTTCACAGAGTTTCTGCGAGATTCGGCGATGGCGGATTTCTTGTCGGCCTCGGCCTGAGCGACCTTGGCGTCGGCTTCCGCCTCCGCTTCCTTAATTCCTGAAAGTATGTCAGTTCGGCTCAAATTCAACACTCCCCGACCCTGCGGTTTGTATCTGGTTTCGATACTTAATGATAACCTAAGGGAAAAGGCGGAAATGGAGCCGTAACTCCGTTTATCCCAGCAGCGTCGGCGATAATCAGTTGGATGGATGGAACTCCCTTATCTCGACGTCCGTTTCGCTCAGGAGATTGTGGGACAGATCGTCGATGTACCCCTCGTCGTAGACGATCTCCTTGATCCCCGCGTTGATGAGGATCTTGGCGCACATGGAGCACGGGAACGTCGTGGTGTAGATGGTGGCGCCGTTGACGCTCACCCCGAAATAGGCGGCCTGAGCGACGGCGTTCTGTTCAGCATGGACCCCGCGGCACAGCTCGTGCCTGGTGCCGGAAGGGATGTTCATCTGGACCCTTATGCAACCCAGCTCCTCGCAGTGACGGGTGCCTTTGGGAGAACCGTTGTATCCGGTGGAGAGAACCCTCTTGTCCTTGACGATGACCGCACCGACCTTCCTCCTGAGACATGTGGACCTGGTCGATACGAGGCTCGCCATCTCCATGAAGTATTCGTCGTTGCTGGGTCTTTCCATGCGGGTCCCATGGTATATATGATATAAAGAAGGACGGATGGATCGGTTCCTCTTCGGATTTGCCTATCTTTAGCCAGAAGAGGTTATATCCTGATAATAGCAATCGGGCGCCGTGAAGAAAGAAACCCGTAATTTCATAGCGGTCATCGGCGTGTTCGCCATCGTCATCGTGGGCGGGTACTGCGCCCTCATCGCTTATACGGGATTCTCGCTTCCGTTCAGCTCCGTGGTCTCTGAGAGCATGCAGCACGACAACTACCAATCGGAGATCGGAGCGATCGACACAGGGGACATAGTGATCGTGCAGGATAAATCCAAAGCGAATATCGAAAGCTACGTCCACGGATCCCAGACCGGCTATTCCTCCTTCGGGAAATACGGCTCGGTCATCATCTACAACAGGAGCTCCACACAGAACCCGGTGATCCACCGGGCCATCGTCTGGCTCGACTACGAGGAGAGCACAGGGAAATGGTCATCCTCCGAGCTGAAGAACTTCTCCGGATGGAGCTGCATCGATGATGATGAATCGTGCGATTGGTCGGATCTCAGAGGAACGCTCTATCTCACGATCGACGAGAAGGACGTGAGCATAAGCCTCGATTCTCTGCAGATCAAACAGAGCGGCTACCTCACCATGGGAGACAATCCGGATACCAACAGGGCGTTGGATCAAGCATCGGGAATAATCAACCATCCTGTCTCGATGGACGAGATAAGATCGGTGGCGATATGGGAGATCCCCTGGCTCGGAATGTTCAAACTCACGATGAACGGGAATACCCATGTCTCACACGTGCCGAACAGCCTTCCTTCCCTTGTGATGGAGATAATCCTGATCTTCTCTCTTCTGATAGTGATAGATGCGTTCTCGGTCTTCAGATACCACATCTCTGTCACAGACAGATTGATGAAAATCAGAGGATGGAAGAAGGACTGAGGTCGGCCCCCCACCCCTCCGTTTCCACTGGAACTCAGGAAAGGATATCTCACATCAGAGTCGTCTGCTTGGTGGGCTTCACATCTTTGAAGATTTCATCGTTCTTCACCATCTCGATGATATCCTTGGGGATGCAGAGTTCGATCTCCTTGGTGCGACCGGTCCTTCCGAAGGACTTCAGTTTCGCATGGATAATGCCTAGCATGTCGAGTTCCTGGATGAGTCCGGTGATCCTCCTCTGAGAGAGGACGGATTGTCCGATCATCTCGCAGACGGACTTGTAGGATGAATATGCGTCCCCTGTGGTCATCGGCGAGATCTTGTTCTCGGTATTCTTGATTATACCCATCAGAAGGATCTTGGATTGGATCGTGAGAGTCTTGATGACCTCGACGATTGCATCGACCTCGATCTTACTCCTAGCTGAACGAACATGGGCCGAAGTGACCTTGGAATCCCCGTTCCTCTGTGCGATTTCAGCAGAAATCCTCAGAAGTTCGAGGGCTTTTCTGGCATCGCCCATCTCCTGTGCTGAGAGAGCAGCGCAATACGGGATGACATCGTCATCGAGAATGCCAGGTTCGAAAGCGCTCTCCGCTCTGTTGTAAAGAATATCCTGAAGCTGCTCGACATTGTAAGGAGGGAAGACCAATTTCTCCTCTCCGAGTCTGCTCTTAATCTTCGGACTCAGAAGTTCGGTGAACTTCGCATTGTTGGTGATGCCGATTATCGAAACCCTCGATTTCTGAAGAACCTCGTTGATCGTGGTAAGATAGTAGAATATGTCATCTCCGTTCTTCTGAATCGATCTGTCAATTTCATCGAGTACGACGATGAACACCTTGTTCATATCGTCTATTAACTCGCTCAGAGCGGTGAGGATCTTATCGAGACTCCATCCGGTGTAAGGAATCTTGTCATTGACACCGTTGATGATCTGATTAGACATACTGTACATGATTCCATACGCGGTATCGTTCACTTCACAATTAATGTACACGTATGCGACATTCTTCTGCTCGGGATCGGCCTTCCTCAGTTCTTTCCCGATGTAATTCATAACCGCAGTCTTCCCAGTTCCGGTTTTTCCGATGATCAGAATGTTCGACGGCTTATCTCCGTTCAGAGCCGGTGCGATGATCTCGACAATCGCGTCGATCTTATCCTTTCTGTGAGGAAGTTTGTCCGGGATGTATGTGGTCTGAAGAATCTTCGAATTCTTCACCAGACTGTGTCTCGTGCTGATGTACTGAGTGAAGATGTTCGTTTCCTCTTCCATCGGAATCACCGCTGTTTCCACTGAACGGAATCCAGGATATAAGGGTATCTCGAACCTCTGTTTCCATTGGAAAAATCCGACGTTCGATGGAGATTTCAGTTTTCTGTCACCATCGTCTTTATATTGGTATGATATCCGCAGTTCAATCTCAAAAAGGAGTTCGAAAAATGAAAGGATGGCTCATAATCGGTGCGTGTGTGCTCGGAATCGCCGCTTTCGTAGGCATTCTCTACGTTCTCGGAACGATGTGAGAAAACGCGCATATCCCCTTTCCGAGTTCCAGTGGAAACGGAGGGGTGGGGGGCTACGGACCTGACTTCGAGTGGGTCAGTATTGATTGAAACCACTTATTTTATATTCTATAAATGTAGAGACTTCGGACCATGCACACCCATGGTTATGCGATCGCAGGAATCGCCGTCATTCTGGTGATCGCGATGTTCGTCATCTTCTCCGAAGACGTTCAGAATGTCGAATACGAGTACACGGGCATAGCATCCGATGTGAAGGAGAGTTCCAGCGGATACACCTTCCAGTTGAATATGAAGGACGGGTCGATGAAATGTTTCTGCAGAGATCCAGTGGATGATATGGGATATTACGGGATCACAGGTTCGTTCTCGAGCGATGGCAGCATTTTCTTCATCGAGAGATTGGTGTTGCTGGATCGACGAATTTCATATCTTATTGGAATCACAACAACCTGATTTTCATCCTTCATGAATAAAATTGCTGTTTCTATAGCATCTTTATTTTTACTATCATTATCATATATCAATTTGATTTGCGAATTTCTGCGAACATTCCATATTCTTTTTCTTCCTGACCATGGATGGATCAGATGTACGTCGCAGTGGATGATACCGATTCGATGCGCGGGAATTGTACGACATTCCTCGCCACGGAGATTATCAGGGAATTCGAGGACCTCGATCTGATAGGAAATCCGCGTCTCGTCCGTCTAAATCCAGCAACGCCTTGGAAGACGCGCGGCAACGGATCCCTCATCATGAGATTCGGTCGCGGTTCCGGGAAGAAGAGATTTATCGGCGAGATAGGCGACAGAAAAATTTTCTGCTTCGATCAATGCACGGAATACGAACCCGATCCCGTCGAGATGAGGGACAGGATAATCCCTCTGATCCAGAAGTATCACGAGGACGATGCGGACCCCGGTCTACTGATTTCCCGTGTGAAGCCTTCTCAGGAATTCTATTGGAGGGGCGTCAGGACGATCCTCAGCAGGAGCATCGTGGATCCTGAGATCGAGAGGATCGGAGGCACGACGTTTCAGATCGGGAACGGTCGCGGATTGATCGGTTGCACCTGCGGCATGGCATGGAGACCCCGTGACAGCACTTTCGAACTGCTCTCGTATCGTCCCCGGGAGAGGTGGGGCACCGAACGCATCTTCGATCCGAAGACGATCGGAAAAATGGATCATTCGTTCCCTACGACGTTCAATTCCTGGGAGGACAGGTTCTCCAAGGTCGCCATGGTCCCTTCCACCCCGTGCCCGGTGATGTACGGTCTCCGCGGCGATTCGGAGAGCGACGTGATCGAAGCGTCGAAGACGATCTTCACGGAGAGGATCGAGAGATGGATGGTGTTCCTGACCAATCAGGGCACGGACGATCATATCATCAGGAACCACAGGGGCGAACTGATCCCCAACCAATCCTACCTTCTGCGCGGGACGGTCTCATCGCACGTCAGGCATATCGAGGGAGGGCACGTCCTCATCGATGTCGACACGGATCACGGGAGGATCACCTGCGCGGCGTACGAGCCGTCCAAGGAGTTCCGTTTCACCGTGGACTGGCTGAATCCCGGGGATGTCGTAGAGGTCATGGGCGAATTGAGGGACGAACCCCGCACTCTGAACCTCGAGAAGATCCACGTGGTGTCGACGAAACAGGAATACCTCAAGGTCTCCAACCCCGTCTGCCTGATATGTTCCAGGACCATGAAATCCACCGGGAGCAACGGGAAGTACAAGTGCAAAAAGTGCAAGACCTCCTCCTACGAACCGATCACCGTTCCGGTGCGCAGGCAGATCGTCCCCGGATGGTACGAACCGCCGACGGCGGCGAGGCGTCACCTGTCGAAACCCCTCAAGAGGATGGGTCTGGTGCAGCCTGTGGAGTTCGTCAATGGTCGTACTTGACCATCGACACTCTTTTATAATCTCTTCAGATGGCAACCGCAGAAGGGATAACCCATGGATGAGGCAGTCATCATAAGCGCCGTAAGGACACCCATAGGAAAGTACGGGAAAGCACTGGCCGGATTCAAAGCGACCGAGCTCGGTGCGATGGTCGTCAAGGAGGCCGTCGCGCGCGCCGGCGTCCAGCCGACCGACATCCAGGAATGTATAATGGGAAACGTCATCGGAGCCGGTCTCGGACAGAACCCCGCCAGGCAGGCGGCCGTTCACGGAGGTCTCCCTGTGGAGATCGGTTCGTTCACGGTCAATGCCGTCTGCGGATCCGGACTCAAGGCCGCGATGCTCGCAGCCGACGCCATCAAGGCGCAGCAGTACGAGGTACTCGCCGTCGGAGGGATGGAGAGCATGTCCAACGCCCCCTATCTGATGCCCGGCGCCAGGTGGGGATACAAGATGAACAACCAGATCGTGGTAGACTCCATGGTCCACGACGGTCTCTGGGACATCTTCAACGACCAGCACATGGGATTCACCGGCGAGATCGTCGCCGAGAGATTCGGGATCTCCAGGGAGGACTCCGACAGGCTGTCCATGGAGTCCCATCTCAAAGCCGCCAAGGCGACCAAGGAGGGCAGGTTCAAGAAGGAGATCCTTCCCGTGACCGTCCACTCCAAGAAGGGCGACACCGTCGTCGAGGCCGACGAGGGCATCAGGGAGGACACCACCATGGAGGCTCTCGCCAAGCTCAAGCCCGTGTTCAAGAAGGACGGGCAGGTCACCGCCGGGAACTCCTCGCAGCTCTCCGACGGAGCTTCCGCACTGGTCGTCACATCCAGGAAATGGGCCGAGGAGCACGGATTCAAGCCCATGGCTTCCATCGTCGCCTACGGCGAGAGGGGAGTCAAGCCCGAATACATCATGGAGGCTCCTATACCCACGACCCGCCATGTCCTCGAGAAGGCCGGCATGACAATCGACGATATCGACCTGTTCGAGCACAACGAAGCCTTCGCGTCCGCATCCTGTGCCGTCAAGAAGGACCTGAACGTTCCCGACGAGATTTTCAATGTAAACGGAGGGGCGGTCGCCCTCGGACATCCCATCGGATGCTCCGGAGCCCGCGTCCTCACATCCCTGATCTACGCTCTGCACGACAGGAACAAGGACACAGGACTCGCGACCCTCTGCCTCGGAGGCGGGAACGCGGTCACGATGATCGTCAAGCGCGAGTGAGACGACTTGAAACCTCTTCGAAACCATTTCCACTCCTTCTTCAATTGTTCCGATTGCCACGTCGCGCAGTATTTGAACGACCTTCCGGATTCACGAGACATGAAAACCCTCGAAACCGTGATGGAAGAGATCGATGCCAGCGTCGATGACATGATATCGACGATGATCGGGATGATCCGCTATCCCGCGCTCTCCCCCGTCAACGGCGGAGCGGGCGAGAAGGAGAAGGCCGACTACCTTCAATCGAAGCTCGCAGGGTTCGATTCTGTCGTCCGCGTGGACGTTCCGGACGAGACGGACCCCTCGGTCATCCGTCCCAACATCCTCGCCAGGAAGAACGGCAGGAGGAGGGGCACTCTGTGGATCGTCTCCCACATAGATGTGGTCCCCGCAGGGGATCCGGCATCCTGGGACACTCCCCCGTTCGAGGGTGTTCTGAAGGACGGCTGCATCTACGGCAGGGGCACCGAGGACAACGGTCAATCGGTCATCTCGTCGATGTTCGCATCCAGACCCTTCCTGGACCAGGAGCTGAACGGGATGTCCCTGGGCATCGCGTACGTGGCCGACGAGGAGACCACCAGCAAGATGGGCATAGGGTATCTCCTGGATCACGGGTACTTCTCGAAGGACGACGTCATCATGGTGCCCGATTGGGGCTCCCGCGATGGGAAGCGGATCGAGGTGGCCGAGAAGAGCATGCTCTGGCTCAGGTTCACGATCGAAGGGAAGACGACCCACGGTTCCACGCCGGAGCTGGGGATCAACGCCTACAGGACGTCGACGGTCCTCCTCATGGATCTCATGGAATCGTTTCCGGAGCGCTTCGGCGACACGGATCCGATGTTCGTCGGACCCTCCACCTTCGAGCCGACCAAGAGGCCTTCGACCGTGGAGAACGTCAACACCATCCCGGGATACGACGAGTTCTGCATGGACATCCGTCTTCTCCCGAAATACAAGGTGGACGACGTCATCGCCATGGCGGAGGACATAGCATCGAGCTACGAGCGCTCCACCGGAGCCAAGATAGGAGTGGAGGTCGTCGAGAGGCACGATGCCGGAGCGCCTTCGGACACCGGTACCGAGGCGTTCGCCGCTCTGGCGGATTCCATAGAGGCCGTCCTGGGTCACAGGCCCGAGGGCGTAGGGATCGGAGGGGGCACCTGTGCCAACTTCTTCCGCCAGAAGGGATTCGACGCCTATGTGTGGCAGTTCGGCGGCGGGACGCTCCATGCACCCAACGAGCACGTGCCCGTTCGGAACATCGTCATCGATGCGAAGGTGTACGCGAGGCTGATCCACAGGCTGTGCCTGTGATCATTCGTCGCCGAATAGCCTCTGGATCATCCATTCGGTGTCGAACTTGACGATGTCGTCGTATTCCTGACCGTTGCAGACGAACGCGATGGGCTTGTTGATGGTGTGCGCGATGGACAATGCCGCACCCCCCTTCGCATCCGTGTCGATCTTGGTGAGGATGATCGCGTCGACGCCGATGGCCTGGTCGAAGACCTTCGCCTGCTCTATGGCGTCGTTCCCCGCGAGGGAATCCCCGACGAAGACCTTCAGGTCCGGTTTGGCGACCCTGACGATCTTCTTCATCTCCTCGATGAGGTTGCTGTTGGTCTGCATCCTGCCGGCGGTGTCGATGAGCACCACGTCCTTCCTCTTGGACCTGGCATGTTCTATCGCATCGAAAGCGACGGCCGACGGGTCGGAGTCGTGCTCCTGCTTCACGATCTTGCATCCGAGCTTCTCGGAGTGGAACGTGAGCTGTTCGATGGCTCCCGCCCTGAACGTGTCGCAGGCGGCGAGCACCACGGTCTGGCCGTTCTTCATGATGCGGTTCGCGATCTTCGCGATGGCCGTGGTCTTCCCGGTGCCGTTGATGCCGACGAACATGACGACGGTGGGCCTCTCCTGCTCGGCGAGCCATCCGTCGAAATCGAACTCGTTTATCTTGAGGACGTCCCTGACGGCGTCCCTTATGGCGAGCTCGACGACCTGTTCCAGAGTGTAGGAGCGGTCGTACTTCCTGCCCACCAGGTTCCCGCGGACCCCTGCCTTGATCTCCTCGACCACCGGGTAGGCCACATCGGCCTCCAGAAGGATGATCTCGAGCTCGTCCAGGATCTCGTCCAGCGGGTCCTCCTTGATCTTCTTGCCGGAGTCGCCGACGGGCGCCTCCTCGATCGCGGGGGCCTTCTTCTGCTCCTTCTTCTCCTGCTTCTTGAGCTTCAGCATCTCCTTCCTGGAGAGCTTGGGCTCTTCCTTGGGGGTCTCCTTCGGGACCTCCGCAGGGGTTGCCGGAGCGGGTTGCGACGGGGTCTCCGGGACCGCCGTCTCGGGCGCCGGAGGCGCGGGCGGCTGTTCGATCTCCTCCTGTTTGTAGACTTCCTCCTCCTTGAGCTTCTCGCCCTTGGAGAAGAGGTTCTTCATCTTCGCTTTGAGGGAATCGAACATGCGCCTGCCTCACTGGTAGCTCCCGTTCTGATTCTGACGCCTTGCGGCGTATTCCTGCTGCACTGCCTCGGAGACCGAGGACAGGCTCTGCTGGGCCTCGTTCAGGGCTTCGATGGACTTCTTGAGGGCCTCCGCGATCTCGGCCGCGTTCTTGTCGAGGTAGTCGACGGATTCGTCGGAGGTCTTCTGAATCGAGATCCCGGAACCGATGCCGGTCACGACGGTCCTGTTGCCGGTGACCTTCACGGGGATGTAGCACGAGGCACCGACGGGGACCATGATCTCGTCCCCTTCCTTGGCGTCCTTGAATGCCTTGACGGCCTCGAGGGCCATGGACACCTCGTCGAGGGACACGCGCAGGACCTGAACCTGATGGGTGAGGGCCTCGACCCTGTCCTTGTAGGCATCCATCAGGGCCAAGGCCTGACGGAGCTCGTTGTCTTCCACGGTCACTCACCGATCTGGTACTTGACGACGTGGTTGACGACCTGGTCCGCGGGGATCTCGGCGACATCGGTGATGTCGATCTGCCACCTCTTCAGCTTGTGCTTGCTGCCGATGGTGGAGAGGGCCTTCTCCTTGACGGCGGCCTCGTCCTCGGCGGCCATCTCGACGGAGAAGGGCTGCCTGATCTGCCTGGGGTCTGCGTAGGTACCAGTGACACGGAATGCTTTCATAGTGATTACCTTGGCCTGGCCATCCTCAACTGCTTAATAAATGATTCGCCCGCGTTCTATAAAGAGAGGGAAGAGGAACGCGGGTTTCGAACAGTCGTCGGGAGAGGGCTAATTCGAATATCTGGCTCTTTTGTAACTCTCGTTATGGCGAAGGAACCGGCATCCGGAGGACTGAACGATCTCCGACACAATGTGCCAGATCATCCAAACAGCTTTTGCTTCCCGTCCTGTTCGGAGGCGTATCCGACGTCCGCCATCTTCCTTCCCACGAGGAACACGGCGGCGAATTCGGGGACCTCGGTCTCGCCTTTCAGGGAGAAGTGCTCGCCCTTCATGTCCAACTCGATCGGGCGCCTCATGGTCACCTTGACGGGTTCGTCCGTGTACGCGTCGGGTACGGCCATCTGCAGAGGGTCGAAATCGGTCAGCTGCTCGCGGGTGATCGGCGTCACCCTCAGACCGCTCTTCCCGTGCACGGATCCCGGCAGACGGATGAGCCTCTTGATGTCGGCCGTGACGGGTTCGTCGACCTCTCCGGACAGGCGGTACGCCACATCCTCCTTCATGATCTTGACGAGCATGTTCTGCACCGGCGTCGACAGGACGGCCATGGTGTTCTTGTCGAAGAGGACGGTCCTCGATTTCTTAAGCTCCTCCTGCGCCTTGTACACCGTCTTGATGTCGCTGCCCTTGATGCTCGGGTACTCCTTCTTCAGGTTCTTGGCGTCCCCGTCGCAGAAGTCGTTGACGACATCCATCAGGCCTCCGCGCATCCTCTTCTTCCATCCTCCGGCGTCCGCAGGGGGGATGAGGCGGTCCTTGGCGACGTTGGTGCGGATCCCCGCCCCGGTGACGACTGACGAGGTCGCAACGCGGTTGATCGGGAAGACCCAGTCAATGTTGAGTCCGGATCCGGTGATGTAGTCCACGAGCTCCCTCCTCTCGTGTGTGCCAAGCTCCATCACGTCCGGCGTGCGGACGTGGGCGTGGTACCCCCTCCCGCCGGAGAACGTGATGTGCACCTGGTCCTCCGAGAACCCCAGGTCCCCCAGGAGGAACGAGTCGACCAGGTTGATCATCTCCTTCCTGATCTGCAGGATCATCTGCGCATAGGTCATGTTCTCCGCCCCGTCGAGGTGGTCCGCGTCGAGGTCGAAGATCAGTTCGGCGCCGAGCCACTCCTTCTCCTCCATGACCTGGGCGTTGGGCTTGCGGTAGTACGAGGTGGAGTAGTAGCTGTGGGCCGGGACGTTGCCCTGCATGTACCTGCGGAGCTCCTCCGGCGTGGTGAACGACAGGTGCCTCTGGACGAAGTTCTTGTCGAAGAACATGAATCCGAATTCCCTGCGGGCGAACCTGTCCGGCAGTATCGGGCCGTCGGTCCGATAGTACTTCTTGAACGCCTTGAGCATGAAGCGGGAGTTCGAATCCATCGCACGAACCATCGGGGGCGGTCTTATTTAAATTGGCGGAGGGCTCGCAACTGTGACTCTGTTCCACGGTCCCACACCGCATGTTGTCCGATGCCGGCTCATCGGGACGCATCGGCAGGGGCGTCTTCCGACTCTGCTGCGGTCGCCCTCTTCTTGCGCGGTCTCGAATCCTTGCTCCCCTTGGGCCTTCCCTTCTTCTTCGTTTCTTCCGGTTCTGTCCGAACGTTCAGCAGGCCCACTCTTTCCAGGATCTTCGCATCCGCCGGATCGAGCTTACGGACCTTCCACTCCTCGCCCGAGGTCCTCGTCTTCTTGATGCTCTGCAGGATTCCGAGGATCTCGCCGTAGGTGTACTTCTCTATCAATCTCTTCCTGCTCAGGAACCCGAACATGTTGGATCTCATGATCGAGGCGAGATGGTCCACGAAATCATTCCCTATGGCCGTGAGGTCCGTACCAAAGTCCGAACCGTCCATTCCTATCATGTTCTGACGGCTCCGGAAGAAGAGTCTGACCTGCTCGCGGTCGGCGTATATCTCGTAGGCGGTCTTGCAGGGTATATCCAGGTCCGATTGGAAAAACGTCGAACCGAAAAGACGGCGGGCATTCGTGAACTCTTTTCCGTCGAAATGGTCCCCGTGTTCGGACAGGTACTGTTCTTCCTCCTCTGCGGATAGCTCGATGTCTCCGAACGAATAGTACCAGACCTCCTTTCCATCCTCTGTTCTGGATGTCTTCTTGCACAGTATCGCTTTCTTATCTCTGATGACCTCATCGAATCTGTAGAGCGACAGCTCTTCCACCACAGGGCTGTCGCGTTCTATCGGGAGCAGGCAGTGAACATCGATGTCCTCATCGGTTTCATTCAGCGAGATCAGAGGGGAGCCCGTATCGGCGACCACGATCCCGTCGTGGATCTCGAACCTCTCCATGAAATCCGAAAGGGCCTCCAGTTCCGTAAACTCGTCGTAATACACCGTACTGCAGACCGGTCTCTTCTGTTCCTTACAGTACGCGTACATGAGCAAAACGTCCTCGGATTCCCTTTTCGCGGTCTTTTTTGTGACCTCCGATAGCGAATTCACTCCGTTGCAGCCCTTCAGGCGACAGCTGTCGATGATCAGATGCTGGTGTTTGTTCACGCAGCTCGCCTCGTACTTCATGAATCTGAATGTGCGGAGACAGCTTCTGCCGACTCTATGCACGAAATCGGATGCCGGTTCGCGGTTCAGTTTCACACGGGGGTACATCACCGACAGGAAAGACTCCTGGTACTGTCTGGCCAGGAGATAGTCCGGTATGCCTTCGTACGATGCTCTCAGCAATGCGAGCACGTACAGCCGGGTCGCATCCTCCCAGTGGTAGAAGAGATAAAGATGACTCAGAATGTCCTTGTTGAGACGGTCGAAGAGTTCGACGTTGGCCCAGTCCTTCACTTCGATATCGCCCATGGGGACGGGTTCCGGTTCTTTCGGGACGTATACGCCGTCCTTGATATGTCCGACCACCTTGCCGTTCTGGGACGGACGATGGGTCTTCCCGTTCTCATCGACATAGTATCCGCAGCCGGTTTTCTCCCTGACAGAGTACACTCCTGTCTTGGAATCGACCACGAACGTGTTCTTGGGTCTGGGGACCTTTCTGATCTCCTCTGGAACCGCCATGAAAAAAGATAGTACACATGTATATAAAATAATATTCATTCAGCTAGGGTTATTTTAAGCAAGGGCGTGAGCTTCGGTATTCCTGTTTAGGCTGTTTTCTATCCATGGATCCGATTCGCATCGGAACGGTTCCAAGAAAAAATTGCAGAAATCTGGCTATGTTCATTTCGCAGTTCTATGCCGGGGTCATTCGTTCCGAGATTGGTCGGAATGCCCCTCATCGCACAGCACCGGGTAGACGGGCTTTCAGGACCGGCAGTCATGAAACAAATCCCTTGGATGAGGGTATGGTGGGCGTCTCTCCGAATCGTCGTTTTTCATGTACGCGCCTATTATGAAGGTCGGGGAGATTCAACCACGATGAGCGAGAAGGTGCCCGTCTACGACAACCACGTCCACATGTCTCCCTCGGGGAGGAACGTGGACGCGCTGAGGGAGTACGAGGCCGCAGGGGGCACGGGATTGACCCTCGTGACCCTGCCTTACGCCGAGGTCCAGATACATCAGGGCACAGATTTCGCCGAATCCTACGGCATAACGTACCGTCTGGCCGAGAAGGCCCGCGAGGCCACCTCGCTGGAGATCAACATCGCCGTCGGACCGTATCCGGTCCTGATCGTCCCGCTCGCCGAGGCCTACGGCCTGCAGGCGGCGGAGAATATGCTCATCCGCGGGATGGAGGACGCGGCGCGCGACGTGTCCGAAGGGAGGGCGGCGGCCATAGGGGAGATCGGGAGGCCCCATTTCCCGGTGTCCCAGGATATATGGGACGCTTCGAACAGGGTCCTTCTCAGAGGCATGGAGCTCGCCCGCGAGGTCTCCTGCCCCGTGATAATCCACTGCGAGTCCGAGGCCGACACCGACAGGTCCCTCGCCGAACTCGCCGACGAGGCCGGCCTGGACAGGGGGATGGTCGTCAAGCACTCCTCCCCTCCGCTCGTGACCCCGGAGGAGACTTTCGGCGTGATGCCCTCGATCCCTGCCTCCAAGACCAACGTCCGCGAGGCGATGGCCAAGGGCACGGATCGCTTCATGATCGAGACGGACTACATCGACGACCCGGCCAAACCGGGCGCGATAATGTCCGTGAACACGGTCCCCAAGAGGGTCAGGGCGTGGCTCGCCAACGGCGAGGTGCCCGTGGAGAGCATCCACAGGATCTGCGGGGACATACCGGAGTCGCTGTACGGGAGACGATGAGATGGCAAGGATCCAATGCATATACGACGAGGGGTCGGTGGTCGACACGCCCCTGATAGGCGCCAAGGGGTTCTCGGTGCTCGTGGAGTCCGAAGGTAAGAGGGTGCTGTTCGACACGGGCCTGAGGGACAGGTACCTCCAGCACAACATGGAGCACCTGGAGATCGACCCGGAGTCCATCGACGCCGTGGCGATATCCCAGAGGTATCCGGACAACGGCAGGGCCCTGGACGGGTTCCTGGGCATGAGGTCGTCCCCGGTGGATGTCCACGTCCCGGCCGGGATGTACGGCGGGAAGCGCGGGATGCTCTCGCGCAGCGTGGGGCTCTCCGAGGAGAACCGTCCGAAGGCGGTCCTCCACGACATCGAGGGATGGACCGAGGTGGTCCCGAAGGTCTGGATCACGCCTCAGCTGGTCTATGCCGACGGATACCAGGAATCGTTCCTCGTCATCGAAGGGAAGGGTCTGACTGTGGTCAGCGGCAGGGGCCGTTCCGGTCCGGGCCCGGCCCTGGATGCGGTGGAGTCCAGGTTCGGGAGGGACGCCTGCAGGTACGTGGGGTCCGTCCTCCTGGAGAAAAAGAAGAAGCCTGTCGCCGAGGCGTACGCGGCGGAGTTCGACGCCCACGGGTGCTCCGAGCTCCATCTGAACCATTCCACCGGATACGACGGGATCTCGAAGCTCAGGGAGCATTTCGGACTCAAAGGGGTGAACGAGTTCTACGCCGGGATGGAACTATCCGTCCGAGCGAACCGATGGTGTGTTATCCTTTTATACAAGTTCAAATCAATCGGGAGTGATCAAAATGCATTGGCGTCTCAGAACAGCAGGCATGTTCGCGATGATGACCCTGTTACTGGTCGTCATCGGCATGGTCGTCGGGGCCATCTTCAACAGTTGGATGATGGGGCTCGTCATCATGCTGGCCGTCTCGGTGCTCTTCAACGCGTTCTCGTACTTCTGCTCGAAGAACATGGCGCTGAAGGCCAACAAAGTGAGGCTCGTGACCAGGGAGGAGGAGCCGAGGCTCTACGGGATCGTGGAGAACCTGGTGCAGCGCGCGGGGCTCCCCATGCCCGAGGTCGGGATCTCCGAGGTCTCCATGCCCAACGCGTTCGCCACCGGGAGAAACCCGAAGAACGCGGCCGTGGTGGCCACGCGCCCCCTCCTGAACATGCTCACGGACGAGGAGCTCGAGGGCGTCATGGCCCACGAGCTGTCCCACGTCAAGAACCGCGACATCCTCGTGATGTCCGTCGCGTCCACCATGGCATCGCTGGTGGCGTACGTCACCAGGGTCGCCGTATGGTCCGCTCTGTTCAGCAACGACAGGAACGGCGCATCTCTGGCAATCGCCATCCTGGCGGACATCACTCTTCCGATCGCCGCCATGCTCGTGCAGCTCGGCGTCTCCCGCAACAGGGAGTACCTCGCAGATGAAACGGGGGCGAGGCTCACCGGCAAGCCCATGGCCCTCGCGGACGCCCTGCTCAGGATCGAGGGCGGATGCACCTCCAAGGCCAACAACTACGACAACCCGGCCTACGAGAGCGTCTGGATCTCGTCCCCGTTCGGGAAGAAGTCGACCGGAGGGCTGATGAACCTCTTCAGGACCCACCCGACGACCCCCGACAGGATCGAGAGGCTCAGGGCCCTGGACCGGGAGCTCAACGGCTCCCTCTGAAACTCCCGGGGGCGGGATTTCCCCGTCCCCATTCAGAGATCGGTTCACGGGCTCCCATTTGGAGAGCTCGTTGACCTTGGACAGGGTGGATCCGCGTTCGATCTCCTCCCTGGTCCTGTTCTCCCTCTCATGGACGTCGAGCGCCCTGTTGGCCACCTCGACGGCGACCTCCTTGGGGATGACGACGAGTCCGGACTCGTCGCCGACGATCCAGTCGCCGGTGCGGACCCTCTGTCCGCCGACGGTGATCTCTATCCCGATGCCCCCGTACCCCTTAGGTTCGCCGGCGCAGGGCGCGACGGTCCTGGAGAACGCCGGGAACCTCAGGTCGCGGATGTCGTCGATGTCTCTTATGGCGCCGTCTATCACGATCCCCCTGACGCCCATGACCATGGCCGAGTGGGAAGCGAGCTCTCCCCATACGGCCACCGGGGCCCCGCCGACGTCGACGACTATGACGTCGCCCTCCTTGGCGCGGTCGATGGCCTCCACGGGCTTGGCCCAGTCCCCGTTGCTGGTCTGGACGGTGAGCGCCCTTCCGACCATCTTCTGACGGTGCTCGAGCGATTGGGGGAGGATCCCGGACATCACGCCCTTCTTGTGGAAAGCGTCGGATATGTTGCACGTGGAGACGCGTCCGAACGCTTCGAAAAGATCCTCCTCGCTGTATTTCTTGGCCAGATCCGTGTCCACCTTCGCGCCGGACATGGCCTTCTTGATGTCGCGGGCAGCCGCGGGGATGTCGGCGGTCTTGATGATCGCCCCTCCGACGATGATGTCGGATGCTCCAGCTTCCACGTATTCCCCGGCGTTCTCGGCGGTGATCCCGCCGGCGACGGCCACGGGGATGGACACTTCCGAAACGATCCTTTTCAGGACGTCGACGGGCGGTTCCTCGCCCCTCATCTGGGTGTCGATTCCCATGTGCATGCAGATGTAGGAGACGCCGAGCGCCTCGACCTGCTTGGCGCGGGCCACCCTGTCCGGGACGTTGATCATGTCGACCATGATCTCCGCTCCGTACTTCCTGCCGGCGAGGACGGCTTCTTCGATGGTCGCGTCGTCCGCCAGTCCGAGGACTGTGACGACGTCGGCACCGGCCTTGGCCATTATCTCGACCTCAAAGGACCCGGTGTCCATCGTCTTGGTGTCCGCGATGATCTTCTTCCCCGGGAACTCCCTCTTCAGCGTGCGCACCGCGTCGGAGCCCTCGCTCTTGATCAGCGGAGTCCCCGCCTCGATCCAATCCGCTCCGCCCTCGACGGCTTCGCGGGCAATCGCCACGGCTCTGTTCAGCTGCATCAGGTCCAGGGCGACTTGAAGAGTAGGCATGCCGAAAGCATCCGAGGGGCCGTATTAACGGTTTCGCGGAGAAACCGGGAAGTGCCACTCAGCTCGCCCGTCTATCGTCATCGATCGGCTCAAAAAAACGATCATCACCGTGGCATCTGTCGTATCGCCGACCAGATGATAAGCCATTTCCCGATCGGACGGGTTCCAACCCCGGAACCAACAGAAGGTCTGAAGAGGGACGGGCTTCGACGGGCCCGTCCTGTTTGTTGTCCCATGTCCTTTTCCGATCAATTGGTCGGAGGTTGCTGGTAGTGCGGAGGCTCCATGACCTTGGAACTCGTTCCGCAGATGGGGCATCTCCTCTTGTCCAGGTAGCAGTACAGCAGATAGACGAGTCCCAGCACGATTCCGAGGATGAGCAGGATGGCGCAGATGATCCAGTTGATGTCCATCGTCGTCATCCTGTTCTCGTGGCACTGAGGACAGTACATCAATTCTCCCATGATTGCTCATTGTCCTTTGGACTATATTAATTAGTGTTATCGCATTGTGTTGATATTATTATGCAATCGTATAGCGTCCGAATGAGGGCAATCTGGGATGGAGAAACGCGTTCGGAAGGCATAGGATGCTACTTTCAAACGTCTGCAGTCGAAACCAGTCTGTCAGACACATCCATATTATACCTTCAGACCTTAACTTGTCTCGGTGAAACGATGTATTGTCCGAACTGCGGCAAAGACATCCCGGACGGCGGCAAGTT
>CAVJLK010000007.1:0-45919 GCA_963650175.1 Ruminococcus sp. CAG:579 | reverse complement strand
AGCGGGCAGGATTCAGCTGCCCTGACCTGTAGCCATACAAACCCGAAGATTTAGGGAGATAGTACTTTTCGTCGATGCGGCAGACGCGGTGCATCTGAAGGGGACACTTCAATCCGTGGTCGTCGTACTCCGGCGGGATGTCCCCTCCTTCGGCTAGCATCCTGATGGTTTCCTCCAGCGATGCGAGGTCCAGGCCGCATCCCCTAAGCTGCTTCACGTCCTTTCTGAAAATGACGGTCTCTTTGATCCTCCGGGCGTATTTCCCGTGCCGGTGCGCATCGCTTGACATGGGCCTGTGCCTGTGGAGTCTTGAACATCTCCGCTCCTGGCGGTTGGCCTGGCGGACCGCGCGCATGGTGCGACGGTTGGCGTAGTACGTTACGCCGTCCTCCACATCCACTGGTTCGCGTTGACGTTTGAGGGACATCATCGCTCGGATTCTCCATCATCCTTGGACTTCCGGTCGGAGAATGGGACGTACTCTTCGAGCTCGATCTTCCCGCGTTCTGCCCTCTCCACCTCCCGCAGGCGCAACGCGCTGCGGTTTGGGTAGTACGCCACACCACCTTCATGGGTTCTTCTCTGCGACGGAAGAAACGCATGCGACGGGATACGACGGCCCGCTATTTACCGCAGGCCGGGATTTCGTCGGAGACGATGTTCGGAACATCATCACATCGTGAGACACCCGCATACGGACGGAATCGGATTCGTGGCGCGGTATCAACACGAAGGTAGTACACCGGGGCCGGATTCTGCGAAAACGGCTTAATTCCATCATGCGTGGACCGTCTGGAGCCGCATCCATCGGCGGTCGAGCGCCGTCCTGACGGAGAATGCGGGAGAGATCGTGCGGTTACATACGGGTTGAGAGCGGAGGTTGACGGGATGAGGGATGATCACGAATCGGAAGAGGAACGGTCGGAGAGGCTCAGTTCGGAGGTCCTGATCCATATCGGCGACTGCCTGTACTTCGGCAGATGCGGCCGCATCGACCGCGTCGGCGCGATGGCATGGTACATGAAGGCCGCCGAGGTCGGGGACCCCAACGCGCAGCTGAAGATCGCCTGGGGGTACCTCAACGGCGAAGGGGTCCGGCAGTCCGACGCGAAGGCCGCGGAGTGGTTCAGGGAGGCGGCCGACAACGGATTCAAAGAGGCGCAGTTCAACCTGGGCTGGATGTACGAGCACGGCAGAGGGGTCGAGCAGTCGCACGAGACCGCGGCGGAATGGTACTCGGAAGCCGGGAGGCGGGGGGAATGCCTAGCGCAGTTCAACCTCGGCATGATGTTCCTGGAGGGTCGCGGCGTGGAGCGTTCCGACCGGGATGCGGCCGACCGGTTCGCGGAACCCGCGGGATGCGGGTGCGTCCCGGCTCAGAGGATCCTGGGAAGGCTGTATCTGGAGGGTCGCGGGGTCGAGCAGTCGGACGAGGAGGCGGCGTACTGGCTCGGGAAAGCTTCTAAGAAAGGAGACGCCGAGGCGCGGAACATGCTCGGAAGGATGCATCTGGAAGGCAGGGGCGTGGAGAAATCCGATGAGATGGCTGCGGACCTGTTCAGGACGGCGGCCGCCGATGGCGACGGGGAGGCGAGGAGGAATCTGAGGGAGGTTCTCCAAAGGCTCGACGGCGGATACGATGCGGTGAGGTTCGAGGCGATGTGCCTGGAGGACGCCTCGCCGTTCCCATGTACCGACGGATCCTCTTTCGATCCCGGGAGGATCGCTGCACGCATGCCGGGATACGGGTTCGACCCTCGGACGGTGGACCTGTTTATCGCTGCATCGTCCGATGCGGACCTGTTCTCCGAGGCGCTGCAATGCAAACGCGACGATGTCCCGGCGGTCCTCGGAAGGATATCCGAACGCTTCTCCGTCCCGTACGATGCGCTGGAGCATCTGGTGTCGGCAATGCGCGACGGTGCGTTCATGGGCAACTCGGTGGTCGAGACGGTCCCCGAGGTCGGCAGGTGCCGCCGCGCGCGGGACGGGTCCTGCTATTCGGAGCTCATGGATGTCCTTCTGATGGCGCCGGCGGATGCGAAGGAGTTCGAGATCCCGGACTTCGTGATGGTCATCGGGGAGGCGGCGTTCACGGACTGCAAGATGTTGGAGAAGGTCGTCATACCGGACTCCGTGGAGAGGATAGAGGACGGGGCGTTCTGCGGATGCCCGTCGCTCAGGGGGGTGGATGTGCCGGACTCCGTGGAGGAGATCGGCGCCAATGCGTTCTCGGTCTGTCCGTCGCTGGAGAGGATATCGATCCCGGGTTCGTCGTTCGATACGTACCATGCGTTCGACGGGTGCGCGTCGCTGAGGAGCGTCGTCGTCCCGGATACGGTAGATGTGCTGGAGGGCACGTTCTGCGGATGCGTCTCGTTGGAGGAGGTCGTCATACCCGATTCGGTCACGGAGATAGGGGAGTCCGCCTTCGAGGGGTGCTCTTCGCTGAAGAGCATGGTCGTACCGGATTCCGTGAGGAGGATAGGCGCGACGGCGTTCAAGGGCTGCTCCTCGCTGGAGTCCGTCGTCATTCCCGACGCGGTGACGCATGTCGGGGACCGCGCGTTCGAAGGATGCTCCTCGCTGAAGGAGGCGGTCATCCCGTCTTTCCTGAACGAGGACGCCGGATCGGTGTTCCGCGGATGCCCGAACGTTACGTTCCGTTCGGATTCCGGCGCTTTCGGAGCGTTGTACGACGGGGCGGAGCTGCTGCACGGCTCCGCGCTCGTGCATGACGGGGAATGCGCGATCCCGGGGCATGTGAGGAGGATAGGGGATTTCGCGTTCTGCGAATGCACGACGTTGGAGAGCGTTGTCGTCCCGGACACGTTGACATCGATCGGGGCGTCGGCGTTCCAGGGATGCGTTTCACTGAAGTCCGTGTACATCCCCGACTCCGTGACCGAGATAGGCGACAAGGCCTTCTCGGGATGCGAGTCGCTGGAGGAGATCCGGATCTCCGGTTCGGTTCCGTGCATCGCGACAGATGCGTTCTCCGGGTGCGTCTCGTTGAAGTCGGCGGTCATCCCGGATTCGGTGGTCTCGGTAGGATGGAACGCCTTCGAGGGCTGTTCTTCGCTGGAGGACGTCTCGATACCAGACTCGGTTGTGGAGATAGGGAGAAGCGCGTTCAAGGGGTGTTCTTCGCTCAGGAAGATGGCCGTACCCGATTCCGTCGAGGAGATCGGGGACGGGGCTTTCGAGGGGTGCTCCTCGCTGACCGATGTCTCCCTTTCTCATTCCATGACAGAGATGGGGAACCTGTTCGAGGATTGCGCGTCGCTGGAGAGGATCGTCGTTCCGGAATCCGTGAAGAGGATACACGCCGCGGCGTTTTTCAAATACGAGTCCCTGAAGGAGGTCGTGATTCCCGATTCCGTGGAGGAGATCGGGAAGAATGCGTTCTTCGAATGTCATTCGCTGGAACGGGCAGTGATGCCGGATTCGGTGGACAGGATACAGGAAGGAACGTTCTACATGTGCGAATCCCTGAGGGAGGTGTCGATCCCGGATTCGGTGGAGAAGATCGGGGATTCCGCGTTCAGGGGGTGCTCCTCGCTGGAAGAGCTCGCCATCCCGGATTCCGTGAAGAGTATCGGGAGCTACGTGTTCTGGGAATGCGATTCACTGGAGGAGGTTATCATACCCGATTCAGTGGAATCGCTCGGCACCCTGGTGTTCCACGACTGCGCATCCCTGCGGAGGGTTATCGTGCCTGACGCCTTCGCATCTAAGCGGAATCTGGCCGACGAGGATGTGGAAGTGGTTCCGAGCAGCGAGTATCATTAGGGGGAGTCGTGATCCGGATAAGGCGAGAGGGGTTTCCGGACCGACTCTGTTTCAGAATTCGTCCAGCGAGGGTCTAAGGGTCTACCATGAAATAAATGTTGAAATAAACTCTTATTAATATCCCAAAGCATGGCAGAATCCAGAGGGAGCTTTCTGGACGACGGGATGAAGGATATCATAGGGACGATGATGCCGATTCTGGACGAGCGTCAGCGCAGGATATTCCTGTCCGTCATCGCAGAGAACACCGGATGGGGCAGCTACTCCGACCTTGCGGAATTCACCGGGTACAGCGTCCAGACGCTGAAACGCGGGAGGGAGGAGGTCGAGAGGATGCCCAGGAATCCGAAGGCTAGACCGGACTGCGATTCCGATCGCCGCATGCGCGCCGAAGGAGGCGGTCGGAAATCCAAGGTCGATCAGGATCCGACGATCAAGACCGAGATCCTGTCGATGCTGGACGGCAACGTCATCGGCGATCCGGAGAGCCCGTTGACCTGGACCACCAAGAGCACCCGCACCCTGTCGGATGCCCTGAAGGAGAAGGGCGTCGAAGTCAGCCACCGCATAGTGGCCGACGTTCTGAAGGAGGAGGGATTCAGCCTCCAGCAGAACAAGAAGTACGTCCAATCGGGCGACCCCGGGCCGGACCGGGATGAGCAGTTCAGGTACATCCAGACCGAATGCGAGCTCATGCAGTCCATGGATTGTCCCGTGATCTCCGTGGACACCAAGAAGAAGGAGCTGGTCGGGAACTACAAGAACGGCGGTTCGGAGTACCGCCCGAAAGGGAAACCCAGAGTAGTGAACGACCACGACTTCCAAGGGGAGCTGGGGAAGGCCGTGCCGTACGGGATCTACGACATAGGGGCCAACGAAGGGTACGTCAGCGTCGGAATGAGCGCCGACACGGCGGAATTCGCAGTCAATTCCATTCGCACCTGGTGGAACGCCATGGGGAAGGAGCGCTATCCCGAGGCCGGGAAGCTCATGATCGCCGCCGACGGGGGCGGTAGCAACGGCAGCCGGAACCGTCTGTGGAAGGTCGAGCTCCAGAAGTTCGCCAACGAGTCCGGCCTGGAGATCCGCGTCCGCCATTTCCCGCCCGGAACGTCCAAATGGAACAAGATCGAGCACAGGCTGTTCTCGTTCATCAGCATGAACTGGAGGGGGAGGCCGCTGGAGAGCTACGAGATCATCGTCAACCTCATAGGGGCCACGACCAACAAGTCGGGACTCAAGGTGAAGTGCGGTCTCGACGAGCGCGAATACGAGAAGGGCATCAGGATCTCGGATGACGAGATGGAGGGCCTGAACCTCTTCCGCGACCATTGGCACGGGGAATGGAACTACAGCATCCTTCCGGAGTAATTCAAATCTTTATTTCGTTACAGACCCTAACCTACAAGATTCCGAAGATTTAGGGAGAAACCTATGTTGGAGTAATATGGGGGAATGCAGTTGATGAATGCTGATGCTGGTTCAAAGCCAGCTGTTGACCCTCCAGGAGAGTTGTTCTCTCCTGAAGGATGTAGTTCTTTCATAAGAATCCGTAATCGTTGATTCTCAGCGTAGAACAATTTTCTTTGACTGTCCTTTCTTTTTCCTTCGGTATTCCTTTCTCTGACTCCACCTCAATGTCTAGATATATTGTGATCTTAGCATCATCGATTGACTGTAGGGGACCCAGAATCTCGTCCACAATCGCCCCGACTTCTCTATTGACCCTCGCAGTGTCGAGATTCTTACAGAGGTGGAATTTTTTGTAGCTCGGGACGGGTTTTGGTCCGGGACCAGGCTCTGTGGGTCCGGTGCCGCTCGGGGTCATTGGACCAGGGACAGCAGGTGGATTTTCAGGTGTTTCGGTTTTTACCGGTTCAGGGGCATGGGATCTCTCGTACTCGTTGGCAACATCTTTCTTGACCAGTAAGTCGCTCAGACTCACAGAAGTTCCCATAGAACATTTCAACCTGAGATCCAGGTATTCATCGTTCTCCTTCCCGCCTGCTATGGCGAAAAAATCTCCAGACGTCATCCCATTCGATATCGCGTTTGTGAGGACATCGAATGACTTGAGTCTGGGCATATAGCAGTATCTGGTGAACGCATTCCAGACGTCTTTGACGGATATGTCGTTGTTATCGATCCAAAGTTTGTTATCCAACTCGTATTTCAGCGGGAAGGGTGCCATAGTTTCGTTCAGACTCTCGCTGGAAATCAAAGAGTTCAGAGCACGGGATATGAAGGATTCCATTCCGCTACTCAGCCTTCTCGGTTCCAGATATGTCTCATGGGGTTTCGACGGGTCGGTGGTCGGGATGAGCAACCAAGGATACGCCTCATTCAATTTCGTTTCGATGTTCTTGTCCTTAGATTGCTTGCTCTTTCTGGCTTCCTCTTTCTTGCTGGGGGTGAGGTCCCTTGCGTCGGCTTCGTCGACAATCCTCTTCCAGGCGAGATACAGTGCGACCTCCTTTTTGACAGAGTCTATCATTTCGGAATCGGGGGCGAGGAACACGATCATGTTCTTGTGGACGCGAGGGTTCGATCCGTGATTCTCCAGGATATTCGTGGCTGCTCTGATCGCATCGCAGCTCGGAGAGGTCTTGGAATAATATGATTCGAGAGGTAGCAATACCAATCTGGCCCTTTGTTCATCGGGAACGTCGATGCTGCTCGGACATACATGGACCTCGATTCTCTCTCCGGCCTTGCATCTAATCAGTCTCTTCTTTATTTCGTCTGTAATTTCAGTCTCTGGCAGGTTGCTGGCTATGTCCTGTACGACCTTCTTCAACGTCGGACTGGTATCGAACCAGTATCTCTCGTCGGCGGGGCTGTTATAGAGATATGTAAGTCTGGTCCCGAGCTTGGTTATGGCATCATTTATCGTGGCCATGTTGTCATTCGAAACCATTACCCCCAGACGGATGTGGTTGGCCGATATCCCTTTGTTCGAACGCCCTTCGCTGGGTGCGCTTCCTAAGAATATTGTACGGGCTACGCGACGGTATGCTGAACAAACGCCCATCCTGGTCTCGCCTTTATCGAGTTGATAGGGTTCGGATCTTGTACCGTCGACCTCGTTATCCACGATGGAATTCCAGTTATCGTCGAGATATCTCGTGAGCTCGTTTTTGATATCCGGATTGTCGAGGGATATGGAGCCGGGCATGATCATCGGCGACGAATCGTTCTTCATCCACAGGTCGTGGATGACTGAAGCCATGAAACGGAGGACACCTCTGGTTTTCTGGAATCTTTCCAGTGTTGCCCAATCCTCATACAACCTATCGAAAATCTCAGGATGGATTGGGTAACAGGATTTCATCCTCTCCCTATAGTCCGGATCCTTCGTTTCTACCGGGAATTGCTTGGGGTTGTTCTGATACATCCTGAAGAATGCATCGCATACCATATCGCGCGATGCTTCATCCTTGCAGTTCAGGAACAACCTCCTCCTGACGACCTCATATCCTTCATTGGCGGCGACGGGCTTCCATACTGTCTCCATCCTACCGAATGTATGTTCGATCTCTTTCAACGTGATCTGGCCTGCATCTCCGCCCAATTCTATATTCGATTCTGGAATGGAGGCCACAACCAGACAGTTCTTGCAGGCACGTGCCGCTTCCGTCAGTTCTTGGATGAATGTAATCATGTTGTCGAATGTACCGGAGACCAGGTCATTCGCACCATACAACTTCTTTCCATAAGCGACCAGTTCGTCGATTAAAATCAGGCAGGGGCCGCATTGTTTGAAGAGCTCTATCAGCGTTCCGGAGCCGGGTGCTACATGCTTGGCGTCCGCTGTCTTTATGATGTTGTAGATTTCCGGTTTCCCGACAGAATAAGCGAGCTGAGCTGCGATGTCCCCCCAAAGCGTATTGATCGTGATCCCGGGCATGTTGGGAGGTCTCCGGGGTTTGGTGGGATCAATGGAGGTTCCGACAATAACAGCGATGTTGACCTCCTTGAGTTCCACACCGGCATCATCTAGAAGCTCTTTTACTTGTGGCAACTCCTTCAGAGAGGATTCCCCGTGCAAAAGGTGGTAAAGCGCCAGCATCGTATGGGTCTTTCCGCCACCGAATGCCGTCTTAAGTTGGATCACGGGTTCTCCACCGATTCCGTTAACACGTTTGAGAGCCTCCGACAGGAGATTCCTCATGCCTTCCGTGATGTATGTCCTGTTGAAGAATTCTATTGGATCCTGATATTCGATGCTGGCTTCATGCCGTGCGACCTGAGATAGATCTGCGGCGAACTCTGCATTCCTGTACAACCCCTGGGCCACATCCGGGTGCGGCTCCATGATATTTCTCCAACTTGGCAGACCTGGGACGGCATTACGGTTGCCGTCAAATACCAGATTTTGGCTGGGTGGGGTGGAGATTACAGTCGACCCCTGCTCTGAACCATACCTTATTTTGCGGTACATGGCACGGATATCATCGGTGCATTGGAGATTGAGGGAATCGCAGAATCTCGTCATCGTGTCCAGACATCTCTCGGTATCAGATTCCCCGAAGTCGTTCTGGTCCTTGTGGGAGTATTCGTTCCTGAAATTTTTGAGTTCGTTGACCCACGTGCGACATTCTTTTGGAAGGACTCTTCTGAAGACTTCTTGCCAGCACCTGTATATCGTATTGAGGCACAATGCTATATCGAATTGTTTTATTAGTTCCGCATCTGGACCTTCTTCGGGATAGAATCTCTTTTGGTCATCGAAGAATCTGGAGTAGAGTTCGGACCACCATTGGTCCCCCCATACCTTTTTCAATTCACGTATGACGTACTCTGTGAGTTCGGGAAGCATCGTGTCGAAGCCTTTCCCTATTTGTTCTTTATTCTTCATGAGCTCCACCTGTCCAGATTGACTCCTTTATTGGGCGATTCTGATTCGATTATTTGTCCAATCCTGATCTGAATGTCGGACCAAGACGCTGCAAGGGAGTTGTAGACTATGGCTTCCTGTGTCCACTTCTTCTTCTCAGCGATGGTGAATAAGCGATACGCTAAGGACTTGGCTTCACCAGGTAACGTTCCTGGGAAGGTCTTTAGGTACTTTGCGCATTCATTAATTCCTTCTGCCTCCAGCAATGCAGTGAGATGTTGACATAGATGCCACACAATCGTCGGTCTTTTTCCTGATCTGTCGTCATTCTCTAGTATGGTATTCCTTTCGACCAGACTCACTCTGCCCTTCTCGGAATATATGACCCCTATAGATTTCAAATGTTCAATCGATACATTCTTAGCTTTCGCCAATATGTCGGCATCCCCATAGCTTAGTTCGTTGTAGGCATAATTCACGTACAATTCCACACAGAATCTGCTTTCGGAATCCATTGTTGACTCATTTTCGTTAAGGAATGAGTCCAATTCTCTATTGATTACCTGAAGTGCAGTCTTTACAGACATCTTACTGCCGTCGGATTGTATGATCCCTTCATATCTGGAGAATACGCTGATGCCGGGCCCAATTGCTGATTGGGCCAGATCCACTGGCGCAATACCCGAATTCTGCAGATCCGTCAAACCTTGTTTTATATCTGACTTGAGGATGCTGATGAATTCGCGCTGAGTTATCGCTTTCTGATGATCTTGTTTACGACACACCAGAACAATGGAAGAGCTAAGGGCATTGGTATCGATCCCAATCATCCTGTTGGACATTTCTGTCCTCATCGGCCATGTTCCCGTGATGACAAATCCAGCTTTTATCACAGCATTGAGGAATGTTTCCCAGCCTGATGATGAATATTGCTCTGATTCGTCCTTTATCTCCATCTCCGTTTGTTTAAACGCATAATAAATCGTTACAGGCACGTCTTCCCTTGATCCGATATACATGCATCTGAGGGCTCTGACCATTCCATCCTCAAAGAAAGATTTGGCCCGTTCTTTGTTATTTTCATGTCTATGGGATAAAGCAACAAGTTCATCGTCTTTGGGAACCTTGATTGTGGAGAACGTACTTGGATAGATTTCTTTTAAACACATCCTCATCCAGACATAGAAGAAATCAGATAGATCCGCATAATCGATGTTATCATAATATGGAGGATCGCTGGATATTACGAGATTGTTCATTCCATACTCTTCCATCGCATTGTGTTGCCGTGATTCACCGCGGGTCCCAACAGGAAGTTGCTGAATGCATTTCACAACCCAATCAAGCATATTATTGAAACTTCCAGAAGAATTTGAAAATGGATTACTCTCGGCATAATCCCATACCATCGGGATGGCCTGACGTCCGAACGTGTTCCTAATTCCATCGCGAGATGAATCCCAACTACAAACCACAGAATTCCGATCAGCCAATTTATCGATGACAAATGATAGGTATGTAACAACTGATTCAGCGTATGCTAGCGCCTCGTTGCCATCTCTTGATAGTCCTCTCCCCTCGTCTTTCCATATCCCACTCGACAGTGCATCTTGAGCTATCCGATCCTGCAACTCATTCAGTGTATCGCAGAAAGTTCTGAGAATCATCAATTGTCTATTCGTGAACAAGTCAGAGAATAATTCCATCCCATAATGCCTGACATGGACATCACGATTTGAACCCTCCATGACAACGTCTAGGAGATCATCAGGGCGTTCTATTTCTGAAGCATCTATATGGTCTGAATTCGGACTACCGTATCTCCGGCCCGTAGGGCTCTCACAAACGATAGCCATCATTTTTGGTGTAACATCCCCACTATTGAATTGAGCATACAGGTAGTCTAAACTCAAAGTCGTATGACACGTCGGGCAGATCCCTCCGCGTTTGCTTATTACGGTACCCCCCAAATCCGGTTTCTCATCCGTTACAAAGAACGAGACATCTTCATGAGAGATATTCACGTTAACATATTTTCTTAGCTTAGTCGATAACGTGGTAGATTTGATCATAGGCACGCTACATCTGCACATAGGATTGGGGCATTTCACAGTCCTGGTCCAAAGCCAGGCAATGACAGTGTCTTCGGTTCCATCCGGATTCATGTATTTGGGATAATGTTGCTTGACCTTCTCCCAGACCATTTTCTTCAATAGATTTCCATAAAACCGAACATCATCGGCTAAATACATGTTCGCACTAGAACCAAAGGGGACATCTTTTGCCTTCCAATCCGGATTAATCGGACTTTCAATATCGAATCTTGACGGGAGGTCGATCATTGCTCTATTGATGGTGACAGCGACTGGATTCAGGTCGAAGGCGTGAGCATTCATTCCGAGACGTTTGGCCTCCAGCGGGATGGCACCGCCCCCTGAGAACGGATCCAGGAATTCTATAGGACCTTCGACGTATTTGGCGATCTCCGCCTTGGACTCGTTGAGAACCGCCGGATTGTTGCTGTTCTCCCAGACGATGAGCTTCTCTATGATCTTGAACAGGCGTTCCCTCTCCTTGTTCTCCTCCTCTTCGGTGGGGAACAGTTCCGGATGGGACGAGGGGTCGTCTACGAGGGAGGCGAACAGCACCGCACGGGCTGTGGCCAACGGGCGTCTCGCCCACCACAGGTGCAGCGTGGACGGATGCCCGTGCCTGATGGATTTCTCTCTGGAGGACTGCTTGTTGATCGCTTCCAGCGGTATGGCCACTTCTATGAGCTTCTTATTCATCATCATCCCTCTCCAGAATAATCGTCGCGTTCTGCCTAAGCTGCGACAGATCGTAATTCACGCTGTTCGCACAGAAATCCGGAACCTCGTGGAATGCGTTTTGATAGTATGTCGTATGGGTCTTCCCATCCGTCACCTGGACGACCGCCAAGATGAATTCCTCGGGCTTGTTCAGCGCAGTGAGTATCTCGTTTTTGGTGACCGTTACGGAATCTGCGTCCGATCTGCGTCCTTTGACCTCGATGAACCTGAGGCAGGATCCGTTCCTGCTCATGTCGTCCGGGATACGGGATTCGATATCGTAACCACACTTGACCTCGCTGACGTCCGCCGGTTGGAATCCCATCCCCTTCTCTATCGACATCACAGCGGCCATGGCGATCATCTCGATCTCCCTGTTGCTGTGTTCCCTCATATCGGGGGGATCAAGGGTGATTTCGCCCTCTTCGCGGATCAGCTTTTTCGGAATCACGAGGATCCCTCCCTTAATGACCGGCGGCAACGGGGAGATGCGTGATTCCAGATCCAATTCCGTCATACGCCTGTCCAGTCTGGCGGCGAGTTCATCGGCCCTCCTGGATGCCTTTTCGGAATTCAGACTGTCTCCGGTCTGCCCATGGGATTCAGCTTCCCTGAGCTCGTTAGATCTCCTGTCCCAATGCTGGATCTCCTTCGTCAGACGGTCTTTTATGGTTCTCCTCGATTTCTCGATGGAGGGCAGGCGCCTGTCCATCGTCTCCTTGAGGATGCGTGGGATTAGTTCGATCACAGTGAAACCGTTGACCATGTCGTTCAGATCGTCGGAGATCCACTCCTGGGCTTCTATGAAGGCCTTGACATCCTCTATCTCGTCCTCTTTGGGCGAGCGGTAATCGAGATAAGGTGCGAATCCGGCATCGCGATGGTTCCCGTGCGCATCGATTTCGACGAAGTTCAGCTGACGGGAGATGACCCGATTCTTCCCGTTGACGATGCAACCGTCTTGTATGGAACTTTCGACGTAGAATAGAACGCGCGGTTCGCTGTCCCGGTCCAGATCGTCGATGAGCACGCTGCCACGCCTCATGACATCCGAGTATCTCTCGCAGATCGTGTCGACGACCGCTTCCATCAGAGGATGTCCGGGACATATGAGCGTCGCGTCCTTCTTTCCTTCCATTGATATGTCGGCGTTATCGAAACAGACCCTATGGTAACGATTCATCACGGGTTCCCTGCTGTTCGTGACAATCTGTCTGGTCCTCAATGCTATGGGTACGCTCAGGATCTCGAATCTGTTCCCTTCCCTTTGCTCTATTCTCCCGCCGAGCTCTCTGAACGCCTCGACGAAGAACGACCTTATGAAGAACGGTTGGAGCTTGTGCGCCTCCATGCGCTCCATCTCCTCCCTGAGCTCGGAGATGGTCCTGGGATCCAATACCTCATCTGTGAGGGCTCTCTCCTGTATGAGCTTCTTCAAGGATTCGGTGTCCAGCGATTCGTCCACTACCTTGTGCAATCTGGCCCTGACCTCCGGATCCTCCCCGTAGCGGATCGCCTCTATCAGGAGGTCGCGCAGTGGACGTTCCCCGTATGTGACCTTGCCGAGGACGTCGAACACCTTCCCTCCGAGCGTGTTTTTCTCCTCATTGAGCTTGTCGAAGAGTCTCTTGAATACCTCCCCCTCTCTGGTCTCTGATGAAACGAGGTTCCAGAGGTGGCAGATCTCGGTCTGGCCTATCCTGTGAATCCTTCCGAAACGCTGTTCCAGTCTGTTCGGGTTCCAGGGGATGTCGTAATTGATCATCAGATGCGCGCGTTGGAGGTTGATCCCCTCCCCTGCGGCATCCGTGGCGATCATCACGACCACGTCCTTGTCCTCCTTGAAAAGCGCTTCCGCGTTGCGACGCTCCTCGCGTCTCATCCCGCCGTGTATGGTGACGACAGATTCGTTGGAACCCAGAAGGCTCTTAATTCTGGACTCCAAGTAGTTGAGCGTGTCTCTGTGTTCGGTGAATATGATGATCTTCTCGCGGTCTCCGTCCTGATTGAACATATAGCTGTTGGCCTGCAACAGTTTGGACAATTCGTCCCATTTCCTGTCCACGCCACTGGCCCTAACGCGGTCTGCCTCCAATTCCAGCTCCCGGAGTGTTTGGATTTCGGCTCTCAGCTCATCTGCCGAATTGGCGGCGGAGGCTTCATCCACCGCCTCCTCGTCGATCTCCTCGCGTTCATCATCGGGAAGATCATCGTAATCGTCGTCGAGAGGAGCCTGGATCAATCCCATCGAGAAATGCTTGCCACCTGTATGTTCGTGGAGCTTCGCCTCTAGGCGCTCGCGTCTGCGATGGATGGATTGATATATCGCCTCGGGGGAGGAGGCTAGGCGTCTCTGAAGGATGGTGAGAGCGAATCCAGCGACATTCTTCTTCCCGCCTTTATCCAGTTTGTCTATCCGGTTGAACTCCTCCTTGACGTATCTCGTGACATTCTGATAGAGCGCCAGTTCCTCTTGGGACATAGTGTACATCACGGTGTACGCGCATCTCTCTGGGAAGAGTGGAGTCCCGTCGAATTTTACGAGTTCCTCTTTGACAAGGCGCCTCATGACATCCTTCAGGTCCTTGTCGTAGGACCATCTGCGGCCCACGCCTTCGAACCTGTCGGAGTCGATCAGTTTGAGGAACAGCTGGAAGTCTTCATCCTTCCCGTTATGGGGCGTGGCCGTTAGCATCACGAAGTTCCTTCCGATTCTGGAGAGCAGTTCCCCCAGCCTGTAGCGCCACGTCTTCTTGACATCGACCCCGGACAGGGTCGCCGACAACTTGTGCGCCTCGTCACAAACGATGAGGTCCCATTCCGTCTTTTCCAGTAGAGCTTTCAGATCCTCATTGCGAGCAAGTTTGTCGAGTCTCGCTATGCACAGGTTGATTTCGTTGAACACGTTCCCGGTTCCGGAAGCTTCTATGCGTTCGTTGGTGAGTATATCGAAACTCATGCCGAATTTCGATCTGAGTTCGTCTTGCCATTGTTCCACCAGATTGCCCGGGGATACGATTAGGCATCTCTGCAGATCTCCGCGTGCCATCATCTCCTTGATGAGGAGACCCGTCATGATCGTCTTCCCGGCGCCGGGATCGTCAGCCAGGACATACCTTATTGGCAGTTTCGGGAGCATCTCCTTGTAGACCGCAGTGATCTGATGCGGAAGCGGTTGGATGGCCGAGGTGTGGACCGCCAGATACGGATCGAAGAGGTGTGCGAGTTTGATGCGATTCGCTTCGGACACCAGACGCATCTTGTCTGACTCCCCGTTGAAGGCCCATTTGTTCGAGTCGTCGATAATCTCATAGTTCGACTCGAATTTGCGGAAGATGAGCCCGCTGCCGAGATTCCCCTTGGAATCTTTGTACGTCACCTCTATCGCTTCATCGCCATATCTCTTCACGGCGACCACGGTGACGATGTCATTTGCGACGATCCCTCTGATGGATACGCCAGGGGCGATGTCCTCTAATGCTGTCATGCTCACGGTCGTATTAGGTTAGAGCTGAATAAGGTTTGTATTCTAAGAGCTCCCCGGCGGACATCCGTTCCGTTGCCGGTCCGCGGCCGAGTGCACCGGGTGTTCTACGAACGTGTTGACGTTCGCCGCCGCATTTCCGAGCATCCTAGGGCAGCGGATATGACAGGGAACGGAATGTACCCTGTTATGACAAAAGAGGAGACGGATCGGAACGACGACGTTCCGGAATACCAGGACGATGAAGACTGCCTGGTGTTCCGCGATTATTTCGACGCGGACTACTTCGACGGGGCCGACGAAATCGACCAGCTCGGCTATCTCGCCTGCCGCGGTTCCAGGAGCGCGGCGGTCTATCTACGGAGGTACTATTCTTCCGAAGGGACCGACGATCCGCGCATGGCGTACAAGTACGCCTGCTACGCGGCGCTGGCCGGGGACGAGGAATCCAGAGAGATCCTCCGCTCGGAGGGCAGGCTCGTCCGCACGTTCTTCCTGGAGGATTACGAGCCCGAGAGCATGATGCTCTTCAAACCGGACGCCTCCAGACCGTGCGAGGACAGAGAGTACCTGGTCCTGTGCCCGGTCCTGCCCTTGAGGGAACACGTGCGGAGGGATCCGGAATTGAACGTCGGTTACATTCATCCGGACGATTTCGGGTTGTACAGGATTGCAGACGTCGATTTCCTCCGTCCCGAGGATCTGGACGGAGAAGATCGCTGTCCGTACGGCAGATACATATTCTCCGTACGCCACTGGCCGAGCTATTGCGAGATGGACCGCTGGCTGACCGGGGAACATTACAACGACGAGGACGACGATGAGATCTTCTGGTTCGACGAGATCGACGAGAGGTTCTTCCGCGACATATTCCAATACTACGGGATAGGTATCGAGAGGGACGAGGATGCCGCCATACGTGACCTGCTGGACATGGCCAGACAGGGGAACCGCAACGCGGCCGACATGATCTCCTTCGCCATAGGCTACGAGCCGGAGACCTTCCTGGCCCGCTACTCCGACCACAGCGAGGAGACGCTGGCCGAGATCGTCGAGAAATACGAGGAGTATCCCCGCAGGGGATACTACGCCGTCGCCGACGGCGGGATGCTCCAGAAGGCCCCCGAATGGATCATTCTCAGCATGTTGATACGTATCGACCCATATGGTTTCTGCTACGACAAGGAACACGAGAACAGCGAGGGCGGATACGAGGACGACGTGATGTACACGCGCGCCGACGATCAGTTCAATCCGGGTCCTCCGACCTTCGTCTTCAAGCCGTCCGGATACTCCATGGGCTGGTACAAGTACTGCTGGAAGTCCGCGGAGCAGAGCGAGAACCTGTCCATGGGGGAGATCAGGAGGGTCATGAGGCTGTGCATAGAGCATCTGGCCTACGGCAGGGAGATCCCGAACGGTCCGACCAAGGAGCTGATCGCTGCGCCGATGCACCTGTACGAACCGCCGGAGGACATCAGGGACGAACTGTTCGAAATCGCACGCAACGCCTTGTCCAACCTTGTGGGGATCGCCTACAGCGGATACGAGAGCACGTTCCACAGATTGGACGCCGAGCCGGCGGAGGAGCTGGCCCTGGAGATAATCGCCGATCTGACGGAGGGGAGACCATGACGGACGCTCCGAGGATAAGGCTCAACTAGCCGCCGGGAATCAACCCGAAGCTGATCAAAGCGGCAGTGGTCACCGTCGTCGAGACCTGCTCCCCCAGGACCGTCTATCTGGTCGGACCGACTTCCGTCGGGTATGTGCAAGAGAACAGGGTGGAACTGGTGATTGTGGTCGACGAGGGGGACACCTTGGAGATAGAAGACGACGTCGGCTGGGCGCTGGTAGATCTGTTCATAGACGGCGATCTGAGCGTGTACACCCTCGAAGAATTCGAGGAATGCCGCGACAACAGCTACACCACCGCCTACCGCACGAATTCGGGGGTCATCGCATACGATCGTTCGACAGGATACCAAAATCTGCCATGGGATAAGAGCGAGCCCGTGAATCAGAAAGAGCGTCCGAAGTGAAGGTGGAGGCTGTTCAAGAAGAGATGAGGTTGACGGCTGCCCCGGACATGCCAAAGGACATGCTTCCCGGCGGTCTTACTGCCGTCGAAGGTGTTTCAGGCGATTGCCCCGGACTTGCCAAAAGACAAGCACCCCGCGCGGTCTTACTTCGCCGATTCCGAGACAGGGTGCGGCTATAAAAATCCTGGCATTAGTGTACTGGATTCGTGTTGATGCCCACACTTGGCGCGCCGCCAGGGGATAAATACCGGAACCGTCTTGGAGTCTCGTCAGTACGGCCGATGAGGCCCCTCGCGGGGAGAGTTTGCCGGAAAGCCGCAGGACGTTTGTGTGGCCCTGGCTGTCGCCGGATCGTGACTACTGGGGTTTCCTGCGTATTCCTTCTCCAGATTATACCCGGAACGCTCCTTCGGACATGTCCATATCATTGCCGGTCCGCGGCTGAGTGTACCGGGCGTTCTACGAACGTGTTGATGTCCGCCGTCCCGTTTCCGAGCATCCGACGGCAGCGGATATGATGCGGTGCCGCATCCCCTTCCCTATGCGCTTCGATGATTGGGTCCGGTGGAGGGAATGGTGCTCATTGCCTTATGATGAAAGGGAGGGGGATCCGTCGAATCCGGGCGGATGCCCCTACGACATCCATGAGGACCTGAGGTACACCGACGACATCGGAGTGCTCGGGTACCTGGCGATGAACGGGTCGAGGTCGGCCGCCCTGTTCCTGAAGGCATACTATTCGGAAGGTCTCACCGCCGCTCCGTCCCTGGCCTACAAGTACTCCTGCTACGCCGTCCTGGCCGGGGACGAGGAGACGCGGAGGGAAATGGATTCCGGGAACATCCGGATCGCCGACTCCTTTCCAGAGGACGGGGAGCTCATGGACGACGGGAGGTTCGGACTAGACAACGCCGGGAAGGCCGAAGAGGTCGCTCTCGGCAAGATTGCCAGATATACCGAGGAGACGGTCGCCGGGGACATCGTCGTGAAGGGGCTGTTCTTCTGGGATGTCGTCGCATAGTGCATCTAGAGCTATGCGGACTTCCACGAGATCTCTCAGCAGGAGTCCGCGAGCATTCTCAATCCGGTCATAAACAACAGAGAGTTCAGGAGCGGCGCGTGCTTCTACGGCCACGAGAATCTGGCCAGTCGGATGGCCATACTCCGCAAGTGGGTGGAGAGGGCCGGCGGGACCAATCCCCCGCTGAAGCTGCCGAAGATGGACGGGAAGTTCGAGATAACGGAGCTCCCGGAGTACCGAGGTGAAGAAGACATGGCACAACAGGAAGAATCCGCTGTACTGAGCAACGATGCGATAGTTCTGCTCTCAGCATTGCACTTTTCGAACGAACCGATGTCGCTGGACGGCATGCTCGGCATCGTTCCGGACAAGGGGGCCTGCCTGAGGTTCATGGACGACGCCGAGGCCGACGGGCTGATCGACATTCGTATCGTCCGGGAACCGCGGATGTACTACGCGACGCCGACCGCTTTCGGACGGACGGTGGCATCGTCCCTCGTACTGATGGGGGATACGGTGGCCTCGGGAAGGCCTCCGAGGGAGAGGGGCATCGCGACGGAGCGCGCATTCGCGATACTCTTGGCGATAAAGGACGGGACATTCGGAGACAGGGAAACGTCCGCGGAAGTATCTGCAGACCTTCTCCGCGCCCTGGAGGACGGCGGACTGATCGAATCCGTGCCCGGATGCGGAACGCATCCCGGATACCGCCTAACGCCTTCCGGAGAGGATGCGGCAGAAGAGTTCCGGACTGCCATGGATAGGATCGCATCGAGAAGGCGAGGGGGACAATCCCCTTCGTGCTCGGTCGGGTCTCACGGGTATCCCGCACAGTCCGCAGTACTCCTTCTCGATGAGTTCGAAATTCTCGTCGTACCCTGAAGTTGACCATGTCCAGGCGCCATCCAGCATATCGTAGAAACCCTTGGTATTGCGGACCTTCTCGTAGAGCGCATCCGGCATGACGCCGTACTTCCGGTAGAACATGGCCAGGTTCGAGAACACGGCGTCTATGCCGTACCCGAAACTGCATCCCCATGCCGTGGGTTTTTCGATGGGGACTATGTCCCTCCCGGCATCGCGGAGCGAATCGCGCTCGGCATCCAGATCCACGGACTCCCCGTCCATTATCCTGCGGTACGTATCCGAACGGAAGAACAGGTCGAGGGCGTCCCGCTCGTGCCAATGGAGCTCCTCGCACAGCGGTATCAGTATCTTTTCGGTCGCCCGGACCTTTTTGAACGTCACATCATCCATACTCTTCGAATGCATCGTGTCTCGGACGGCCGACCGGTACATAAGCGGTGGCGGCGGTCGTTCGACCGCCGTATTCGGGGATCAGACGGTCTGTTCCGAGTCGATGTCAGCATCCGAATCGTCCCGATGTACCACGGATGTGTTGATGTCCGCCGCCGCATTTCCGAGCATCCCACGGCAGCGGATATGACAGGATGTCATATTCCATCGGTTATGACAATGGAGGGAGGAGAATCGAGGAAACCCGTCCCGAGCGATGTGTTCTACGTCCGGAAGCCCGTCGGAGAGAACGACTACTGCAGAATGGACGGCATATGCAAGCTCAGATACCTGGCCTGCAACGGCTCGAAGAGCGCCGCGCTTTACCTGCAGGACCATTACGGCGAGGATCTTCCGAAGAATCTCGATCAGAAGGCCAAGTACGCCTGCTACGCCGCCCTGGCCGGGGACGAGGGCTCCCGCCACTGGTTGAAGGAGCAGAACAGGCGCATCGAGGACTTCTATCCCGAGGACGTCGTCCTGCGCGGACCCTTCGAAGGCGACCGCTATTGCCACGGATACATCTGCGAATCCGGTTCCGAAGGGGAATCCGACCTCAGGATGGACGTCCGCGAATCGGACCTCATCTACGGCGCGTACCCGTACTCGTACGACTGCTCGCCCTTCACCCATGGGGAATGGCCATGGAGCGATCGCATGGACAGCCGGCTCGCCGGGGAGCCCTTCTCCGATTACTACCGCGATACCGAGGACGGGAGGTTCTGCATCGACGTTCTCCAATACTTCGGGATCGGGACCGAGAGGGACGAGGACTCCGCCATGAGGGATCTGCTGGACATGGCCGAGGGAGGGAGCACAATGGCCATGGCGATGATCGCCTACGCGCTCGGGTACGAGCGGGACACCATGCGCCTTAGGATCCCCCTGGATCCGTCTGAGGACGCTCCGAAGAACGATCCCATGCCGTTCCCAGTCGCGAACGGATACATGATCTCGAACAGTCCGGAATGGAACCTGCTTCTGATGTTCGCCCGGACCGAACCGAACGGCTACTGCTACGACATCGAGCATGAGAACCCGGACGGGGGATACGAGGACAACATGCAGATCATCCGTCCGGATGACGGCTATCATTACGGGATACCAACGTTCGTCTTCAAGCCGTCCGGCTACTGCATGAGCTGGTACAAGGATGCCTGGAGATGCCCGAGGCAGAGCGAGAACCTCACAATCGGGGAGATACGCAGGGTGATGAGGCTGTGCGTAGAGCATCTGGCCTACGGGAGGGAGATACCGGAAGGGACCACGGAGGAGCTGATCTCCATGCCGATGCATCTCTACCAACCGCCGGAGGACATGGCGGACGCCCTGCTGGAGATGGCCAGAAGGGCGCCGGGCAACATGATAGAACTAGACTGCGCCTTCTGTGTCAGCACCTACGACGACAGCCACGCCGAAGAGGCGGAGAGGATGGCCCGGGAGGTCATCCGGAGGATGGACCGACGGAAACGGGAAAGCATCTCGACCAGGAAGCCGCGATGTCCCGGCGTCGAAGATGTCCGTCAGGCGTACATCCGTGCCCTCGTATTCTGCTCGCCCGAGCAGATCGAGAAGCGCAGGGAGACGTTCAGGAAAGCCTACGGGGAGGACCTGTTCCCCGAAGGGGACGGGGGCGAATGAGACGAGTTGAACGGACGATGGGAAAGGTCCCGTCGTTCGGATTCCGGTCTCTCGTAGATCGTCTCGACGACCGCATTCCCGTACGTTTCGATCTCGCCCATCTCCTCGGCGCTGTAGAAGTACGCGCGCCTTCCGAACAGGTCGCACGTTTCCAGGAAGCGCATCATGTCGGTGTATACGATCTCCCTGCCCCAGACGACGTAGAATGTCCAATAGCGTTCGCCGCCCATCCGAACGTCCGAGGCCCTCAGCACCTTCTCGACGTCCGATTCCTCCGCAGCTTTCACGACGGCATCCCTGATGACGCTCTCGATATTCTCCTCGTCAACGGCTCCGGATTCCCAGTGGCAGTCGCACTCGTGCGGAACGGTCTCCTTCCCGTGGTCGAGCCAAGCCCGGAGGTTCCGGATGAGCCTCTCGGCCTCCTCCCTGGACATCAGCTGTCTGTACTCGTCCTGGGCATCCAGCACGAGA
This sequence comes from Ruminococcus sp. CAG:579, assembly GCA_963650175.1. Lineage (GTDB taxonomy): Archaea > Thermoplasmatota > Thermoplasmata > Methanomassiliicoccales > Methanomethylophilaceae > Methanoprimaticola. The sequence goes on along the minus strand of CAVJLK010000007.1, from coordinate 24,522 downwards.
TCGTCGGGATAGTCCTCGGCCTGCACTATCGAGAATCCGCCTCCCCAAGACAGAGCCTTGCCGGAGGCCTCCCAGATCGCCCGGCAGGTCCCGTTGTACAGATCGCTGTACACGAGCCCTTCCTGCGTCCATGATTTGTTCGTATCGATTCCTCCGAACAGGCCATTCGTCCGTTGGTATTAGTCTCCGGTGCGGCGATGGTCCGAAACGGCGTTCGATTCCGTACTACGGACGTGTTGACGTTCCGCGTTCATCCCCCGACCGTTCCGGGGCAGGCGATATGATTGGGAGGGTCGATACAGCAGGTATGACGAACGATGGGGAGAAACCGAAGGCCGGAGTACTCCAAGTATTCCCGGGCTTCGATCCGGGACTGATCAGGAAGGCCGTGGAGATCGTGGCGGATGCGTGCTCCCCCAGGCGCGTCTATCTGGAAGGGCCCACCTCGGTGGGCTTCGTGGAGTACGACAACGTGGAGCTCCTGGTCGTTGTGGACGAGGGGGACACTTTCCAGATTCGGAGCGAAATAAGAGCGACTCTGGCAAGGGAGGGCATCGGCGGGGACGTGAGGGTTTGCACGTCGGAGGAGTTCGGGAAGTACGACGACTTTCATGGTCGTCTCGCATACGATCGCGACGCCCCCAGGCACATCATCGATTCCGGGGATGCGTTCTACGACTACGTGATGGAGGTCGCCCCGCGGGCGGGACGCAGGGATGCCGATGGGATGACCGTACTTCCGGCCGATTGGGATGATCCGTTGGACGAGGTGTACTCGTCCTTGGATGCCAACGGGACGGGGTTCGCGTGCATCCTCGAAGAAGGCATCATCGGATCCGTCTTCGAGGCGGCGGCTGCTTCCGGTACGACGCTGTACCTGTCCCGCGTCGGTTCGGTCAGGCTGAGACTACCCATTCCGGCGCAGGTGTCCCGCGACGTCCGCTGGACCGTCTCTCCGGTCGGTCTCCCGGTGCAGGGCACCGGCGATACTCCGAACGAAGCGCTGGAGGACATGGCGTCGGCGTTGGACGATGCGATTAGGAAGTACTGCGGTCCGGATGTTCCCAGGGACGATCCGACGAAGGCGGCGTTCGCCGCATACGTGCGGATCTATCAACAACTGGACGGGGACGTTTCAAGTTCCGACCAGTCGCGGGACGAGGATGCGGTCGAGATCAGACGTCTCTCCCAGGGGACCCCCATCGTGGGATACCGCGACAAAGACGGACACACGGTGATCCCGATCGAATACGACGACGGCTACGGCGATGACCCGCGCGAGCGTGACAAGAAAGTCGTGGGAAAGATGGTCTCGGACCACAGGGCCCTCCTCGACAACTCGTCCTCGCCCGTGGATCCGGCGGTGAAGGACGCCGTCCTGAACGATTTCCCGCTGCAGGCGGTATGCGACGCCAGGGAGCGGACGGACGACTGTTTCCAGTTCGCAGCCGCCGCGTTGGAGAACATCTGCATCTACCACCCTTTCACCGACGGGAACAAGAGGACCGCCCTGGCAACGGCATTGAGGATCCTCAACGCGAGGGGATACACCATCCCGGACGGATTGGAGCTCAGCGCATACGTCAGGGAGGTTGCCATGGGTCTCCACGACAGGGATTCGATAGCGGACTGGATAAGGGAGAACGCGATCTCTCTCCGACAGGGTATGTATTCCTTACTCAGCATCGCCTCGGACTCCGATTCCCGCAGGCACACCTTGTCCTGCCTTTCGGATTACGCACTCGTTCCATTCGGTCGCAATCGCCACTATCGGACCCTAAATTCGGCTTTAAATATCGCGAATATATACGGAAAAGCACAGAAGCCGTCGTTCGGACGACGGCGGATGGATGGGATGCAAATGAAGACGAAGAACGAGGTAGTCGACCGGCTGAACGCCCCTGTCTGTATCTGCGACTCCACGCTTACCGAGGGGGAGCAGTCCACAGGCGTCGTGTTCTCGAACATTGAGAAATACAGGATGGCCCAGCTCCTGAACGAGGCTGGCGTCCCCCAGATCGAGGTGGGGATGCCGATCATCGGTCCCGAAGAGAAGGTCGCCGTGCGTCACATAGCCAACATGGGGCTCGGAGCCTCCGTCATGTCCAGCAACAGGGCCAACATCGCCGATATCAACGCCAGTCTGGAGTGCGACGTGGACGCCGTCTCCATATCGCTGCCCGCCTCCGACATCCTGATCACCAAGAAGTTCAACAAGAACAGGGACTGGGTGCTCGACAAGATCTACGAGGCCACCTCCTACGCGGCCGAGCACGGCCTGTACATCTCCTTCGTCGCCGAGGACGCTTCCAGGGCTGATCTGGGCTTCCTCATCGATTTCGCCAAGGTCGCCAAGGGCGCCGGAGCGGACCGCTTCGGATACGCGGACAGCATCGGAGTCGAGGATCCGTTCACCTGCGGCGAACGCATCAGGATGCTCAGGCAGATCGCCGGGATAGACGTGGAGATCATCCCCCGCAACGACTTCGGCATGGCCACCGCCAACGCCGTAGCCGCCATCAAGGCCGGGGCCAGGTTCGCCAGGGTCACCAGCATGGGCATCGGTCCGAGGGCCGGTTGCGCCCCGCTCGAAGAGGTCGTCATGACTTCCAAGCACATGCTGAACATGGACACCGGCATCGACACCACCAAGCTGCGCGCCATCGCCGAGTCCGTTTCAAGAGCGTCCGGCATCGCCATCTCGCCCGGCAAGCCGTTCATAGGTTCGAAGTGCTTCGCGCAGGAGGACGGCCTCGTGCACGACCCGACCGTCAGCGAGCCCTACGATCCCGCCGAGGTCGCGATGGAGAGGTCCATAATCATCGGCAAGCACTCCGTCAGGAACACGATCACCGCCTCCCTGAGCGACATGGGCATCAACATCGGCAGGGACGATGCGGAGAACCTCCTCGTCCTCGTCAGGAAGGCATCCTGCCAGATGCACCGCAGCCTCTCCCAGAGCGAGCTCTTTCTGCTCTACGAGGACATGATGTCCGGGAACAACACCTTCGACGACGACGTCCCCGCGGCGCCGTCCCAGCCGGCCCCCCAATGAGGCCTTTGCGACCCGCTCCGGCGGGTCGCACCAAACTCTTCGTTTATTATAATGGTAGGGTGTTGGATAGGTATTAATATTTAGTACCATGTCGAAGGCCCCATGGCGCTCCTGAGAATCAGCAACGTGATCGAGAGCAAGCACAGCACGACGCTGCTGGTATGCCTCTACATGAGGGGCAAGATGTCGAAGACCGCTCTCGCCAGATCCGTATCCACCAATCCCCGCATGGGTCAGAAGATCGATGAGCTCGTGGACATGGGGTTCATCGAAGCCAAGAAGACCGGAAAGAGGATCGAGATGGACCTCACCCCCCTGGGGACCCGCGTCGCCGAATCGCTCTGCAGGATAGAGGAGGACGTCTACGGCGAGGTCGGGGATCCGGGGCACATATACTCCGGGGACTGCTTCATCGGCCCGGACGGGAGCGACCGCATGAGGGACGGGTACCTTTCATGCAGGACCCCGGCCGGGGAAGGCCCCGGCGGGTCGCCGGACATCAGGAGCCTGGAGGCCTTCTGCCGCAACGAGCGAGGTCACTCGTAGGACCTGTTGTCCGTCACGTGGTTGGCCTTCCCCTCGAACCTCTGGAGGGTCCCGGGCAGCACCAGCCTTACATCCGCCTTGATGTTCAGGACGTTCTTCAGGCGGGCGGACAGGATCTTGGACATCTCGTTCAGGCGGTTCATGTCCTCGGTCAGGGACTCCTCGTTGAGCTCGACCTCCACCGCCATGGAGTCCATGTAGTTCCTGTTCTCGAGCGTGATATGGTAGAACGGGGACAGGAAGTCCAGCTCCCCTATGACGCTCTCGATCTGGGACGGGAACACGTTGACCCCGCGGACCACGAGCATGTCGTCCGTTCTCCCGGAGATCCTGTCGAGGCGCGGATGGGTGCGTCCGCAGGCGCACTTCTCCCATGTGAGCGCGGAGATGTCGTTCATCTTGTAGCGGATGAGCGGGAAGGCCTCCTTCTGGAGCATGGTTACCACCACCTCCCCCCTCTCGCCGTCGGCGCAGGGCTCCCCGTTCTCGTCGAGGATCTCGATGTACGCCAGGTCGGCCCACACGTGGAGGCCGCACTGCTCCGAGCACTCGAGGAACATGGGGCCGGACATCTCGCTGGCCCCGTAGCAGTTGTGGACCCTGACGCCGGTCCTGTCCTGGAGCTTCCTCCTCATGGATTCGGACCAGGGCTCCCCGCCGGCGATGGCCAGCTTGACCTTCGTGTCCCTGCGGATGTCGACTCCCAGGCGGTCGCAGGTGTCGGCGATGTGGAACATGTACGAAGGGGTCCCCGCCCAGGCGGTCACGGGGAGGTCCTGCATGAGCTGGATCTGCCTCTCGGTGTTGCCTGTGCTGATCGGGAGCACGGTCGCTCCGATCCTCTCGGCCCCGTAATGGACTCCGAGCCCGCCGGTGAAGAGCCCGTACCCGTGGAAGTTCTGCAGCATGTCCTTCTTGGTCATGCCGAACGAGGTCATCCCCCTGGCGAGGGATTCGGTCCAGTTGTCGAGGTCCTTCTTCGTGTATCCGACCACGGTCGGCCTGCCGGTGGTCCCGGAGGACACGTGGACCCTGGTGATCTCGTCGTAGGGGACGGTGAACAGCTTGTCGGGGTAGTTGTCGCGGAGGTCGCTCTTCCTCATGAACGGGACCTTCCGGAACGCCTCGAAACTGGTGATGTCGTCGGGATGCACTCCGGCTTCGACCATACTCTTGTGGAAGAATTCGGATTTCTCGTACATCTCGCGGACCTTGGCCCGGAGGAGGTTCAGCTGCATCTTCTCCAGCTCCTCCCTGGGCATGGTCTCGATCTTCTCGTTCCAGAATGCCATGTTCGAACCTCTTGCTGTGTGCTATCACTTAGCACGGATACTCTCGGTATGCGCCTGCGTACTTAAAGGGTGCTATCCCGCAGGTCGGAATCCAGATATACCCACGTTGGATGCATCATCCATGAAACAGAGGAGCATGGCGATCATCGGCATCGCGGTGACAGTTTTCCTCATGGCCGCCCTCGCGTACTCGGTGTACTGGTACAGCTCCAACCCCGAGGATTCCGCCGGGATGATAGCCATGGGCATGATCTCGTCCGGGATGATGGTCTTCCTCGTGATCTTCGCGCTGATCTACTCCAAGCCGAAGCCCTCCGACGAGTACATGGAGATCTACCAGGGGATCTGCTCCAGGTGCGGATCGAGGTTCGGCGAGGACGGCGTCTGCCCCGGATGCGGAAGGGTCAGGCCGAAGATGTGAGAAACCCCCTCCCGGGAGGGGGAAGTGGTTTCAGACGAGGGTGACGGAGCCCGCCACGCGGAGCTTCCCGCCCTCGAGGTACATTATGGTGGCGACGTCGCCGGGCTTGTGGATGATGTCCGATTCGAGCTCGAACACGACGTCAGCGCTCCTGAAGTCCCCCGTATCGTCGGCGGATGCGACGCGGCACGGGACCATCTGCATCCAATGGCCGATGTGGAGCACCATCCCCTCCTTGAGCGGGGACGGCCAGTACTTCACGAGGGACACCTTCCCCTCGATGCGCCTGGAGAGCTTGACGCTCTGGTCGGTGGTGACCACGAACCCGCGGTCCAGCTCGTCCGATTCGATCCCGCGGAGCGCCAGACCGACATGGTCCCCCTTGACGGCGTCGTCCGCATCCAGGTCGTGCTTCTGGATCGATTTGAGGGTGACCTCGCGGTTGATCGGGAGGACCTTCATCTTGTCGTGCTTCCTGAACCACCCGTCGATGACGGAGCCGAGGACCACGGTCCCCACTCCCTTCACGTTGAAGTGGCTGTCCACGGGGCAGGACCCGCACGTGCCGTCGCCGGGCGTCCTCCCTTCGGATTTGGCGAGGGCGATGAGCTCCTCCCTCATCTTGATGGGGTCCTCTTCGCGGTACTCGTATCCTTCGAGGCACGTCCCGGCCAGGAGGGGCTTGAGCTGCTCAGGCTGTATGTAGTTCCTGAGGACGATCCACCCCTTGTCGATGCCGAGGCTGTCGGTCATGACGATGGTCTCCCCGAGGAACGAATCGATCTTGTCCACCACGAGGATGGCGAACTCCGACATAGCGACGGAGTAGAACAGGGACGACAGCTTCTCGGGGTACTTCGAGGGCTCGATGAGGGTGAACGAATCCGTCCCGGCCTTGTGGTCATAGAAGGTCATGTCGGTGACGGTGCCCTTCTTCCCGACCTTCCCCGCGAAGTCCTTCGCGCCCAGGACGGCGATGTTCAGGTTTCCCATTCAGATCTCCCCGTCGTCAAGAAGCCTGATCCCCGCATCCTCGAGGATTCCGACCGCCTTCGGCGTGTCGTCCACGCGGACGAATAGGGTGCTGCCGGAGGCCCCGGCGTAGAAGTACCCGTACTCGATGTTGATGCCGGCCTTCCCAAGAACGTCGGCGGCCTCGAAGAAGGAATCGGGGGCGTCCTGAACCGAGATCGCTATGATATCGGTCTTCCTGACGATGATCCCGTTCTGCTTGAGCCTGTCGTAGGACGTGTCCGGATCGACGACGATGGCCCTGAGGATGCCGAATTCCGCGGACTCGGCGAGGTTGAACGCCCTGACCTTGATCCCGGTCTCCTTGATGATCCTGCTGATCGTGGCCAAGCGGCCGGGTTCGTTGTTGACGAATATAGACAGCTGGGTGATTATCTTGTCCTCTATCATATCGGTCACTCCGATCGTTCGCGCATTTAGGCGCGCCTTTCTATGCTCAACCCTACTGCGCGGACACTATTTAGTCCATCTGGAACGGTCGTCGGCGCTCGACGTTCATGTTGTAGAGGACGCCCTTGGCCCCGAGTTCCGCTTCGTCGTAGACGAGGCCGTCGCGGGTCTCCGAGGAGACCATCCTGCATCTGGCGGTTCCACGCACGCCGAGCCTGAGCTCGGGACGGTGGACCGCTATGACCCTTCCGCGGGGTTTGGTGATCCTGGTGCCTTCGGCGGTGAAGAACAGGGCGTTGGTGCCCCTGGTGGAGAAGACGGTGTCGCCGTCGACCTCGATCGAGAACGTCTCCAGGGGATCCACTCCGCGGGATTGGAGGTCGAGCAAAGTCTCCTTCGTGATCCATCTCCCGGTCGGGAGGGCGCCCATGTTGATGCGCTCGCCGTTCCGGACGACGGTCACTGTCGGGGACGATACCCTGGGCCTGTATTCCGGTATGAGGACGCAGACTTTGCGGACCTTCCCGGATTCGACCAGTGCCATCCTGGGGGTCAGACCGATGAAAGAGCCCGGCGGGATGTGCGGATACGGGTCCGTTTCCGGTTGATCGTCGGCGTATTCGGGCTCGTCGCACCATGCGGCGTCCTCCAGAGGTTCCGGATCTTCGGGGACGGATTCCGCTTCGGTCGCGGGCGCATCCCCGGCAGCATCGTCAGGAGGTTCGTCCAAGACCTCCGTCTTGAACGAGATCGGCCCTTCGCGGACGAATGTGCGGCAGACGATGCCCGAAGGGTCGGTGAGTTCCTCGATGCACTTCGCGTCGCTCTCGACACGTACATTGCCCCGAGAGACCGCGACGGCCCTGCCGACCGGGAATGCGGTGACAGTGCCCCTGTCGGTGAACACCAGCATGTCCCTGCGGGGAAACCCGAACACGTCGCGTCCGTCGATCAGGATGTCGAACCCGTCGAGAACGGAGATGCCGAGATCGGTCAGTCTGAATTCCGTTCCCGATGCGATGCAGGCGCCGTCGGCCGTCCTGGAAGGCATGATCCCGAGATCGCGGCAGCCGAAATCGCCCTTGATCGAGACCTTGAACCCGTCGCCCGGGAGGCCGATGTATCTGGCGACGTAGACGTACGACACCCCGTCCCTGAACCTCAGGGAAGGCTTCGATATCTCGAATCTCCGACCGCCCGATGCGTAATACTCGACGACCTCGACTCCGTCGAGCGTGGTCGTCCGGACGGGATCGGCGATCTCCGGGCCGGTCCCCGGCCTCCTGACGAGTGTCGTCAGTCCTTCGGGAACTTCTACGGGTCTTCCATCGGAATCGAAGCACACGGCGTCGGTACGGGGGAGTTCGAAGATCGTCTGGCCGTCGATCAGCACGGAGAACCCGTCCAATGGGGAGATCCCGCAGATGCTGACGAACGCCGGGGAGCTGATGCCGGGTCCGTCCCCGTGGGGCAGGAATCCGGCGGTTCCGGTGCCCAGAGGGCATCTAATCCCTATCTTCAGGGGCGCACCGGCATCCGATTCGAATGCAGGCACGGTCACCGAGACCCTTCCGTCCCTGAAGCACAGTTCCGGTTCCTTTCCTACGAAGCGTCCGACCATTCCCATCGCGGGTGATTGGTCGTTCGGTCGACTTAAATCCTATTGTGGGACGAAGGAACACTAATCCATCCAACTGGCACGGCTATTAAATCCCGGAACGGTTGGAGGTCCGGAGATTGGAAATGAGAGCGGAATCGGGGTTCGAGACGGACAGGATGGCGCTAATCCTCGTGGACATCCAACGGAAGTTCTCCGAATCCACCGAGGGCATGAAGGCATCGTCGTCGCAGCGGATGGACACGATCAACAGGGCCATCCTCCGCTTCCGTCAGACGGGGAATCCAGTGATCTACGTCCGCTACACCGGAGAGATGTACGACGGCAAGCCGGTGGCCGACGGGATGGACGATTTCGACCCCGCTCTTCTTCCGCCCGAGGAGGGCGACCCCGTGGTCTGCAAAACGCGGATGAACGCCTTCAACGGCTCCGACCTGGAATCCGTCCTGAGGTCGAAGGGATGCGACAGCGTCCTCATAGCCGGGATGGTCGCCCACTGCTGCGTGGCGGCCACGTACTTCGGGGCATTCGACCTGGGGTTCTCCGCCTATCTCCTTCGGAACGGCACATCTGCCACCGATCAGGAGAACATCGATGCGGTGGAGCGCATCTGCAGGACCATCGACGTCGATGATCTCGAAAAGAACGAGCGCCTCGCGCGGTCTTCTTCCTGCGGATCCTGCCGGCGATCCTGGGCTCTTCGGGTATCTCGTGCACCAGGATCTCCACGAAGACCCCGTTGCGCCCGTAGATGCGGACTCTGTCCAGCTCCTTCGAGGGGCAGCAGGCCACGACGTCGAATCTGAACCCGTCCGTGAAGCTCCTCCCGTTGGACGGGACGACGCAGGCGGTCGGGTATTCGGAACCGGGAAGCCTCCTCAGCTGGAGGATCCTGGTCTCCCTGCGGTCGTGGAGCGTGATGTCCAGGTCGTCCCCGTTACCTTCGGCGAAGTAGACCAGCGAATCGCCGTCCTCCGGGACCATGTAGGTCCCGTCGCCGGAGTACAGCATGTCCTTCACCGTCCCGAGGTCCTGGTCCACGCGCTTGTTCACCGGTATGATCCTCACGTCCCTGTCGAGCATGAGCACGATCACCGTGGCGTAGCAGGCGATGTACATGATGTTGCTGAAGTAGGTCGGTATGCAGGGGAGCAACGGCATGTAGAGCGAATACACGAAGTAGAACGGGTAGAGCTCGATGGCGGACATGATGCCCATGGTCTGCCACACCCTGTCCGAGTAATGAGAGTACCCGAACAGCAGGGCGACGGACGAGATTATCGCGGCGATCCCCACGAGGAACGAGACGAACGATATGATGAACGAGATGTCGTACCCGTACTGGTCCATGAAACGGATGTTCCTCAGCATGAACGACGCTCCCAGCGCCATTCCCGCCAGGGCTCCGTTCGTGCGGATTTTGCGTTCGTTCGGGATGAGCAGGAACACGCCGGAGGCCAGCGTCAGCAGGGGGGAGATGAACGTCGACAGGGTGTACGAGTTCATCAGGAGGTTGAAGACCCCGACGTAGTACCTGAGCGATTCCGCCAGGATGTAGACGCCGGTGATGACCATGAACGCCCCCACGACCCTGACCATGTCGGGGTTGCCGTCCTCCTTCTTGAACATCATTCGGGATCATCCTCCAATAGGAGCTGAATGAACGTGCCGTCCGGAGAATACAGACGGACGGCGTCGCCGTCGGATTCTATTCCGGTCACGATGAGCCTGGATGCCTGGATGACGGTGCCCATCGGGTGGTCGCAGACGGTCAGGAACATCTCGTCCCTCCCCGTCCAGCGCTGGGCAGTGATGTACGACCTCCCCCTCCCGTTGTGTATGCTGACGTGGCATTCCCTGCAGGCGGGGCCGCCGTCGGTGACAGGGTCCCATCCGGACGCGTCCGTCAGTCCGGAGCCGAGGACGCCCCATTCGGAGCGGTAGATCGACGCCTCGCCGTTCAGATGGTAGGTCCTCCTGATGCCGTCAACCGTCCTCCCGTGGACCTCGAGCCAATCCATCCTCCTCAGCTTGTCCGAATCCAGGATCAGGATGAGGATGAAGTAGAGGATCGTGAGCATGAAGTTCATCGGATACGTCATGAACACGTCGTACAGGTTGTTCGAGTGGTTGAGGTAGATGATCATGATCATGTTGATGACCAGCAGGCACGAGGACGACGCGATCATCGTCTTCCGGGCCCTGGTCTGGCCTTTGATGTAGGCCCGGCCGGAGATCATCATGTTGATGCCCAGGACTATCAGAATGTAGTAGAGGATGTTCATGCGCCCGTGGGGCACCAGGTTGCCGACGACGGAGAGCGCCCTGTAGCACCCCAGTCCGACGGCGTAGAGCCCGACCGAACGGGGCAGGCTGCGCTCGTCGTCGGTTAGGATGAGGACTCCGGCGATCGCCAGGGCCAGGAACCCGAGGGACCTGAAGAACGTGAGGCTGGCCTGGCCGGTGTAGACCCTGAAGACGTAGATCGCCGCCGACAGGAGCATCAGGATCGCGATGGCAGCTATGGCGACGCCTGCGGACCTGTCCACCGCGAGGCGCACGAAATCGTACGTCCTCTCGAAGATGTCCCTGTCGTCGGCCGACGTCTCCTCGCGCATCGGTTCCACATGTCCGCCTATTTGTTAAATGGAGCGGGTCGGAGGATCAGCTGACGGGTATGGCATCGGTCGCCGGAGGCCACGCCTTGTCGATGGCCTTCGACATCACCGCGAACCACACGGCCTCCATCACCAGGGACACAATGCACGGCAGCACGGCGTCGGGCATGGTAGCCGCGAACAGGGCCATGGTCATGGATATCGACATCCCCGAGTTCTTCCAGGCGGACATCGACAGATAGACGACGGCGTTCTCGCGCTTGACCTTCAGCTTCCTGAAAGCGAACAGCAGGACGAAGCTCACCAGGAAGATCCTGAAGATGCACGCCACGATGAGCAGGATCACGACGTCGAAGTCGTTGATGATGTAGTCCCTCCTGCTGCCCATCCCGACCAGCACCAGCAGGAGCATCATGAGGTTGATGAACACCGACTTCGTGGTGTTCGCCAGGTGCATCCTCTTCACGATGAACGAGAGGGCGAAAGGCACGGCGATGAACAGCACGATGTACTTCAGCACCTCCAGGGGGTTGACGGAATCCCCGAGCAGGAGGTGGGTGATCAGCGGCGTCACGGCGATGGCCACCACGTATATCCCGGTCAGCGCGAGGACGGACATCTTCGTGTCACCCCTCATCACGAGCGAGCATACAACCACGGATATCGCGCACGGGACGGATGCGAGCATCACCCATCCGGTCCATATGTGGGTGTCGTCGATGAAGAACAGTCCGCAGGCCAGGGTGAACAGGGTGTTTATCCCGAAGCAGCACAGGATGCTGATCAGTATCTCCTTGTCATAGGTCTTGAAGTCGTCCTTCTTGAACTGGATCCCGTCCAGGGACACCGCCATCTGGGCGATCAGAACGAACATCAGGATGGTGGCGGCGTCGGGGCTGTCGAACCCGACGGTCATGGCCAGGACTATGCCCAGCAGTATCCATATCTTCACATCGCACAGGACGTTGATTAGAGGCATCGCAGACGGTGCCATCGACGACGCATATTTACGGGTTGTCCAGTCACCCGAAGAAGCGTGCCGCCTCGGCCACCGGGTCCTCGCACTTCTCCGCATCCAGCTCCCTGACGAACCTCGATGCGCGGTTGTCGAGGATGACGGCCATCCCCCTGTCGGTCTCGGTCCTGATCAGGCGGCCTATGGCCTGCTTCATCTTCCTCTGCGCCGGCACCGCGGAGCAGTACAGCCAGCCCTTCCCTGAACCGTACCTGGAGTCGAACATGTCGCTCATGGCCTTCATCTCCGGGGACGGGGGCGGATAGGGGATCCCGACGACTATGGCGAAGCACAGCTCCTCCCCCGGGAAGTCTATCCCTTCGGCGAACTTGCCGCCCATGACGCAGAACAGGACGCCGTCGCGCCTGGCGCGGAAGGACGCCAGGTTCGAGGCGTTCCTCTGGGCGTTGCGGGACTCCTCCCAGTACATCCTCTTCCTCACGTGCGTCTCCATGTAACCCCGCATGGACGACATGCTGGCGTAGGAGGTGAAGAACACCAGCGTGTTCTTGTCGACGGAGTTGCAGAGGTCCGCGATGGTCCTCTCCAGACGGTCCTTCATGGACGGGTCGTTCTTCAGGTCCTGCCACCTCGTCGTGAGGCCGGGAGTGTACACCACCTTCCTGTTCTCCGGGGGGAACGGGGACGGGTACTTCCTGAACGTGCAGTTGTCCGACAGCCCTATGACGCGGGCGTACTGGTCCAATGGTTGCAGGGTGCCGGACATGTGGACGGTGCCTTTTGTCGAATTGAGGAACTTGGAGATCTCCGAGGGATCGATGCAGCAGGCGCGGAGGTACTCGCCGTCCTTGTCGGCCTTCACCGTCCTGACGAACCTCTCCGACGATGCCCCGCACCAGGAATAGAGGAAGGCGGCCACGGTCTGGATGTCGGAGACGCGGTTCTCGCCGGCGTCCATGAGAGCCTCCGTGCGGCTGTTCCCGCATTCCTCCGCCACGGATATGGCGTCCTCCAGATCCTTCTGCTTCATGCCGAACTTCGCCATCATGCGCTCCTCGATCAGGGGGCCCTGTATGACGGCCGTATCGGATCCGACGGGGATCAGGTCTATCGCCACCCCGCGGATGCATGCCTTGAGGAAGGTGAGGAACTGCTTCAGGTCCACCTCTCCCCAGATCTTCGGCTGGTTACTGAACGTGGAGCACTCGTCTATGGCGTTGTCGACCATTGAACGGTCGATCCTGAAGGTCTCGCTGTCGCGGGCCGCATCCACGAGGTTGTGGGCCTCGTCCACTATGATGAGCAGGGATTCGGGGTCGCCGGGACGGTTGAGGTTGTTCATCAGGCTGTCCCGGATGTCCGGGTCCAGGATGTGGACGTATGGTGCGGCCACGACCTTAGCGCCCTTCATCAGCGCCTTCTTGGCCTCGTAGGGGCAGACCTGCAGTTTCACGCAGTAGGAATCCAGCTCGTCGGATGTTGGGAACTGGGTCCTGACGTACTCCTCGATCTGTGGCAGGGCGAGCTCCACCCTGTCGAAGTACCTGCATCCGCCGGCCCTCCCCCTGATGCTCTTCTCCCTGACGTCCTCGCACATCATGGAGAGGACGCTGGATGGTATGTTCTCGTAGTCCTTCACGCCTCTGAACAGAGGGCAGGACTTGGCGCGGCCGGTGATGGCGATGCCGGTCACGTTGCGGATCTTGGAGATCGAACGGAGTTCGCGCATGACCTGGTCGCTCTGGGAGATGGTCCTGGTGAGGTACACGATGGTCTTCCCGGTCCTCTGGGCGTGATCTAGGCCGGCGGCCAGGGAGATGATCGTCTTCCCCGTTCCCGTGCCGGATTCCATGACGAAGTGCCTGCCCGCATCGAGGGCGGTCACCATGTCATGGATGATGTCCATCTGGCATCCGCGGGGCTTGTAGGGCATGAACGGGGCCTCCTCGGAAGCCTCCACCACCACGGGCTCCTGCCTCCTGGGACGGCGCTCGTCCGCGAAGTCGATGGTGGATTGGTTGCTCTCGACCATCTTGTCCAGGGACGTTCCGCATTGCCTGCACCTCTGATCGAGCGGCGATACCAGCGCATGGCATCTTGGACAGAACATTCCCATCATGGTCTCGGCGGAAGGGACGGTTGTTCATAACGTTGGTCATCCTCGTCCTCCGTTTCCGAGAGGAAGGACCCGAGGTACTCGTCCAACAGGACGAAACCGTCGATGAGGACGCTGTATCTCAGGATCTTGCCCGAAGAGCGGGCGAAGATGAGTCCGGACTCCCTCAGCTGTCTGATCTGATACTGCACGGAGGTCGGGGGCATCGCCAGATCGTAGCAAAGGTCCTGGAGGGACTTCTCCTCCCGGCTGAGGAGGTCCAGTATCCTGCGTCTGGTGGGGTCCGACAGGGCCTTGCACACCCTCGACATGCGGTTCTCTTCCCCGTCCATAGGGGTTTATCTTCAATATTGTTAATATAATTGTCTTAGGTCCATCGGACCTCGCGGACGGGCAGTAGATGGCGGATGAACGCCTCGAGTTCCGGCGAGCAGTCCTCGGCGGGGAGGATCATGCCGCTCTTGTCCCCGAACATGATGTAGAAAGCGCGGGGGTTGTGTAGGACCACCAGGACGGTCTCCAGGGGATTGGAGGAACTGCAGTCGTGGGTGATCACGTCTATGCGGTCCTCGTGGAACTCGTACGTGACTGTCCCGACCAGCTGCTCCTGCTGGTACTGGGCCAGTTCGGCGGCCTCGAGGCCCTTCCGGGTGCGCCATTGGCAGTACAGGCCGCATATCAGGAAGATCGCAACGGGCACCGGATTCCCCATCAGATAGGCCATGAGGACGCCCATCGCCACGAAGAGCAGGAGGGAGGTGGCCATCCTCAGCCTCATCCTGCCGAAGACTTTCTGGACGGTGCGGTTGTACTCGCGGTACTGCGACAGCGTGTACGCCGTCGAGACTCTGAACACGGGCTCCCCGGTCATTCCACTATCCTGTATCCGCTCTCGTCGCCCTCGGCGTCGTATCTGACGCCGCGCTCGTCGAGCACTTCCCTGAGGATCCTGGCGTGCACGCCGAGGCCCACGTTGAGGAACTGGTTCTCCACCACCCTCTTCCCGTCGATCTCCGCGGTGGGATGGAATCCGAGGGGCATGTGCTGGGTGGAGACCTGCATCGCGTAGATCCGGCCCTTGGTGTCGAAGATCGGTCCTCCGGATTGCCCCCTCAGACCGGGGGAGGACGTCTCCACGTACAGCATCTCGTGGGAGCCGTCCTTGCACCTGCCCATGCAGACGGTGCGGGTGTGCATCCCCTCGTTGAAGAATATGGAGTCCTGCGACGGCTGGGGGATCTGGAATGATTTCTTAGCATCGTTCCATGTGGCGGACAGGTTGGTGAACGCGAACCCGCCCCTGCAGAGGCTGGTGCCGGGGCGCATGTGGTCGGGGGCCCTGAACACGGGGTACTCGCGGACCCAGTCGGGATTGAAGGGCTCCAGCTTGCCCACAGCCACATCCAGCTGCCTGTTCACGAACACGTCCTTCACGCGGACGCCGTCCCATCCCCACCAGAACGAGTGGTTGGTGATGAACGAGGGGTCGAGCTTCACCTCGGAGCTGGGGGCGCCGGGCTTGCTGGCCCTGGACCCGTTGAGCTCGTTGATCTCCTCGGCCTTCTTGAGGTCGCTCTGATACTTGACGAACGAATCGTACATGTGGCCGGCGGTGAGGACCCATCCGTCGCGGTTGACCACGATGAAGGTTCCGATGGACGTCTCCACGGAGCCGTCCTGATGCCTGATGGAGACCGCCAGGGGTCTGGTGAACTCGGAGGCCTTGCTGCAGGCGTCTGCGAACATGTCCTCGGCCATGGGGGAGGTTGTAGTTAACGTGTGCGAACCGGTCCCGTCGCTCCGCGGGGAAAGGATAAAGGACAGCGCCCCCATGGGGATGACGTCGCGAAGGGATGCCATGATTTCGAAGGAGACGCAGTACCGCATCTACGCGGGCACGAGCAAGGACGACTACACCGGATGGACCAGGGCCGAGCTCCCCGAAGGGGAGAAGGACATGGAGTACTGGACCCTCGACCTGGGGGACGGGTACTGCCTCGACAGGGTCACCAGGAAGGCCAGGGGCTTCTTCAAGGAGAAGACCGTCCAGATCAACAGCCTCCGCAGGGACAGGTCCGTCGAGGATCCGGACGGCGACTACAAGGACATGAACTTCAGCATGCTGTTCAACGTCCGTATCATGGTGTCTCCCGACGCCATCAAGTTCGATGCGGGGAAGAACTCCTTCGCGGTGCTCTCCAGGGAGCCGGCGGATTGGGAGGGGTTTTCCGAGAACGTTCCCAAGTTCGACGACAAGGAGATAGAGGAGTCGAACTGGGCCAGCTTCTACAGCTGAACCATTCTTTCAAGGCGGTCGCCGGGAACATCCGACGGTCGCCCCTCGGACTCCCGAGGCACCCGTTTTTCAGCGACCGAACATACGTTCGGTCTCCGAGCGCGCTCTAACTTAGAACTATGCATAAACGGAACCCGCTGTGATTCGCCTATATACTCGGAGCGAACGTCCGTACGATATGGACGGCAACGAGATATCTTCCGTGGTCTCCTCATCGGCAGGAGCGCTGTACGACTACCTCACGGACATGCAATGGATCGAGGATCCCCCCAAGGGGGTCTCGGAGACGAAGGTGGAGGCGTGCGACGTCATGGACGGTTACGCGATACTCCATCTGTCGACGCTCCTGTCGGACTCCTCCGGGCTGATGCTCAAGGTCGGATCCAGGGTCTTAAACGAGCTGGAGGCGGGGTTCGCCCGCTACGACGAGGTGTCGAAGACCATCCTGGTGAGGCCCGGTTTCGAGGTCCTCGACATGATGGCGGAGCCCGATGCCAAGATCTCGGTCCTCACGGACATGAGGTTCCTCGTCCTGGCCGTCAAGGACTTCTACCGCACCTACGGGGGCTCGATCCGTCTGCCCGATCGCGTCCCGGCCGATGTGCGCCCTGTCTATCCGGACTCCGGAACTCCGACGGACGAGCAGAGGAGGGCCGCCGAGGGGCTTCTCTCATCGGGCCTCTCCTACGTCTGGGGCGCCCCGGGGACCGGTAAGACGCAGTTCGTGCTCTCGTCGGCGATCAGAGGGTGCCTGAGAGCCGGGGAGAGGGTGGCCGTGTTCGCTCCTACGAACAACTCCGTCGAGCAGGTCCTGAGAGGTGTTCTGGCTGCAATCCCTCCCCAGGAGCTGGGAGGCGTCATCCGCCTCGGAGTGCCGACGAGGAGGTTCTTCTCCGAGCATCCGGAGATGTGCGAGGACAGGCAGGTCCAGAGGCTCCTGGAGAGGACGATCGAATCGCTGACCAACCTGGAGGAGGCCAGGTACGAGAGGATCTGCGAGGCAACAAGGAAGGACCTGGATTCCCTGTCGGCGGCGGATTGCGACGCATGGGACCTGGACGACCTCAGGGAGAAGCGTCCCGAACTCGTTCCCGCCCTGGACTCGGTCGTCGCGGTATGCGGGCTACGGGCGGAGACCTCGCTCCTTTCGGAGAGGGAATGCACCCTGTCGGAGTTCCTGGATTCGGCCAGGAAGGCCCTCTACGGCAGACCGAGGCCGGCCATGCACATCGACGAGTACGCCATGATGTCGGACGGCGACATGGAATCGATGATATCCTCGCTCAAGGAGGAGGAGAAGCGCCTCAGAGCTTCTACAACATGCGAGCGCATGACCTCCGCGAACATCGTCGCAGCCACGCCCCAGCAGTTCATATCGCGTTTCAGGCCCCGCGGCTCCGAGGAGGACGGGAGGATGGAGCTGGATGTGGACAGGATATTCCTCGACGAGGCGGGATACTGCGGGTTCGTCCAGGCGCTGTCCCTGTTCTCCAACGGCGTCCCGGTGGCGATGCTCGGGGACCATATGCAGCTCCCGCCGGTATCCGAATTGGATCCGGAGCAGGTGAGATCATGGGCGTCCCGCCCGTGCAGGATGGAGGATTCCTTCCTATGGACGCTACCGGCATTGGAGTGCGAGAAGGCCTTGTCCGTGGGGATGGAGGAATTCAGGAAGTCGTATCTGGCCGAGGAGGGGCCCAGGTTCGGCATCACATCGAGATACGACCTGACCAGGACCAGGCGGTTCGGTTCCAACCTCGCCTCCGTCCTGGACCGCTACGTATATCGCAACGGGCTGACCGGAGCGGACGGCAGCGACATCGACATCGCATGCTTCGACGCCCAATGCTCCCACAGGGAGAACAGGGAGAACGACGCCGAGGCGAGGATGGTGGCCGAGCTGCTGAGGGCGGAATCCCCCGATCCGAAGGACGTGTGCGTGCTGACGCCGTACTCCGTCCAATGCTCGCTCCTGAGGTCCAGGGTCCCGAGGAGGTACAAGGACTGCGTCATGACCGTCCACGGCTCCCAGGGTAGGGAATGGGACACGGTGATACTGAGCGTGGCGGACTGCAGGGTGATCTCCAGAGACGTGCCGTTCAGGTTCACGAGCTCCGAGACCCCAATAGGCCTGAAGGTGATCAACACCGCAGTATCGAGGGCGAAGAAGCGCCTGGTGATGGTCTGCGACAGGGGGTTCTGGGAGTCCAGAGGGGATGAGCTGATAGGCGGGATAATCAAAGAGGCGGTTCGAGGGGGCGCGGGGCCCCCGGGGTTTCACTCTTGGTCGATGCCCAGGGCGGCCATGATCTGCCTGAGCTGGTCCTTGACGTCCTGGACGTCGGACCTGACGCCGGAGACCTGGGAGCGTAGCGCGCGGTTGTCGGCCTCGAGGTCGGCGATGCGCTTCATCGTCTCCTCGTCGGCGGCGGGGGCGGGCTTCTCGGCCCTCTGCTGCTTGGCCTCCTGCACGAGGGCGTCCCTCCTGGCGCGGAGCGAGGAAGACATCATCCTCAGCTTGTCGACCTCGGCGTCGTCGCCGTTGATCTCCGCTTCCATCAGCTTGGTCTCGATGGAGGCGATCTCCTCTCCGATGCTCCTGATCTCCGACTGGATGTCGGTCGTCCTGGGGGTGGCGGCGGGCTTCTCCGAGAGTCCGGCCAGGGATTCGGCCTCCTCGGGGGAGCGCACCTCGAATCCGGATGCGTTGTGGACGGTGGCGTTCATGCTCCTGCCGATGTCCGGGAGCTCCATCCCGGCCTGGATGAAGGAGTCCTCGATCTCCCTCTTCCTGGCGAGCATGGCGGCGATCTTGTCCTGGATGCCCAGGACCTCGTCGGCCTTCTTCGCCGCATCGGAAGGGCTGTCGGGTATGGCCTCCGCCAGATCCTTCAGCTTCCTGTTCATGCGGGCAACTTCGGTATCGATGAATCTCAGTTCGCGTTCGTATTTGCTTGGCGGCATGCTTCAAACCTTCTTCTTTTTCTTCTTCTTCCCGCCCTTGTCCCTATCCTGCTTCTTGGAGACGACGGCGGTGCGGTAGAGGTCCATGAGGTACTCGTCGGAGTACACCACCTCACCGATCAGCTCGAGGGCGACGGGGTCGTCCAGGAGGCTTTTGATCATCTTCTTGGATCCGAGGACCTCCTTGCCGATGGAGGTCCACGTGTCCTGGAGCACGGAGTCTATGAGATCCGCGCGGATCTCCACGGCATCCCTCTCGTTCTCTAGGTCCTCGGGACCGAGCGAGAGCACGTAATCCTCGTAGAGGTACTCGTCGACGGACGGTTCCGCCTCCTCGATGGATTCGATTGGTTCGCCGGCGATGCCCGCGGCGACGATCCCGTATCCGCGCGCATCGGCCTCCAGGAATTCGATGAGAGCGCCGTTCGTCGCGATGCTGTCCGGATTCTTCAGACGCTTGGCCCTCTTCCTGAGAGCTTCGGCTTCGGACCTCTTCCTCTCGGCCGCCTGTTCGAGCACTGCGATTAGCTCCGCATCGGTGCGCTGGTCGGTGTCCTCTTGCATGGACGGGTGGATGGCGGTCGAGGTTTAAAAGGTGGATTGGAGCCTGTCACCCACAGGCCGTATGTTCCGCAGAATGACGGAAATTGCCAAATACGGCCCAGTCACAATAATGGCCGATAGCATGCCGGACGACCCCTCCGTTTTGGAACTGACCGCGAGGAGCGAGCGCGGGGATCCCGAGGCCCAGTACCTCCTCGGGAAGAAGTACTACGAGGGGGAAGGCGTCCAATGCGATCTCGCTCAGGCCGTAGCGCTGATGGGCGTCGCCGCCAACGCCGGCGTGCCCGCGGCGCAGTACACCTTCGGTTACTTCCGCTGCTACGGCATCGGGGTCCCGATGGACAAGACGGACGCCATCCAGTGGTACCGCAGGTCCGCCAACCAGGGCTACGTGGAGGCCCAATACGGCCTCGGGTACATGTGCGACAAGGGCGAGGGCGTCCCTGTCAACAAGATGGAGGCCGCCAAATGGTACATGCTGGCCGCCGACAAGGGCCACGCGGCCGCCCAATGCAACCTGGGCATCCTCTACTTCAACGGGTGGGGGGTCCGCCGGGATCCGATCGAGGCGTTCCGCATGTTCTCCCTCTCCGCCGAACAGGGCAACATGGATGCGATGTTCAACCTCGGCAGGATGTACGAGACCGGACAGGGAGTCGATGCGGATCCGAACATCGCGATGAAGTGGTACACCGAGGCCGCCAGCAAGGGGGACCCCCATGCATTATACCTCGTCGGTCTGAGATACCTTCACGGCGAAGGGGTCGAACGCGACCCCGAACTCGCCGCCAAGATGATGGCCGCCGCTACCGAACGCAGGGACACGGACGCGATGCTCACGCTCGGCATGATGTACTACTCGGGCACGGGCGTCCCCATGAACTACAGCAGGGCTCACGACCTCTTCTCCGGCGCGGCCCATGCCTGGGACCCTCTGGCGATCTTCATGCTCGGGATGCTCTACTACAACGGCGAGGGCGTCGAACTCAACGAGAGCAGGGGCGTAGGGCTCGCGAAGCTCGCCGCCGAGATCGGGAGCCCGGAGGCCGTCGAGTTCCTGGCCAGGATCTCCAGGGACCCTTCGGAGTAAGGTTTCAAGAAGTATCCGGGTGGCATTCACCACCCGGCAGGGGGATCATCCCCAGTGGACCTTGTCCCGGGGGACGATCTGGATCCTGGCCCCGCAGTAGGGACAGGAATGGAACACGGTCTCGATGCCTTTCGCGTCATCCCCCAGCAGGGCCGGCCCCTCCTCGCTCTCCGTGAACACCATGTACTGGCCGAGGAGGTCCTCGAGCATCTTGGGGCAACAGGCTGCTTCCACATCCACATCGGACAGCTGCAGTTTGATGACGGGTCTGGCCTTCAGCTTCGCGTTGCGCTCCTCCGTGAGGATGTCGTCCAGGCGCTGCGCATCGATGTCCGCCCCCGGATATCCCATCATGGCGGCATAGGCGAGAAGACGGACGGCCTTCTGTCTGTCCTGGGGGACGCCGATGCCGTTCTCGAACATCAGCCCGAGGTGGTACATCGCGCTCGGATCCAGCTCGTCGGCGGCCCTGCCGAGGATCTCCGCGCCCTTCTCCGGATCCGGCTCGACGCCGTCCCCGGATGCGAGGAGGATGCCGTACTCCCTCATGGCGGGCACATGCCCCTGGGCCATGTCCTTGGAGAACAGCTCCGCCGCCTTGGCCGTGTCCTTCGGGACATCGGTCCCGTAGAGATACTTGACACCCAGCTGGAACTGGGAATCCATGTCGCCGTCGTCCGCCGCCTGCTCCAATGAAACCCCTGTGGTCATTAAAATCGACCCTGGAACACTCGTGCTCCGTATTAAAATGAAGGCAGAGTTGGGAGATCCTCGTCATCCTCTTTGACCAGGAACGGCGTCATGTATACGGGGATGTAAGTAACCTCACCGTTTATTCTGAGATCTTTCGGATGGATGACGATTGGGTTTTTGACAATTTTTCCATACTTCTCTATGAACTCATCCAATGAGACGTGAGGAGTTGAATTAGCGGACTTAACTTCGATCGGCATTACCTTTTTTCCATCCGCTAGAACGAAGTCTATCTCATAGAGGTGACGGTTATCGTCCTTCTTGTAGAACTCGTGGAAATGCAATTCCGCCCCCGCCGCTACCAACATCTGGGCCACAGCGTTTTCGAAAATCATGCCCTCATTCATCGACAATTTCCCTTTGAGGAAAGATAAGTACGTCTCCTTCCTTTTGAGATTGTCATTATCAAACGCCAGCGTTAATAACAGGCCCGTGTCGAGGAGATAGCATTTGAATCTCTCGTCGTCAAGGCAAATGTTCATTGCAGGATTGGGGTCGGACGTTTCGATGCATTTGTTGCAAATCTTCGCAGATGTCAGCCAGTACATGCTGGTCTCGTAATCAGAAGTGGAGGTACCCGGCTTTATCGTTCCAGGTGAGAATACTTTCTTGTGCCTAGAGAGCATCGTCGGCGTTTTCTCAAACATTTCTGCTGCATGGACACCGTTACCGCGTTTAATCTTGAACATATCATCCCTATACAGATCTATGATGGTTCTTTTGGCAGTTTCAACTTGATTCATATCTTTCGTTTCCAGATATGCCGAAACAGCCTGTGGCATCCCTCCCACGAGTAAGTACGTTCTGAACTTCTCCATCACAGTTCTGTGTTGAAGCCTCCCTAATGGCTCACGATTGAAGAATGCCTCGCGGATAAGTGGCATCGTTACTACATCACCGCAAGCGTTGAGAAATTCTTCAAAGCTCATTGGATACATCTGTATCTTCATTTCTTCCGAAGGAATCTGGATGTCCTTCACGTTCTGCTTTATAGATATGAGCGAACCTGTCTCGACATAACAGTATTCTGTCTCCAACAGTTTCCCAAAAGCGTGGACTATCGAAGGTCACTGAGGGTTCTTGCGGGGCCTCCCGGGCCCCCTCTTGGGCGGCAGTTTCGGCATGAGGCCGAGGGTCCTGAGTATCTCCTTCTCCTTGTCGGTCTGGGCCCGGAACACGTACTCCCCCTCGTCGTTCTTGAACTTCAGGGAGCGTCTCAGAGTATCCATCACCTCCCCGTAGGTCCTCTTCTCCAGCAGGCCCTTCTCCTGGAAGATCCTCATGAGCCTCGACGAGATGACCGTGGACACGAAGTTCACCAGGTGCTCCCCCTGGACGGACGCGTCGCTCTGGACGCGCGTGTCGTCGAACTCCTCCGTGTTCTTGTAGAGGTCGAACATCAGCTCCAGCAGCCAGCGTTGGCGGTAGGTGTCGTAGGCGACCTCCGGCGTCATGTCCAGGTCGCTCTGGTAGACGATTGTCCCGAATTCCTCCTTGGCGAGCCTCAGCTCCTCGTCCGTCATGCCCTTGCCGGACCTCCTCTTCGAGTCCAGGAACGCCACCTCGTCATCGGCGGCGCGCTCCGCGTCCCTGAAGGAGTAGTAGAACAGCCCCGCATCCGTGTCGTGGAAGACGCAGTACGTCACGCTCCCGTAGGTCTTCAGCGACCCGTTGTACGCATGCAGGCCGAACTTCTCGATGGCCTTGGAGTTCTTGCGGATCGGACTGAGGAAATGCAGTCCGCGACCATCCACATCTCCTGCGGCCTTGATCGTGAACGCCTTGTCGCCCATGAGGAGTACGTCGTGCAGATCGTTCTCCACGATGAAGTCGTGGTAGCCCTTGGAATCCGGGAGGTTGCCGGGATAGACGGCGAAGCACACCGGCTCCCCCGAGGAGATGTCGAACGCGTACATCAGGCCGATGTCCCTGTTCCCGCGGACGCGGGTCTTCCTGCTGGCCGCGGATATGTTGTTGACGGAGCTGTTGTCCGTCAGAAGGGTCACGTCGACCGCGGTTAGCGCTCCGGGCGCCAAGTGCGAGATCCTGATCATCATGAACTTCCTGGCCCTCAGTCCCGCACCGCCGAGGTCGTGGAGGAACGCGCAGACGCCGTTCTTCGACATCGGGAGGTTCGGGAACATCTCCGAGAGGATGCTCTCCTCGTAGTCCCTCTTCATCCTCGTGTTCCTGATCTCGGGGGACCGTATCCTGAGGATTGCCATGCAGTACAGGGTCTCGGCGTCCTCCTCGTCGTACACCTTCCGGAGGTCGTCGATGACGTCCTTCGATGCATCCAGGACCAGCCGTTCGACGGCCCAGGTGATCATACGTATCTCCGCTGGCTCCAGAGGTCCCGCCTCGGATTTCGGGACGTAGGCCCCGTCGATGATGAATCCCACGATCCCGCCGTTCCTCGGGCGGCTGCGACCGTCCGAGTAGACGGAGCCGTTCCTCTCGCGGACGATGTAGCGGGCGTCCCCGCGCTTGTTCGTGCGCATCTCGACTATGGTGTTCTTCGGCCTCTCGACCGCCCTGATCTCCTCCGGCACCGGCATTCTGATCCCTGCTTTTTCGATAGTCCATACTACTATTTAATTTGGACTATCGACAGTCGGGGATCGGCCCCGGAATCGACGCGGATCGGCACCCCGGAAGGTCGGAGAAGCCCTCGGAAATGCGGAAGATGCCCCCGGATGAGCAGAAAACAGCGGTAGAAGGGGGTGGAATTCGGTATCACTCGATGAGGATATCGCAAGGAATCAGAGAACGGCGGACTCGATAGTCCACA
>CAVJLK010000006.1:0-45972 GCA_963650175.1 Ruminococcus sp. CAG:579 | reverse complement strand
CCAATGATGAAGAAAGTCATCGCAATTGTGGTGGTTCTTATCGTTATCGTGGCGGCCATAGCAGCCGCCGTTATAGTGATGGGAGGGGACAAAGACAAGAGCAATGTCGATGTCCAAGCTTCCCTCGCCGTAATGGGGAATGCTAACGGCGATTCCAAGATCGACGACAAGGACCTCGATGTCATAGAGAAGATAATCAACGGAGAGCTGAAGTTTGCAGACTACCCTCTCGCCGATGCCGATAATTCCGGAGGGGTCGACCAGGCCGATCTGGACCTCGTTAAGAAGATGATCGCTCACGAGAGCGGGATAAAGATAAACGTGGTGTGCAAGAAGGGCGAGACGCAGTACATCCAGAAGATCGAGTACCCCCTCAAGAACACCGTCGTCGTCGGAACCAACCTTATTTCGACGATGATCAATGTGGGCTGTGCGGAGAATGTCTGCGGTTACACCAAGACGAACTACGGTATTGCCCATGCTCCGATCATAGATCACGCCACGCAGCTCGGAGGTTCGATCACAGACCTGAGCACCGATCAGGCAAAGACGAACTTCAGCAACCTGGATACCAAGGTTGGAGTGGATGCGATCATCACCATGCCTTCGGCTTCTTACCTGAAGACTTCGGAGGCGTACCTCAGCACCGTTCCGATCCTCAGGATCGATTCGTCCGATGGGATGGATTCCATCGGCGGAGCCTTGACGATAGGATATATCCACGGCGAGGAATCCGAGAAGATCGCATACAAATTCGCAGAGAGAAGCTACGAGGTCCTGAACGAGATTGAGGAGAAGGTCAAGGACCTGACCGCTGACCAGAAGAAGACCTTCATGGCCATCACCATGGGATTCTACATCAGTGAGAAGAATTCCCCGTACACCGGTGTCGGAGAATACGCTGGCGGTGTCTCCGTGTCCACGCTGGACGGTGACGGTTCTCAGAAGATCATAGATGGGGCCACATACTATTACAATTGGAACCCCGACTACATCATAAGTTTCAGGACCATGGACTTCTCCATAGATTACACTGACATCTCCACCGGCACGACCCTGACTCCCACGCAGACCTGGGAGAAGTACGCCAAGTACTTCGATATGCTCGGAGACTCGTACAAGAACATGGTGTATGTCAACACGAGCATGCCCGTCATCTGCAGGATGGCCTACGTCGCAGAGATATTCTATCCCGATATCTTCGGAGACGGATACGGCGACAAGGTTTGGCAGTCTTTCGTTGACGAGTTCCTCGGATATCTGGGTGACGATTTCGATGTGTCGAAGGACATGACGAATCTGATCACCTATGATATGATCTACAACTCCTGAACAAACCGGAGGGGTCCGCCCCTCCATTTTTTTTGAAACATCATACTTCATTCGAAGTTTAGATGACAATAGTCGGTAGACAATCCCGCGAGCATTCTCGCCATGGTTCGATTTTTCTTGTTCACTACATTATTATCGAATGGATGTATCAGCCAACTCATGAGCGATACCTGTCCATCGGATTTCTCGCATCCTGGCGATTCCGTGATACGTTGCGAGGGACTCCGCAAGGAATTCGGCGACCTGAAGGCGGTGGACGGTATCGACCTGGAGGTCAGACGGGGAGAGATCTACGGATTCCTCGGTCCCAACGGCGCCGGGAAGACCACGACGGTCCGCATGCTGACCACCATGGAGCGCCCCACGTCGGGGACCGTGTGGATCGACGGGCACGAGACCTCCAAGGACTACATCGCGGCCCGCAGGAGCATCGGGATCATCCAGCAGCAGCACAGCCTGGACAAGGACATCTCTGTCAGGGAGAACATCATCCATCACGCGCTGATGCAGGGCATGTCGCTCAAGGAGTCCAAGAAGCGCATGATGGAGCTCAGCGAGACCATGGAGCTCACGAACCGCCTGGACGACCTGGTCGCGAACCTCTCCGGCGGATGGAAGAAGCGCGTGGCCATCGTGTGTTCGATGATCCACGACCCGGAGGTGCTGTTCATGGACGAGCCCACCACCGGTCTGGACACCCAGTCCAGGAATCTCCTATGGAAGATGATCCGCGCCCTGAACAGGCAGGGGACCACGATCTTCCTCACCACCCACTACATCTACGAGGCGGAGTCGCTCTGCGACCGCATCGGGATAATCGATAAAGGTCATCTGATAGCCGAAGGCTCCCCGGAAGAGCTCGTATCCTCAGTCGGGAGCTACGTCATGGTCCGCACCGACGAGGAGTGCGACGACGTGTCGCTGACGTTCTTCCCCGACAGGTCGTCCGCCATGGCGGCCGCCGACGAGCATTCCGGGGAGCACAACACCGTGGTCAGGAGGACCACCCTGGAGGACGCCTTCCTGGAGATCACCGGAGGCACGATCCGATGTACTTCCTGAGCGAGGTGTGCAGGGTCGCGTACGGCGACCTGTGCTTCCTGAGGAGGCACCTGCCGGAGACAATCATCTCGGCGATGGTCGGACCGCTGCTGTACCTGGTCGCATTCGCCTACGGTATGAGGTCCGGGGATTCCGAGGCCGGGGTCAGCTACGTGGCGTACGCGATCCCGGGGATAGTGGCCATGACGTCCATGACCGCCGGATTCACATCCACCGCCCAGAAGATCATCATCCAGAGGCTGTTCCACACGAGCTTCGACGAGCTGATCCTCAGTCCGATGCACACGTCGGCGATAGTCTTCGGGAAGGCGGTCATCGGGATGCTCAGGGGACTGATCGGGAGCACCATCCTGCTGGTCCTCGGACTGTTCCTGACGCCGGATCTCGTTCTGGGAGTGGGCACGGTCGTCTCGCTGCTGCTGTCGTGCATCATGTTCTCGCTGCTGGGGGTGGCGGCGGGTCTGCTGGCCAAGTCCAGCGTGTCGCTGAACGTGTTCACCAGCCTGGTCATCATGCCGATGACCTTCCTCTGCGGGACCATCTTCTCGGTGAGCGCCCTGCCCTCGATCGTGGGGGACATCGTCTGGGCGCTTCCGCTGACCCATTCGTCCGAGGTCATCCGCGCTTCCGCGCTGGGATGGGACGTTCCGTGGATATCGGTGGCCGTGATGCTCGCCTATCTCATCGCGTTCTATGCGCTGGACTACGTGATCATCAGGAAGAAGCTGTACCGATCGGAGGGAACGGTACTCCTCCAGGAGCACGTCCCCCATCCCGGGGGCCAGTCCGACCTCGGTCGCGTAGATAAGGCGGATGCTCCCGACCTTCCCTTCCTTCTGCCCGACGTCCAGCCCGAGCTTCTCGGGGATCTCCACCACGGAGTGGTGGCTCGAGGACGTGAACATGGGGATCGCGAGGATGCTGTCGCATCCCGCGGCCTCGGCCGTCTCCAACCCTTCTTCGACCGTGGGTGAGTCGAACTCGTTGTAGCAGCAGATCGTCTCGAACCCGAGGTTCCTGACGTATCCGGCGTTGAGCTCCACGGTGTTCCTGTTGGCGGGGTCCCTGGAGCCGTGGCCGATCAGCATGACGACGGTGCGGCCGTCCTTCGGCGCGTTCTCTTCCACGATGCCCTCCATCACCTTCCTCATCCCGGGATGGGTGCCGAACGCTTCGGCGATGACGACATCGACCGTCCTCCCGTCCAGGTCCATCGTTCCGTGGCGTTCGCCGGGGCCGAGACCGAACATCTTCGGCACGAATTTGTCCGCGAAGATCCCGGGGGCGAAGAACAGCGGGAGCACGGCGATCCTGTCCGGTTCCTCGGAGGAGATGTCGCGGAGCGCGGTCTCCAGGGAGGGCTCCTTGTCGCCCTTGTAGGCGTGATGCACCCTCCTTCCGAGGGATGCGGAGAGCTGTTCGGCATAGATGGGGGCGGCGTCGCCGTTGAGGTCCTCGGAGGAACCGTGGGCCACGATGAGAACGGAATCCATGCCGGAGGTATCGCCCCGTCGCATTTAGGGGTATCCCGGAGGGGAAAGGGCGCCGTC
The DNA here is from genome assembly GCA_963650175.1 of Ruminococcus sp. CAG:579. Taxonomy (GTDB): domain Archaea; phylum Thermoplasmatota; class Thermoplasmata; order Methanomassiliicoccales; family Methanomethylophilaceae; genus Methanoprimaticola. The sequence continues at coordinate 42,028 of CAVJLK010000006.1, read as the reverse complement.
GGAGGGATGTCCGACGGCGGAACGGGGCGGGGCCCCGTTTCAGAACCTGGCCTCGATGAGTCTCTTGACCGCCTCGACCACTTCCGCGGACGAGTACGCCCCGGATGTGGCCTTCATGACCTGGCCGATGATCTTGTTGGCGGCCTTGTCGTTATTCCGATAGTCGGCGACGACGCCCGGGTTCTGGTCGATGAACCCGTTGACCATCTCGTCCAGGTCGCCCGCCGCCTTCCCGACGGATTCCGCATCCTCGCCGGTCATCAGGCACTTGATCCTGATGCCGCACTCGGTGTCGGTGATCTCGCCCTTGGCGAAGCTCTCGATCACGGGGACCACGTCGGCGGGGTCCGCCTTCGACGAGTCCAGCGCCTTCCAGTTGGCGCTGACCGGTCCGGCGATCCATCTGACGGCCTCCTGGGTCCCGAGGGAGCCGGCGACCCTCTCGAACAGGTCGGCCAGGTCCACGGACGTGGAGATGAGCTGCTTGGCCATCCTCTGGTCGATGCCGTACTGGGACGACATCCTGAGCGCCATCTTCTGGGGGCTCTCCTTGATCTTGATGGATTCCGCCAGCTCCTTGATGCGGTAGATTCCGAGGTCCGGCTCGTCGATGTACCCGTAGTCGGCCTCGAACTCCTTCTTCCTGACGGAGATGGTCACCCCGCGCTCCTCGTCGAAGCGCCTGGTCTCCCTGTCGATCTTCCCTCCGGCGCGGAGGATCTTGGTCTGGCGGATCACCTCGAAGGTGAGCGCCCTCTCGACGTTCTTGAGGCCGGTGACGTTCTTCACCTCGCATCTCTCCACGCCGACGGATATGTTGCAGTCGCAGCGGATGCTGCGCTCCCCGTCGCCCGGGAGGTCGATCACGTGGCGGATGTCCTCGATGAGCTGCTTCAGGAACTCCCTGGCCTCGGCCGGGCTGGACAGGTCCGGTTCCGTCACGATCTCCGCCAGGGGGATGCCGGAACGGTTGTAGTCCACCAGGGACGACAGGTCCCCGACCCTCTTGGTCTTCCCCGGATCCTCCTCCACGTGGATCCTGGTGATCCTGATGGGCTTCTTGCCGTCCAGGTGATACACCCCGCCCTCCCCTATGGGGTTGTCGTACTGGGTGATCTGGACGCTCTTCGACATGTCCGGATAGAAGTACGTCTTCCTGGAGAACCAGGTGACGTCGTTGACCCTGCATCCGAGCATCTTGGCGAGCATGATCCCGTACTCCAGGACCTTTCCGTTCAGCACCGGCCTGGATCCGGGCATCCCCAGGCACGTGGGGCAGACGTGGGTGTTCGGCCCCTCGGCCTCGGTGGTGGGGCAGGAGCAGAACATCTTGCTCCTGGTGGGGAGCTGGACGTGTATCTCCAATCCTATCTTCATATGGCGGGCCTCCTGAGCTCGAACGCCTTCTCCCATTCCTCGGCCATGGTGAACAGGACATCCTCGTCCCAATGGGCGCCGACGAACTGCATGCCGACGGGCATGCCGTCCCCGTCGTATCCGCAGGGCACGTTGAGGTGCGGGTTCCCGGCGAGGTTCGGGGGGACGGTCAGATAATCGGCCTTGTAGGACTCCAGGGCGGTCATCTTGGCGATGTCGTCGAATCTGGGCGCGGAGAACGGCATGGTCGGCGTGAGGACGGCGTCGTGGGTCTCCAGGATGCGCTTGTAATCGTCTATCACCAGCTGCCTGACCTGCCTGGCCTTGGCGTAGTACCTGTCGCGGTACCCGACCATCCTGGTGAACGTCCCGAGGAGGATCCTCCTCTTGGCCTCGTCCCCGAAGTCCCTGGAGCGGACGGACGAGAAGTAATCGTCGAACTTGAGCGAAAGGTCGCCCTCCTGGTCGCCGTACCTCATGCCGACGTACCTGGCGAGGTTGGTGGACGCTTCGGAGGTGGCGATGACGTAGTACGCCGGGATGGCGTACCTGAACGATGGCATGTCGACCTCCTCGACGTCGATCCCCATGGACCTGAGGGATTCCAGGGCCTCCCTGAACGTCGATTCCACATCCTTGGACAGTCCGACCGTCCCGTCCCTCGGGACGGCGACGCTCCTCATCCTCCTCTTCTCGTTCTTCAATTCCGGCTGGATGCAGGAGGTGGGGTCCATCCCGTCCCTCCCGGCCATCACGGACACGTACTTCCTCAGGTCCCCGGCCTTGGCCGACAGGATCCCGATCTTGTCGAGGGAGTTGCCGTAGTCGATCAGCCCGTACCTGGAGACCCTGCCGTAGGTGGGGGCGATGCCGTACACGCCGCAGAAGCTCGCCGGGCAGCAGATGGATCCTCCCGTGGATACCCCGATGGACACGTGGTCCTCGATGGCCATGGCGGCGCACGCCGACCCTCCGGAGGAGCCTCCGCAGGCCCTTTCGAGGTCGAACGGGTTCCGGGGGACCTCGTAGGCGGAGTTGGCGGAGAAGGTCCCGAACCCGAACTCGTCCATGTTGGTCTTGCCGATCAGCTTCCCTCCGGCCGCCCTCATGCGCGCGATGCAGGTCGCATCGAACACGGGGCGGTATCCCTGCAGGATCCTCGATCCGGCGCAGGTCTCCATGTCGTACGAGGTGAGGTTGTCCTTGGCGGAGAACAGGAACTCCGCATCCCCCGGATCGGTGTCCGAGGTCATGGAGTGGAACATGCCGTACTTCTCGTTGGTCCCCTTCAGGGAGGCCAGGACCGATGCCATCGTCATGAGAGCCTCGGCCCCCTGACGTACCTCTCGTACGTGTTCATGTCCTTGAGCAGGGCGTCGGAGTCGAAGCGGACCTCCGGCTCGTCCTCCCTCGTGATATCGGCCACCCCGATGGGGTCGATGCCGTAGGAATCGCATTCGGGCGCCTCGTCCAGAAGCTCGAAGTACCCGAGGATGTCACCCAGGTCTCTGCTGTACCTCTCCAGCTCGTCCTCGGTGAGTCTGATGTGCGCCGTGCGCGCAACCCTCTCGACGGTTTGCCTGTCCATTCGCAGACCTTCTATGCGCGAGGTTAGCGGGAGGATTATAATAACGGTTATGCGGGTGCGACAAACTTCCGATCATGGATGTTCTGTCTCGGAAAAGTAGCCTTCAAGATAGCTTGGGATTTCGTGACTTGTCTTAATCCTGCCATCCGCGATGCCTTTACCGGTTTTGGTGGCGGTGATTTCACCCATATCGTCGACTTGGAGGTACCATAGCCTACGCATGACGTCTACGATCTCCATTTCGCGTCCGGTTAGAGCAAGATAATTCTTCCCCATGAATCTCCGAATGGTAGCCTGAAGAGGTGTTTCAGGTTGGATACTTCTACGCAGAACATTCCATTTGGTCATTTGTCACCTCATCTGTCTCGACGGTTATGCGGAGGGATCCTTGGGCGCGAACATGATCAGCCCGTAGTGGTAGTAGAACCCCTCCCCGAACCCGAACTCCTTCCCGAAGGATCCGAAGTAGCGGGTCATGTTGATCCCGGCGGCGGAGACCGACGGCACCAGCTGCTCCGGGAACCTGCACGGTTCCGGATAGGAGCACTCGCCGCAGTAGTTGCAGGACCCGTCCGCGAATCCGATGCAATCGTATCCGGCGGACCTCATGGACAGGACCGTGCGCCTGACGGCGTTCTGGAACCCGTCGGCCGCCTTCTTCACGGCCTCCTTGTCGCGGAGGTCCACGTCGTACCTCTTCTCCATCAGGAGGCAGGACGAGTACCTTTTCCCGAGGACGTCCGTCTTGTCCTTCCATCCGGGGGCGCACGCCCAGCTCTTCCCGTACGTTCCGCAGACGTTCTGCCTGCAGTAGTCCAGGCATTCGATCACGTCCTCCCCGTGGTGTTCCGGGAGGGGGACCTCCGATATCTCCCAGCCCTCGTCCAGGGCCTCCCTGCATGCTTCCTTCCAGGCGGTCATGGTCCGTGTTTCGGACTGTGCGCATATAAGGCTTATCGGTAGCCTATTTAACGGCCGTCCCGGTCACGGTCTTCATGGCAGATGCCTCCCCTGAGAAGAAGCTCGCCGCCGCGATGAAGGCGATGGACGAAGGCGACTTCAAGAAGGCCTATGCGGCGTTCAAGAAGCTGGTGGTCGAATACCCCGACAACGCGGATGCGTGGTACTACAAGGCCGAGTGCGGGAACTACGCCTCGGGCATGTTCGGCGCGAAGGTCGATGCGCAGGAGATCATGGACGCTTACAAGAAGGCGATGGAGCTGGACTCCAGCCGCGTCGACTACTTCCAGTCGTACGGGCAGTTCTGCATCTCCGTCAACAAGTACGACGAGGCGGAGAGGGCGTACAACGATGCCGCGGAGATCGACGAGTCGATGTCCTCGGCGCTGTACTCCGAGTTCGCCATAGAGTACTACAACAACGTCATGGCGACGTACAGCGAGATCATGGAGGACCCCAAGGCCCGCGCCCCGTACGCCAAGAAGGCTCTCACGTACATGCTGAAGGCTCTGGACATCGAGCCCGAGGAAGCCAAATCGCTTCTGTGAAAAACGAGGGGATCCCGGCGGATGCGCCGGGCCCCGGTCTCTTTTCCTGACGCGGACGACTATCGTCCTCGATCGTTCTTCGTCGTCTTCATCGAACCCATACGTTTCGTCGTAGATCTTCGTAAGTATTTCGATTCCTTGTTCGACTGTCGATAGCGTTATCTCGTCATTCTTCGCAAGGAAGAACCGAGGCATGCCCATCTGGATGGGAGTGTTCGGGTCCACATCGAGATAGACTCTGTAGACGTCGTATCCGTTCCATTCTGTAAAGAAGCCGACTTCCTTGACGGGATACCTCATTACACCGACTCCGGGTTTCAACATCCCAAGAATCCTCTTTTCAATCGTCTGTGTCATATGCATCTTTCAGATCGGGTCCGTGATTGGTTGGATCAGATGCGAGGTTCAGCGCAAGGTACGGGGTCCGACGCGGACTTCTGCTCCTTGCGCTCCCACTCTTCGTCGTATTCATCCCGTCCGCCCGTTTCTCTGCTGTGCTTCACCATTATCTTGAGTGCCTGATCGAAGGTTGTAACCGTGATTTCATCATCCTTGACCAGATAGAACCACGGGGGCCCCATCTCTGTCGGATCTTTGGTGTCCAGGTAGAAATTGTAGACGTCGTAGCCGTTCCACTCTGTAAAGAAGCCGACCTTCCTGACTGGGAGTCTCAGCTGCCCTACAATCGTGTCTTCGAGCATCCTGCGGATCCTATCTTCGATCGTTTGTGTCATGGGCGTCGGGTTCGAGGTTCTCTTCTAGTTCAGATGCGGGGCCCGGCGCAGGACATTATGCAAGGCACAGGTTCCGATATGAGTTCTTGTCTTATTTCATCCACGTCTTTCAGATTGTCCTTTACATCAAGTCCATTGGTTTCATCATAGATTTTAGCCATGATATCGATGGATTGATCAATATTAGAAACAGATATCTCGTTTCCATTGACCAGGTAAAACCAAGGTACACCGATCTGAACTGGTTCATCAACATTCAAGTGGAATCCATAGACGTCTTTACCTTCCCATTTTGTCAGGAGTCTAATTTCTTTGATTGGATATCCTCTTACTCCAACCACTGTATGTTTGAGCATCTCGCGGATTTTTTCTTCGATTGTCTGTGACATCATTTCACCTTTGGTTTTAGGACTGCGTTGATGATATTCAGGTTGGGCTCTAACTTGTCGACTCTCAGAATCTTAGGTTCGTATTTTGGGTTCCAAATAATCGATTTCATCAAGTTCATTTGTTTGTCATTAATAATCATTTTGCCCGATTGTGGATCGTAGATTAACAGTGACTTTTTATTTCTTGTGAGTATTACGATATGTCTAGAACCATCTTGGATCCATCTGAATTCGAAGGTATATATGCCATTTTCAACGAGGGTGGATCTCATCCATTTAATCCCGCTGATAGCATCGCGGGCGGGAACAATCGTCAATGCGGGGTGTCTTTTTGACCGAGGATCTATCCAGGCCAAGGTCGAATTTTTGGCCAGTTGTATCTGCATCTTATTGCTGGAATCCCATCTCTCGGCCTCGACATCGTAACCTCTCAAACGCATGACGTAGGATACAACGCAAGACTGGCAGTTCTCCTGATAGCCTCTTTCGTAAGAGTCCTTATCGTAGAACCTCGGATTGGATGACAGTCCTCCGGCCTGCCCTCTGGTCATTGGTCTCCCGCGGGGGACGCCCGCGACGAAGTCTGGTCTCATGCGGCGCTCCGCTTCGGTCAGTTTCTTCGGGCCCATCCAATCGGCCCCCGTCCGTCATCCTCACAGCAACCCCTGCGGAGCTCTGAAAAGGCGTTAATCTCGGTCACGGGAGCTTGTTTTCTTCATCGGTTTATATCGTTGGCGTGTGCAGTCAGTGTGACATGTTTCTTGGCGACAATGTTGGTCGGAGTAGCATTAATGTAAGTATTCTCGTCGATGGGATTTATCTCTCCGAATCAGCCAATTAGACATTTGTCTAATGAAATCCAAAAAATTAGACAAATTTGGGTATAAACCACCGTTTCCACTGCAATGATGGCGTCAATTCTGGTCAAAAATGCCCATTCGTTCAGAAGGACTTAAGTAGAATAGACGTTTGAGCAGTTTCAATCGTACAAATTAGACGATTGAGGAATATCATGAGTTCGAGAAAGACAATAATCGCGGCGATGGTCCTCATCGCGGCGGCGATCGCCGTCATGGCGGTCGCACCGTCGGTCTCCGCCGCCGAACATGTGGCCGGCGAAGATCCTGGGGACTACGCCAACATCTCGTGGGTGGCGATCTGCTCCATCCTCGTGTTCATCATGACCCCCGGGGTCGCCCTGTTCTACGGCGGCATGCTGAGGAAGCAGAGCATGACATCAGTCATCGCCCAGACCCTCCTCTCCATGGCCGTCATGGGGATCTCCTGGGTCGCCGTAGGCTACTCCCTCGCGTTCTCCGAGGGCAACGCGCTCATCGGAGGGTTCGACTACCTCTTCTTCAACGGGCTGTCCGACTCCGTCATCGCCGACGGTTCGTACATCCCCGACATGGAGTTCGCCATCTTCCAGATGATGTTCGGGCTCATCACCGCCGGGATCGTCCTGGGAGCCTGCGCCGAGCGCATAAGGTACACCGCCATCACGTGGTTCCTCGTGCTCTGGTCCATCCTCGTCTACGCCCCCATGGCCCACATGGTCTGGGGCGGAGGGTTCCTCGCCGACCTCCCGGGCGGACTCGCCACGCTGGACTTCGCGGGAGGGACCGTGGTCCACATCTGCGCCGGTACCACCGGCCTCGCGCTCGCCGTCTACCTCGGCAAGCGCAGCGCCAGCACGATGAAGAGGGCGCACAGCATCCCGATGGTCTTCTTCGGGTGCTTCCTCCTGTGGTTCGGATGGTTCGGATTCAACGGAGGGTCCGGACTCGCCGCCAACGGGCAGGCCATCAGCGCCATCGTAGTGTCGATGATCGCAGCCGTCTGCGCCATGGCCTCCTGGGCCGTCGTCCAGTACCTGCACGTGGGACGCGTCGGGGTCCTCGGACTCGCCGCCGGATCCATCGCAGGGCTCGTGGCCATCACCCCCGGCGCGGGATACGTGACCCCCATAACTTCGATAATCATCGGTCTCGTCGGAGGGGTCGTGTGCTACTTCGGCGTGATCTTCATGCGCGAGAAGTCCGGCATCGACGATGCGCTGGACGTCATGGGCGTGCACGGCATCGGAGGTATCTGGGGCGCCATCGCCACAGGCATCTTCGCCGAGAACAACCTCGGGGACAACGGCATCGGAGGGCTCATCACCGGCGACTGGGAGCTGTTCGTCGGGAACATCGTCGCCGTCGTCGTGACGCTGGTGTTCTGCTTCGTCGTGTCCTATGCGATCATATGGGTCATCGGCAAGGTCATGAGGGTCCGCGCGACCGAGAACGAGGAGCTCATCGGCCAGGACCTGGTCGAGCACGGGGAGCCCGCATACGTGATGTGATAACATGAAGATGGTAATGGCAGTGATAAGACCCGAGAGGCTCCAGTGCGTGAAGGACGGTCTCAGGGACGCCGGCATCAACGGGATGACGATCACCCACGTGACCGGCCACGGGGAGCAGAAGGGACTGGTGTTCACCACCAGGGTCGGCGAGTTCGTCGTCGACGAGATCGAGAAGGTGAAGATCGAGGCGGTGGTCGAGGACGACCAGGTGGACCTGGTCATAAAGACGATCCGCGCCAAGGCCGAGACCGGCCACCCCGGCGACGGGAGGATCTTCATCATCCCGGTGGAGCAGTCGCTCAAGATCAGGACGGAATCGGCCGAGAGCTGATTCCGCAAACCGGGCCCTCGCCTGACGGGCGGGGGTCCCCCTTCCCATTTCTCCCGGATATCTTTCTGTACGGCGGCGGTTCCGTCCCGCGGTCCGTGCGTCCCCTCTTCCTTTCCTTCTCATTCTCGATACAATCGTCCTGTTCGGATCATCAATAATATTTGTATGGCGATTATCTTCAAATACAATTAGACATTTGTCTAATTTATCTCAAGAATGAGATACATTCGGAGAGTGAATCGGTTTGAAGCTCGTACTGAAGGCGGCCGCAGGGCTCATCGCCCTGCTGTCCCTGACTATCTTCGCGCTGCCGGAGGTCTCGGCGGCGTTCGACGCGGAGACGGTGGATCCCGTATCCGGCGTCTTCATGTTCTTCTGCGGGGCGCTGGTGTTCGCCATGGCGCCGGCCATCGCGCTGTTCTACGGGGGCATGCTCAGGAAGCAGAGCATGACCTCGATGATGGCCCAGTGCCTCGGCGTCGTGGGACTGGTCCTGGTCATCTGGTGGGTCGTCGGTTATTCGCTGGCCGCCGGGGGCGATGGACAGTTCATCGGCAACTTCGACTACGTGTTCGGGAAGGATCTTTCCGTGACCGAAGGGAACGGCAGCATCCCCACGCTGGAGTTCTTCATCTTCCAGGGGTTCTTCGCCGCGGTCACCGCGTGCATCGTGTTCGGCGCGACGGCGGAGAGGATCAGGTACCCTGCGGTGCTGGCGTTCCTGACGCTGTGGTCGTTCCTGGTCTACGCGCCCATGGCCCACATGGTCTGGTTCGGAGGATTCCTCTCCGACGGCATCACCGAGTTCGGGTTCCCGGCGCAGGACTTCGCCGGAGGGACCGTGGTGCACATGTGCTCCGCCGTGTCCGGAGTGGCGTGCGCGGTGGCGATCGGACGCCGTAGCGACAGGATCTCCAAGGGGAGGTCGCACAACGTCCCCATGATGTTCCTGGGCGCCATGATCCTCTGGATCGGATGGCTCGGGTTCAACTGCGGGTCCGAGGGCGCCTTCGACGACATCGCGGTGCTCGCGATGGCGAACACCATCCTCGCATCCGCCGCGTCCACCGTCGTGTGGGTGATCATCCAGTACCTGCACGTCGGCAGGGTCAACGTCACCGGCCTGTGCGCCGGGGTGATCGCCGGATTGGTCGGAATCACGCCCGGATGCGGGTTCGTGGAGCCCTGGGCGGCGGTCGTGATCGGAGCGGTCGCGGCGGCCATCGTGTACTTCGGCATCATCTTCATGCGCGAGAAGTCGGGCATCGACGATGCGCTGGACGTCATGGGGGTCCACGGCATCGGGGGCATATGGGGATGCATCGCCGTGGGGATCTTCTCCACCGCCGGGTACAGCTGGGTCGGGGAGGGGGGCCTCATAGAGGGGCAGTTTGACATGCTGGTCGGGCAGCTGGTCAACGTCGGCGTGACGCTGGTCTACTGCTTCGCCGTGTCGTTCGTGATAATGAAGGCCATCGACCTGCTGATGGTCCGTCTCACCGGAAGGGGAGCGACGCTCTCTGAGGAGGAGCAGATGATCGGGTCGGACATAGTGGAGCACGGGGAACCGTCCTACGTGATGTGATAGCATGAAGATGATTGTTGCAGTGGTCAGGCCGGAGAGGCTCCAGTGCGTGAAGGACGGTCTCAAGGAGATCGGCGTCCACGGGGTGACGATAACGCACGTCACCGGGCGCGGGTCCCAGATGGGCCTGGTGTTCACCACCAGGGTCGGGGACTTCATCGTCGACGAGATCGAGAAGGTCAAGCTGGAGATCGTGACGGACGACGAGCTCGTGGACGGGATCGTATCGACCATCAGGAGGAAGGCCGAGACCGGCCATCCCGGCGACGGGAGGATATTCGTCCTCCCGGTGGAGCAGTCCATCAGGATCAGGTCCGAACCGGCTCAGTGAGTCCTCGGACACGCCCCCGCGAGGGGGCGAAACCCCTTCGCATTCCCCATGCCCTCGGCACGGCATTCTTCAAATTCCGGGGGTAATGAAATCGCTGTCGTCATCCGACTTGAAATAGCAAGATGCTGGATGGTTCGTCCAACGGTTCGAGGGGCGTCTGCAGACGAGATATATCCATTCAGGATGAACGGGCTCTGCAGGATCCCCTGAACGGAGGGAGGCGGGGATCATGCGCGAATTCAGCAACGGCAGCGGCACCGACAGGACGATCATCACGTACCTCCGCGTGGGCGGGAACAACCGGATGGGCGACTACGAGAGGATCGCCCATGATATGCCGTCCGAGGCGGGGATATCGATCAGATGGTTCGATTCGGTCGACACCATCCGCGACGCGTCGGAGTTCCGCGCCCTGGTGCATTCGGCGTCCGAGTCGCATCTGACCTTGATCGACGTCCACGGCGATCCGTCGACGTACAAGAAGTACGATCTGCTGCGCGAGGCTCTGGTGAAGGACGGGTCGAACGTCTTCCTGCTCTGCCAGCTCCCGGAGTCCATGGCCGAGGGGAAGGATCTTTTCCGCTCCGGCGACGAGGAGTACCGCAGGATCCTCGAATACCTGATGCTCGGGGGGCCGGCGAACCGCGAGGCTCTGGTCCGGCATCTCTGCGCCTTCTACGGCGGGGCGCGCATCGACGTCCCCGACCCTGTGAGGCAGAGGATGCAGGGGGTGTACCATCCGGACTGCCCCCGGGACGTGACGCTGGAGGATTTCCTCCCCCGGCTGGATCCCTCGAAGCCCACCGTCGGGGTGGCCATACAGGCCGGTTCCTGGATCAACGGCCACCTGGGCCCGCAGGACCTGCTCATCAGGCGCATCGAGGCCAGGGGGGCCAACGCGCTGCCGGTGTTCTTCGCACCGACCCCGAGCGAGATATCCGGGGCCATCGGGGGCAAGAGGGTCTTCGAGGAGTACTTCAAGGATGAAGGGAGACCGAGGATCGATTCCCTGGTCCTGGCCGGATTCGGGTTCTCGTTCCTGGCGCTGTGCTCGCCGATGGATTCCAAAGGTGTCGCCAGGGAGAACATCCTGCAGGAGCTCGGCGTGCCGACCCTCGCGGCCACGGGACTGTTCCGTCCGCAGAGCGAGTGGGAGGCCGACGGGATAGGGATGGAGGGCGGGGAGCTCGCCATATCCATCGCGCTGCCGGAGCTGGACGGCCAGCTAACCACCGTTCCCTTCACGTTCAACGAGCGGGACGAGCAGGGCCACGAATACGTCAGCTGGAGGGAGGACCGCATCGACCGCATCGCGTCGATGGCCGTCCGCTGGGCCAGGGTCCGCCGGGTGCCCGTGGGGGAGCGGAAGGTGTCGTTCCTGATGAACGGGGGCACCCTCAGCAACGCGTCCATAGGGGCGGCCGGAGGCCTGGACGCTCCGGAGAGCCTCTGCCAGATCATCAAGGCGATGGCCTCGGCCGGATACACTTTGGACCATGTGCCGGAGAGCGGGCAGGAGATCATCGACGAGCTCCTCAACGCGCTCACCAACGATCTGGAATGGATCCAGGACGGCGAGATCGAGTCCAGAGCGGCGGACATGACATCGAACGACATTTACCTTGAATGGGCGGAGGAGACGGAGCGCTCCCATTTCGAGTGGGTCTGCCGGGACTGGGGGACCCCGCCCGGGGAGATCATGACTCACAAGGGCCGTTTCATCGTCCCGGGGGTCCGCAACGGTAACATCTACATCGGATTGGAGCCGAACCGCGGGAAGCACGAGAAGGCGGAGCAGCTGATCCACGACCCCAATCTCTCGCCTCCCCACCAGTACCTCGCGTACTACAGATGGATCTCCAGGGTGTTCGGCACCGACGTCCACGTGCACATCGGGACGCACGGGTCCTGCGAGTGGCTCCCCGGCAAGGGGAACGGGCTGTCGGCCGGATGCTCGCCCGACATCATGATGGAGGACATGCCCCACCTGTACGCGTACGTCATCGACGACCCGTCGGAGGGGATAGTCGCCAAGAGGCGCAAGAAATCCGTCCTGGTGGACCACATGATGCCCTCGATGGTCCGCGCGGGGACGTACGAGAGCACCGCGGAGCTGGAGGGCCAGGTGCAGCAGTACCTGTTCTACAGGCAGACCATGCAGGACGCCAAGGCCTCCGAGCTCTCGGAGGAGATCGCCCGCCTGGTGGATGAAGGCAATATGAGGAAGGAGATGGGCATCCCCGACGACGCCGATGCGGCAGAGGTCGCCTCCCATGCGCCGGAGATAGCGGACTACATCGCGGGCCTGAAGGACGGGCTGATAACCGACGGCCTCCACGTGTTCGGGCGGGTGCCCGAGGGCAGGCTGATGGACGAGATGGTCTACTGCCTCACGAGGCTGAAGAACGGCAGGGTCCCGTCCCTGAGGGGGGCGGTGGCCATAGCATCCGGTCACGATCTCGATGCCTTGCTGGATTCCCCGCATTCGGTGGATCCGGATACCGGCGAATCGAACTCGCAGGTCCTGGACCGCATCGACCGGGACGTCATGGACCTGATCTCGGAGATGGACGGCGCGGACTTCGATCCCGGGAGATGCTGTGCCATCGTCGAGGGGAGGTTCCCCGGAAGCTCCGATCTGCGTGATGTGACGGACCTGATATGCGGTTCCATAGTTCCCGGCATCCGCGGTATGACCGAGGAGGTCGCCAACATGGTCCGCGGGATGGACGGGGAATACATCCCTCCCGGACCGTCCGGCTCCCCCACCAGGGGCAACGCGCATCTCCTGCCGACGGGGAAGAACTACTACTCCCTGGATCCGGAGACCGTCCCCACCCAGGAGAGCTGGAAGGTGGGCGTGAGGATGGCCGACGACATGGTCCGCTCGTACATCGAGCGCGAGGGCCAGTATCCGGAGAGCGTGGGCATCGTCGTGTGGTCCGTGGATACGATGAAGACCGGCGGGGACGACACCGCCTATGTCCTGTACCTCCTGGGGGTGAGGCCGACGTGGGGCTCCGTCGGAGGGAAGATCACCGGCCTGGAGATCATCCCGAGGGAGGAGCTGGGCCGGCCGAGGATCGATGTGACGGTCCGCATCAGCAGCCTGTTCAGGGACACGTTCCCCAACCTGTTCCAATTGATCGATGAGGCCGTCGAGATGGTGGCCGACCTGGACGAGTCCGACGAGGACAACTACATACGCAAGCACCTCAGGAAGGACATCGCCTCGATGATCGAGGAGGGCATGTCGCCCTCCGATGCGCGGAGCGATGCGCTGATCAGGGTGTTCGGCGAACCCCCCGGGACCCACGGGGCCGGCGTGAACATTCTGATAGAGTCGAGGAAATGGGATTCCGTCTCGGACCTGGCGGACATGTACATCTCCTGCGGATGCAGCGCGTACGGCAGGAAGTGGCGCGGTGAGACCAAGCCGAAGCTCTTCAGGCAGAGGCTGGAGGGTCTGGACGTGGCGGTCAAGAACCAGGTCGACCGCGAGTTCGATCTCATCGATACCGACGACGGCTACTCGTACCTCGGAGGGATGAACGCCGTGGTGAGGGCCGCCGGGAAGGAGATGCCGGTGAACTACGTGGGCGACAGCTCGGATCCGGACAGGATCGTCACCCGCGACCTGGAGCACGAGACCGCGTACATCCTGAGGACCAGGGTGCTCAACCCGAAGTGGCTGGAGGGGCTGAAGGAGCACGGGTTCGTGGGAGCGAACCTGGTCCACGACAACATCAACCACGCCTACGGGTGGGACGCGACGTCCGACGTCGTGGAGGACTGGATGTACGACGCGATGGCCGAACGGTTCCTGTTCGACGAGGATAACCGCAAATGGATCGAGGAGAGCAACCCGTTCGCGCTGAGGGACATCCTTGAGGATCTCCTGGAGGCGATCGACAGGGGGATGTGGGACGCTTCGGAGGAGACCCGCGAATCGCTGAAGGAGATGTACCTAGACACCGAGGGCATCCTGGAGGACGATGCGGAACGCCGCCGTTCCGGTCCGGATCCCGGCAGTCGAAGGTCCTGATTCTTCGCAGTCGCCCCCTGAGAGACAAAGCAATTATGTTGGAGGATTATGCCAACCCATGAAGGGGGCGTGAGATGCGCGCTATTCACTCCGACAACGGCGTCAAGACGGCCGATTGCAGACTGTCCGTGGTCTACGTCGCCGTGGAGTGCATGGACGCCGACGACTTCGCCGACGCCCCGAAGGGCCTGGGGTGGATGGACGTCGCCATGGAGGCGGTGTGCGGGAACTCCGAGTCCCTTGACACCGACGAGGAGCGCTTCAGGGACCTCTCCGACGCGGTCCGCCACGCCGACCTGGTCGTGGTCAGGATGCACGGGGACGGGGGGTACTTCGTCAAATTCCCCCGTCTGGTCTCTCAGGTGTCCCGCGCAGGCTGTCCGATGGTCGTCTACAGCACGATCTCGTCGGAGGTCGAGAGGTTCCGTTCATTCTTCCCGTATTCCGAATCGAGCCTCGATTCCCTGTCCGTCTATCTGGAGATAGGCGGGGTCAAGAACTACACGTCCCTGCTGCTCTGGGCCTGCAAGACGCTGAAGGGCGTCGACATGCAGGTCCCTGGACCTGACATACCTTCGGGCCAGGGGGTGTACGTCCCGGACGGGGCGAGGGTGACCGAGCGCCAGTACCTGGCCGCCATCGACGGGACCCGCCCGACCGTCGGTCTGGTCCTGAACCACGGCCTCTGGAGCAACAGGGTGCTGGAGACCGTGGACCGTCTGATCGCGATGCTGAAAGGACGCGGGGCGGACGTGATCCCGATCTACATGAAATCGGTGAGGAGCGACTCCGTCGGCGCTCTGGGCGCCTGCGGCACGTTCAAGAGATACTTCATGAAGGGGAGGAGGCCGCGCGTGGACGCGATCGTCATGTTCAGCGGGTTCTCCCAGAGGATAATGGACGGGGTCGACGGGAATCCCTTCGAAGCTGTGGGGGTGCCCGTCCTGCAATCCCCCATGCTGCTGACCTCCGTCAAGGATTGGGAGGAGGAGCAGGGGCTGTCGGCCACCGAGCTCTCGGTCAGCGTCGTCCAGACGGAGTTCGACGGGCAGATCCTCTCCCCTCCGTCGCATTTCAGGTACAGGGTGGGGAACGAGCTCCATTACGAATATTCCGAGGAGAGGCTCGGCCGCCTGTGCGATTCGGTGCTGGCGTGGTGCAGGCTCAGGAGGCTCCCCAGGGAGGAAGTGAAGGTGGCCGTCGTGCTGAACCGCTCGTCGGACGGCCGCGCAGGCGGCGCCAGGGGACTGGATGTCGTGGGAAGCCTGAGGAGGATCCTCGCGACGATGGCCAAGAAGGGGTATTCCCTCGATTCCGTCCCGAAATCCTCGGCCGTTCTGGCGAGGATCCTCGAATCGGTTTGCGCCGGCGCATCGGAGCTGCCTGACGGGTACTCCGTCCCGGCCCCAGTGGCCTCCGCCCGCTGCGCCGAATGGCTGTCCGAGTTCCCGAGGTTCGTCAGGGAGAGGATAGCCGCAGACCACGGAGGCCCCGATGACGGCGGGTTCGCGGTGCCCGGGATCCTCGACGGCAACGTCTTCATCGGCGTAGAGCCGTCCTTCGAACGCGGGACCAACCGCATGCCGTCACACGAGTTCATCGCGTTCTACAGGTGGATCGAGAGGGTGTTCCGCGCGGATGCCGTGGTGCATCTGGGGGACCACGGGGAGCTGGAATGGCTGGACGGGAAGACCGTCGGTCTCGGTCCCTCCTGCATGCCCGACTCCCTCTTGGGGACGACCCCTCTGATCTATCCGTTCGCCGTCGACGACATCGCCGACGGGATCGTCGCCAAGCGCAGGTCCCACGCGGTGCTGGTGTCGCACATGATGCCGCCGGTCTCCCGCCTGGAGGCCGATCCGAAGATACTGGAGCTGCAGACCCGCATCCAGGACGCCATGGACGCCAAGTCCCGCGGGAGGGCGCTGGACGCCGACGGCCTGGGACGCATCAGGGTCCTGATGGAGGAGACGGGGCTGTGGAAGGACCTCTCGATGGACGCCGGCATGTCCGACGCGGAGATCGAGGCTGTCGCTCCGCGCATCTACGATTACATATCGGCCGTGCTGAACGAGCGGGTGGAGGAGGGTTTGCACGTGTTCGGCATGCCGCCGAGGGCGAACAGGCTCAGGACCGCGGTGGGTTCGGCGCTAGGATATCCGAACGGGAGCATCCCGTCCCTCGCGCAGGCCGTCGCCGGATCCCGGGGCTCCGGCGGGCGGGAGGCGTCGGAGGACGACACGGAGGAGGCCGAGGGGATCGTCAGGATGCTGGCGTTGCTGGACTTCGATCCGGAGCTGTCTTACTCCGCGACCGCGGATCAGCCCGAGGACGTCAGGGAAGTGGTCCGTTTCGCATGCGAGACCGTGGTCCCCGGGATGCGCGGATGCTCCCGCGAGATGGACTCCCTGATGGGCGCCCTCGAGGGGCGCTACGTGCCGCCCGGTCCATCGGGCTCCCCGTACTTCGGCCGCGCGGACGTGCTCCCGACGGGGACCAACCTGTACTCCACCGACACCTCCAGGATCCCGACGGAGGCCGGATGGAAGGCGGGATGCGCCCTCGCCGAGGGGATAATCGAGAAATCCATCGCCACGGACGGGCGCTATCCGCGCAGCGTGGTGGTGGTCGTCAGCGGAGGGAGCACAGTGGTCAATTCCGGGTCGGACATCGCCTGCGCCATGAGCCTTGTCGGCCTCCGCCCGGTCTGGGGGACCTACGGGGGCCGTCTGTCCGAGGTCGTCCCGATCCCGATAGAGGAGCTCGGAAGGCCCAGGATCGACGTGAGATTGTCCATGTCGGCGGCCGTCGTGGACCTGTTCAGGGACACGTTCGAGATGTTCGAGCGTGGGGTGGACGCCATATCGAGGCTCGACGAGGGCGAGGCCACCGAGGAGTACAACAGGATCGTCAGGGACAGGCTGGCCTCGGACATCGTCAGCGGGATGGTCCCCGACAGCTGCTGGCGCTCGATGCCCAGGCTGTTCAAGCGGTCGACGGGATCGGATGTGGTTCTGGCGGATTCCGCCGACCTCATCGACGGCCGCGCGGATCCCGGGATCGCGAAAGAGGGTTCCAGGGTCCTGATGGCCGACATGAGGAACCCGTACCGTCCGAGGGTCCGCGACGTCCGGGAGGAGGTGTCCCTGTTCATACGCACCAGGGTGATGAGCCCCATCTGGCTGAGGGGCCTGATGGCCCACGGGTTCAGCGGCGCCGCGGAGGTGTCCGGACTCGTGGAGAGGCTGCTCAGGTGGGGGTCGATCGATGGCGCCACCAGCTCCTGGATGTTCGACGTCGTGGCGGAATCATTCGTGTTCGACAGGCAGGTCAGGGAGTGGATGTCCGCATGCAACCCGGGCGCGCTGTGCGACGTCCTGGGGGACCTGATGGACGCCGTGGACAAGGGGTACTGGGACGCGGACGAGCTCACGGTCTCCAGGATCACGGACATGTACATGTCCGCGGAGGGGGATCTGGAGGAGTTCGCGGACGGGAGGCCGTCGGGATGAACACCGAGCACGAGACGATCGACACGTCGGTCCCCATCGGGAGCATCGAGGTACGCATGGACGCGCTCAGGCGGGGGGAGCAGACCGCGGTGACGAAGAAGGCGCTCTCCAGGCTGGGGTTCGTTCATCTCAGGTACAAGGGGTATTCGCTGCCGGAGGCGGCCAGGATCGTGGGGGTCACCGACCAGACCGGCTACAATTGGCAGAGGATCTGGAACGAATCGGGTCTGGACGAGATCGTGCCGACGTATTCTGGAGGCAGGAAGTCCAGGCTCTCGGACGATCAGGTGCTGGATGCCGTCAGGCACATCGGCGGGAATGCGATGACGACGGCGGAGGCGCGCGATTACATCGCCGAGGCGTTCGGCACGGAGTATTCCGTGAAGCAGGTGCACATAATCCTGGCGGGGTCGGGATTGATGCACATATCCAGGAAGGCGTCGGGGATAAGGACGGGGGAGGACGCGCCGTCCGAAGGCAGGATGGTCTGGATCCTCCCCGAGGGAATTGTGCGGACGTCGGCTCGACCAGGCGTTCTTCTTCATCCTAATGAGCACGTAGATCATCACCGGGCCGCCAATGAACGCCGTGACGATTCCGACGGGTATGCCCCCCAGGATCACGGATCTGGCGACGATATCTGATATCAGGAGGAACGCTCCCCCCGCGATGGCCGACATGGGGATCAGCAGTTTGGAGCTGGATGCGACCAGTTTCCTCGCTATGTTGGGGACGATCAGTCCGACGAAGCCGATTGTTCCGACGAAGCTCACGGACAGGGCCGTGAAGAGGGAGATGAGTATGAGGCACAGCACGCGGGTCTTCGCCGAATCGACGCCCAGTGAAGACGCCAGCTTGTCGTCGACGCTCGATATGTCGATGAGTTTGGACAGCCACAGCATCGCCGCGACCATCACGAGCACGGCGATGATCAGGAAGGGCGCCGTATCGGCATTGACGTCCGTCAGGGACCCCAGAGTCCATCTGTAGATCGTCTGGTAGTCGGACGGGTTGGCCGTGAAGTTGATCAGGGTGGTGCAGGCCGAGAACACGTAGGAGACGGCGATCCCGATCAGGATGACCACTCCCGGGGTCACCTTCTTGAACATCGTGAAGAAGATCAGGACGGCGCACGGCAACATCGAGAACAGGAACGCCATGACGACCATCCCGGACTGCTGGCTGATGCCGAGGTCGATCCCGAGGATCACGAACAGGGACACTCCCAACAGGGCGCCGCTGGATATCCCGGTGGTGTACGGGTCGGCGAGCGGGTTCCTTATGATCGTCTGCATGACCGCCCCGCCGACGGCGAGCATCGCGCCTATCGTGACGCACGCTATCGCCCTGGGGATGAAATAGCGGAACACCAGCCTGTCCTCCAGTATGGAGCGCTTGTCGGTGCCCACGGTCCCGTTGATGTGGTCGCCGATGGCCCCGATGATCTTGGCGATGTTCATGTGGTTGTCGTTGAATGACAGTGAATAGAATGTGAAGATTACCAGGATGATGGCGGATACGATGAGGAGGATTATGTCCCTCCTCCTGGCCGCCAGATAACCCTCGGTGTCGAGGAGGTTCCTCCCGCGTCCGGGCAGTATGCGCTTACCAGACATTGGATTTCCTCCTGATTATAAGGAAAAGGAATATCGGCGCGCCGATGAAGGACAGGACCACGCCGACAGGGACCTTGAGCGTGGGGCTGGCCACCAGTTCCGAAATCACCATCGCACCGATCATCATGAACGCTCCGAGCGCCGCGGATGCCGGGACGACGTACCTGTTGTCGGAGTCGATGACCGTCCTGACGATGTGGGGGCAGACCAATCCGACGAATCCCAGGAGGCCGGCATATGAGATCACCGAGGCGACCATGAGCGTCATCACGAGCAGGCATCCGGTACGGAGGCTCTCGATGTCTATGCCGAGCGATTTGGCGTTGGCCTCGCCGGATGATAGTATGTTGAGTTTGCCGGACAGGCCCCAGATGACCGCGGTACCGAACAAGGTGCATGCGATCATCAGTGGGATGTCGTCCCAGGTCCTGCCTCCGATGGAACCGACCTGCCACTCGTAGACGTACTTGAGCGATTGTTCGTCGGCGACGAGCATTATCGCCATGGTGGCGGCATTCAGGAAGTACGATATCGCCACACCCGCGAGTATCAGGGATGCCGGGGATTGATCCAGACGTTTGGATACGAGGATTATGATGGCGAGCGGGATCATGGAGAAGATGAACGCGTTCCCCACGATCCCCACGTGTGAACCGACTCCTCCGTTGTAGATGCTCAGGCCTAGGACGGTCGCCATCGACACGCCCAGCACCGCCCCGCTGGAGATTCCCGTGGTGTACGCGTCCGCCAGAGGGTTGTTCATGACGCTCTGCATCGCGACGCCGGCCACGGCGAGAGATGCCCCTGCGACGATAGCGAACACGGCCTCCGGCATGTTCCTGTGGAAGATGATGCGGTCGCACATCCAATCCTCGGAGCCCGGTTCGTAGGTCTTTCCGAGCAGGTGGTCGAGGACGTATTGGAACGTCTCGACGAACCCTATGTCGAGATAGCTCAGCGTCAGGCTGAAGATGAACACCAGGATCGTGGCGACTATCAGCACTGCGATGAAGGAGATCTTCCTGGCCCTGTATGCCAGGTATTCGCCTTTGTTCTCGGTTTCAGCTGTCGACATAGGAATTAGGTAATGGGGGCCGGAGCCCCCGTTTCAGGCTCTCAGTAATTTTCCAGCTCGCTCGAGGAGTAGACGAACTTCAGACCGGAATCAGCGAATTCGCCACCGGCGATGAAGGACAGCAACTTCTCCACGGCCTCGTCGAAGAGGTCGCCGAACGTGTCCGGATACATCACGTACGCCCTCTGGAGTATGTCGATGGCTGTCGGGAAGTCCCCGTAGACGACATACACCCCACCGTTCTCGTAGGCATCCATCTGTTCGATGATCGACGGGTTGGCACTGTCTCCGCTCTTCCACATGCTGACTATGTGATCCGCTTTCAGCTCGTGGTTTCCGAAGAAGTAGCCGTTGTTCCCGTTGCTCCACATGACGAGGATGACCTTGTCGACTGCTTTGTTGTACTCGTCTTCGAGGATCCATGTGCCGAGAGCCTGGTTCGCGGTACCGAGGACGGATTTCCCGCCCGCGAGGACGCACTTGTAGCCGTGCTGGTTCCCGGTGCCGGCGAGAGTCATGGACGACGAATAGGGGGTGGCGGTGATGAATCCGACCTTCTTGTCGTCGGCCAGCGTCTCGGACAGTTCGGCGCATCTGTCCCAGATGTCCATGTAGAGCTCCATGAGCTCGGTGGCTCTGTCCAGCTTCCCGGTCAGGAATCCGGCCAGGAGCACGGATGCCAGGGTCTCGTCCCTGGTGGGGTTGCTCTCGCAGAACCTAACGACATCGACTCCGAGGGCCTCTATGTCGTCCTCGTTGTAAGTGTCGTAGTTGCTGTAGGCCGAGGTCATGACCGTGTGGCACTCGCCATTGTACTTCAGATAGATGGAGGAAACGCTCGAGGTGTCCAGATATGTGTTGTAGCTGGCGTCGTAGGACGTCGACAGCGCATCGGCGCCCTCCAGGATCTTGGCGTACATGTACTTGTCAAGGTACGTGCTTCCGACGGCGGTGGATCCCTTGACCATGTCGTCCGCGCCGAGGGTGGTCAGCAGGAACATGACGCTGTTGTACGTCGTCATGAGGTACTTGCAGGGCCATGCGGTCGAGACGACCTTCGTCTTCACGTTGACGGCCCCGTCGTTGTAGTAGTTCAGGTGATAGACCTTGCAGCTCTCGCCGGCAATGATCTTCTTCACGAGCGACACGTCGCTGCTGTCGACCGTGTTGTCATGGTTCGCATCGGCGAACGGGTACTTCTCGAGGGTGTAGCCCTCATCCTTGGCAATGATCTTCTCGATGATCTTGAGATCGTCCTCGTCTATGTCGTTGTCCAGGTCCGCGTTGCCGTAGACGGGCAGCGCCACTCCTGTGTAGACGGAGTCCTTGTCGTCGTTGTTGTTCACGACGACCACGACCACCGCGGCCACCACGATTATGGCCACGATCGCCACGGCGAGGATCCTTTTCATGCTTCCTTCCATTGATTTCACCCCATCTCCCGTTGTCCCCAGGAGCGGTTGGATGATACATCCAATTCGAAGAATTTTGTATCTTTATTTAACACAGAGGCGTCGCCTCAGTCGAAAAATGGCCCGAATCACATCATTTTCCTGTTATTTTCAAGAATCATAGGTAATGAAAATCGTGCACTTGGTGCTGTTTGAAATAATTGGATTATACATCCAACTGATACCGGGGCAAGACCATGAAGATACGCATAGACGATCTGGAGTTCTCATACGACAGCACGCCCGTCCTGAAGGACATCACCATGGAACTCGAAGGGTCCAAGCTGGTATCGATCCTGGGGCCGAACGGCGTCGGGAAATCCACGTTCATCCATTGCATCAACAGGATCCTCTCGCCGACTTCGGGTACTGTCCTCATAGACGACAAGGACGTGTCCGAGATTCCCCGGAAGGATCTCGCCAAGATCATAGGATACGTTCCCTATTCGTCGAACGACGCGTTCCCTCTGACGGTGGTGGATACCGTTCTCATGGGAAGGCATCCCCACAGCAGCTGGAGGAGTCTGAAGGAAGACCTCGACATCGTGTACGACACCCTCAACAGGCTCGGAATAGGGAATCTCGCCATGCGCAGATTCAACGAGCTCTCGGCGGGGCAGCATCAGAAGGTGGCTCTGGCGAGGGGCCTGGTCCAGGAGCCCAGGATCCTCCTCTTGGATGAACCGACATCCAACCTGGATGTCAGGCATCAGCTCGATGTGACCGAGTTGCTCAAGACCCTCGCGACCGAGAAGGGTATGCTTGTAATAATGATCAGCCACGACATCAACATCGCCGCGAAGTTCTCAGATGAAATCATCCTGATGCACGACGGGACGATCTACGCCGAAGGAACGCCCGAGGAGGTCATCACCGAGGACAACCTCAGGGTCGTCTACGAGGTGGAGTCCAAGATAGTGGACGATGACGGTCACCCTCACGTCATTCTCAAGAAGTCCGTATCGGGCGCCCCAGGGCCGGCCAAGGAGGCCCATGCCGAAACAGAGGTTTCACCGATCCAGTCGGCAACCGATTATCCAGTTTCATCCTGAGTGGCGGGTCGGACCCGCCACCCAGGTCTTTCTCATCAGACGGTCTTGAACAGGGCCGTCGCGATCCTCATCTCCATCTCCAATCCCTCGTCCTCCGGGACGAGGCCCCATTCGATCTCGTCGTCGAGGTGGAGGATGGCGGATATCCCCGCGGAGATGACGGGGTCGGACAGCATCCCGCTCCGCGCCTTCCCGGGCCTCGCCGAGGCGGAGATCATCCCTTCGATGTCCAGGCCCCTTCCGTCCAGCACGGCGATGGCGTCCCCGGCGGTGTTCCGGCGGAGCCCGCCGGCCTTCGCGGATTCCACGACCGCATCGTGCACGGTGCGACCTATGAGCTCACCGAGCTTGGAGTGCTTCCCCGCGTTCCTGAGGTGGAGATTCGCATCCGGATCCGTGACGATGGCTATCGAGAACGACGCTGCGCCGGTGCCGCAGCGTCCAGCCGTGTCGCGCAGTCCGAGGTCCTGTATCGCGGCCGTCACGGCCTCCGTGGCGGTGACCATGGCCCTGGCCATTGAGGACACCGACATGTCGGCGTCTATCAGCACTATGACGGATGCCGAGCTCCTGCAACCCTCATCCTTCGATCCGGCCCTGGGGGTCCCGCCGTTGAGATCGGCCGCGACGACCGCGGCGCATCTCGTGGGGCCGAATTCCAGCTCCTCGACGGAGGGTTCGAGACCCGGACCGCCGGGCAGGGACACGTCGCAGTCCGTCGCTCCGATCCCTATCGAGGACGCCGATGCGGTGCCCGATTCCAGGGAGGTGCACAGGACGTTCCTCGGACCGTGCAGGTCGATGCGGATGCCGTCCCCGTCCAAGGTCGCATCGAATCTACCGAGTATGCGGCTCATTGCCCCGCCTCCATCGTGGCGAGCGCTCTCTTCCGCATCAGGACCGCGAGGATCATGCTCAGGTATCCCGGGACGGTGTCCTCGAACGAGAGCAGGCGCTCCGTGACGGGGTCGATGTCCCCGTTCTCGAGGACGGTCCTGACGATCCTCCTGACCGCTTCGAGCCCCGCATCCGCCGGAATGTCCCCGAGGCGGATCCCGTCCGCGATGCGCAGCGCGGCAGAGAAGACCGCCGCCACGCGGGCATCGGCGCGGATGTCCCGTTCCGCGACCGTCAGGGAATCGGCGGTGCACGGGAAGCGGATCTCGTCGTAGACGTCCCCGACGCCGTATCCGAAGCGGGACAGCATGACGAACGGGTCGCACTGCCTCTTCTTGTCCATGGCGGTCTGGAGGTCCAGCGCCTTGCCGAGGGCCTTGCGGACGCAGTTCGCCACCGCCAGCCCGACATCCGAGCCGATCCCGCAGTCGCGGACCGGGGTCTCTGATCCCGTGTCCGATACGATGCACACCTGGTCCGTCCCGGACCCGGTGGCGACGCCCTCGCTGTACAGGCTCCTCGCCATCAGCTCCTGTATGACGGAGCTCTTGGCCTGCGTCGCGGTGCACACGGCCTGCGCCATCGCCCCGTCGGTCATGTGAGCCTCCACGGCGACGATGATCACTATGGTGCCCTGCTTCTGCAGGTAGCGCTTGGCCTCGTCGAAGGATGCGGGGTCCCCCGCCCGGCCCCCGTTCCCGCGTATCCCCCCGGTGACGGCCGCGGAGACTTTGATTCCGTTCCCGGAGACGGTGCTCGTCACCACCGCGTTCTCCATGTTCGCCGCGGTCCCGAACATGACCGTCCTCTCCGGATCCAATCCGAGGCGGGCCGTGTACGCGTCCATATAGGCGTCGTTGACCTCCAGGCCCTTGTGCATCATCGACATCTCCATGCGGTTGCCCATGCTGGTGTTGTTGGTGATCGCCTGCGGCGACTGCACGTAGGAGCACTCGTGATGGCCGGCGGCCAGCACCCTCACGTCCCGGTCAGGGATCAGGATGAGGGATCTGCACTGCCTGTGCACGCCGATCCCGCAGCACATCTCCGCCACCTTCCTGCGCTCATCCACCGGCTCCGCCGGAAGGATGTCCTTCCATTCGAACGGTATCTCCCGCTTCATGATCGGATGTTCCCGTCCATCCGTATAAACGGTATCCGTTCCGGACCCGCGCGGTCCGGCGTTCCCGCCCGCATCCCGACATATATTCAAAAACCACGGGTAACGAACGTTCCGCCACCGTTCAACGATAAATATCGAGAACGACAGAATGCGGTTGGATGGTTAATCCAATCATTCCGCACAGGTGATTCACAGATGAAGACGAGGCCGGTATACCCGTTCGCAGCCATAGTTGGGCAGGAGCCGATGAAGGAGGCCCTGCTGCTGAACACGATCAATCCGCTGATAGGCGGGGTCCTGATAAGGGGCGAGAAAGGGACCGCCAAGTCCACCGCGGTAAGGGCGCTGGCCGACCTCCTCCCGGAGAGGAGGGTGGTCGAAGGGTGCGCCTGCGGATGCGAATGGGGCCACACCGACGACTACTGTCCCGATTGCACGGAGAGGTCGGAGGCCGGCGGGACGCTGAAAGAGGCCGTCGTGCCCATGAGGGTCGTCGAGCTCCCGTTGAACTCCACGGAGGACCGCGTGGCCGGGACGCTCGATATCGAGCACGCGATCAGCACCGGGAAGAGGAAGTTCGAGCCCGGCATACTCGCCAAGGCCAACGGCAACATCCTCTACGTGGACGAGGTGAATCTCCTGGACGACCATATCGTGGACCTCCTGCTGGACGCGGCCGCCATGGGCGTGAACTACGTCGAGAGGGAGGGGGTCTCGTATTCCCATCCGTCGAGGTTCATCCTCGTCGGCACCATGAATCCCGAGGAGGGGGACCTCAGGCCCCAGCTCCTGGACAGGTTCGGTCTGACCGTCGACGTGGTGGCCGAGCGCGACGAGGAGCGCAGGATGGGCATCATCCAGCGCCGCATGGAGTTCGAGAAGGACCCCGAGGGGTTCAGGGAGGACTACGCTGAGGCGCAGCAGGAGATCCGCGATAGGATACTCGCCGCCAGGTCGTTGGTCGGGAGCATAGTCCCGGGCGAGGACGTGGTCCGCGCAGCCGTCCGCATCCCGCTGCATCTGGAGGTCGACGGTCACCGCGCAGACCTCACACTGATCAAATCCGCCGTGGCGTACGCGGCCCTCCGCGGGCGCGAGAAGGTGGACGTGTCCGACGTGGTGCACGTGTCCAGGCTGGTCATGCCGCACCGCATGCGCAGGAACCCGTTCCAGGATTCGACCCTCGACACAGGGGAGCTCGACAGATGGCTGAAGACCACGTTCGGGGAGTGAGGCCCGAGTACCCGTTCTCGGCGTTCGTCGGGAACGAGAGAGCCAAGGGCGCGCTCGTGTGCGCCCTCGCATCGCCGGACATATCGTCGGTGCTCATCTGCGGACCCACCGGGACCGGGAAATCCGTCCTGGCCAGGTCGATATCCACCATAGCCGGTGGCAGGAGGGTCGTCAACCTCCCGCTCGGATCCACCGAGGACGGCGTGTTCGGGGGGATCGACGTGGAGGACACCCTGACCAGGGGCAGGAAGGTGACTTCCGACGGGCTGCTGAAGCGCGCGGACGGCAACATCCTCCTGGCGGAGAACATCAACCTGCTACCGTTGAGCCTGGTGTTCCAGATCACCAATGCGGCGGAGACCGGGATGAGCGTGGTAGAGAGGGACGGCGTGTCCGGGATCACCGAGTGCGCGTTCCTTCTGGTGGCCACGATGGATTCCGACGAGGGGGTCCTTCCGGACCACGTCCTGGACAGGTTCGATCTATGCGTGTTCCTGTCGAATTCGGACGACGAGGGCGTCCGCGAGGAGATCGTCAGGCGGAGGATGGAGTTCGAATCCGATCCCGGGACCTTCATCGCCAGATGGGCGGAGGAGGATTCGGAGGTCGCCTCGCGCATCGCCAAGGCCCGCGGGAGGGTGAGGTTCACCCGCGTGCCCGACGGGTACCTCTCCGCGATCTCGGAAGTATGTTCCCGTCTGAACGTCGCCGGTCATCGCGGGGACATCTCAGTGATGAACGCCGCCTGTTCGCTGGCGGCCCTGGACGACCGCGACACCGCGACCCTCGACGATCTGAAGGAGGCGGCGGCGATATGCCTGG
Organism: Ruminococcus sp. CAG:579; assembly: GCA_963650175.1. Classification (GTDB taxonomy): domain Archaea; phylum Thermoplasmatota; class Thermoplasmata; order Methanomassiliicoccales; family Methanomethylophilaceae; genus Methanoprimaticola. The sequence continues at coordinate 15,009 of CAVJLK010000006.1, read as the reverse complement.
AGCACAGGCGCAACGACCCGCCCGACCAGAGTCCGCCGGAGGACCAGCAGCAGGATCAGGACCAATCCGACGACCAATCGGAGGACCAACCGGAAGATCAGCCCGAGGACCAGCAGGACCAGGAACCGGAGGACCAGCAACAGGAGCGGGAAGAGCCCCGGCAGAATCAGCAGGAGGATCAGAACGATCCTGACGTCCCGCTGCCACCTCCAGACTCGGACCCCGACGAGGAGGTCTTCGACATCGGGGACGTGTTCAGGGTCATCGACTACATGCCCTCCGACGACAGCGTCAGGAGGTCCCGGTCCGGGAAGCAGAACAGCACGATATCCGAGGATACCGGCGGCAGATGCATCGGATACCGCATCCCCCGCGGGAGGATCGAGGATATCGCATTGGTCGCCAGCATCCGCGCGGCCGCGCCGTACCAGGCCTGCCGCGAGCACGGCGACCTCGCCATAGTGCTGAAGAGGGAGGACCTCAGGGAGAAGGTCAGGGAGAAGAGGCAGGGCAGCGACATCCTGTTCCTGGTGGACGGTTCCGGCTCCATCGGGGCGCAGAAGCGCATGGTCGCCGTCAAAGGCGCCATCCTGTCCATGCTGAAGGACGCCTACCAGAAGAGGGACTCCATCGGGATGGCCGTGTTCAGGGCGGACAGGGCCGAGGAGGTCCTGCCGCTGACCCGCAGCATCCTCCACGCCTACAAGACCCTGGCCGAGATCCCGACCGGGGGCCGCACCCCGCTGATCCACGGCCTGATCAAGGGATACGACATCCTGAAGGACAGCGCCAAGAAGGGGTCCAAGCCGGTGATGGTGGTCCTGTCGGACGGCAGGTGCAACGTCCCGTACACGCCCGGGAGCCGTCCCGTGGAGGAGATGCTCTCCACCGCGTCGGCGATCGCGGACAGCGGGATCCAGTTCATAGTGATAGACACGGAGGCGGGGCGCATGAGGTTCGGCCTGGCTCTGGACCTGTGCAGGGCCCTGAGGGGCACGTACCTGCACCTGGAGGACCTCAACGCGGACTACATCGCGGGTTCCGTCAGGACCGCGATGGACATGCAGCGATCGGGAGGAGATCGTTTTGTACAACGTTTACGAGAAGCATCCGGACGGCGGCGAGGGGAGGACCCTCACCGTCGCGTACGTCAGCATCCTGAACCGCGACAGCTCGAAGATGGGCGAGGCCCTCAGGGGGATGGAGCCCCTTATCGGGATGAGGGTCGTTTGCGCCGATTCGGAGGACCTGCAGGAGGACGAGCGCTCCTTCTCCGGGTTCCTGTCCGAGCTCAAGGGCGCGGACATCCTGTTCATGTCGCTCCACGGCGACGAATCCCAGTTCCCGAAGTACGACCGCATGATGGCCGTGGTGCAGAAGAACGGCATCGACACCCTGTACCAGGGGTCCCTGCCGGAATCCAACGAGGAGAACAGGGGCCTGTTCAGGCACTCCGACGAGGAGTACACCAGGGCGAGGACCCTTCTCAGCCTCCGTGGCGGGGACAACCTCCGTTCGCTGCTGATGTGGGTCGAGAGGAACGTCGGAGGATTGGACGTGGAGGTCCCCGAACCGTCGATAGGTCCGACCGAGGGATTGTTCCGGGACGGGTGGCCCATCGACACCGACCCGGCGGAGTACCGCGCATCTCTGGACCCGTCGAAGCCCACCATCGGTCTGATGACGCATCTCGCGGCCTACGCCAAGGGTCAGATGGGCCCCTTCCGGGATCTCGTGCGTTCCATCGAGAGCAAGGGCGCCAACGCGATCCCCGTCTTCTGCGTCTCGTCGCCGGACCCGATCACCGGCGCCCTGGGGTCGGAGGAGGTGGCCCGCAGATGGTTCACGGAGGACGGGCGCACCGTGGTGGACGCCATAGTCATGGCCATGGGCTTCTCGCAGATCAACATGAACAACGTGGAGGGCCTTCCGGACAAGAGGAACTTCTTCCTCGATCTGGGGGTTCCCGTGATCCAGGCCGAGCAGATCAGGAGGCCGGTGGAGGAGTGGCGGGAGGACATCATCGGCATGGACGCTGCGGAAATCGGTTGCAGCGTCATCTGGCCGGAGTACGACGGGCAGATCATCAACGTCCCGTACTCGTTCATGAGCCGGACCCCGGGAGGGGACTACGCGGCCGTATCCGTTCCGGACAGGACCGAACGGATCTCCACCCTGGCCGTCGCATGGGCGTCCCTCCGGAGGAAGCCCAGGTCCGAGAGGCGCGTAGCCATACTGCTGAACATGTACCCCCCGACCAACGACCACGTGGGCGGGGCGGCGGGTCTCGACACCTTCGAGAGCATCCGCAGGGTCCTGATCAGGATGAGGGACGACGGCTATATCGTGGACAGAATCCCCGAGGACGGCAACGAGGTCGTGGAGGAGGTGCTTTCGGGCATCACCAGCGACCTGGAGTGGGTCCCGGAGGACGAGCAGGAGGGGCGCGCCGCCGATCTCATGGGCCTGGACGAGTACATGGCCTACTTCGACGCCTTGGAACCGAAGGCCAGGGAGGGGATGGTCCGCAGCTGGGGCGATCCGCCGGGACCGATATCGGTCCACGACGGGAGGTTCCTGATGCCCGGCGTGAGGAACGGCAACGTCCTCATCGGGATCCAGCCCAACCGCGGCCAGCACGACCAGGCGGAGACGCTGTACCACGATCCGAGGGTCGTGATGCCCCACCAGTACCTCGCGTACTACAGGTGGCTGAAGTACGATTTCAAGGCCGATCTGATCGTCCACATGGGCACCCACGGGACGCTGGAGTGGCTCCCCGGGAAGGGCAACGCCCTGTCCGCCGAGGACTATCCGGACGCAGTCCTCGATACGATGCCCAACGTGTACCCGTACATCATCGACGATCCCGGCGAGGGGATCCAATGCAAGAGGAGGATCAACTCCGTCCTGATCGGGTACATGTGCCCGTCGATGACCCGCGCAGGCGGGTACGACGAGCTCATGGAGCTGGACGGGGTGCTGCAGGAGTACCTCAATTCGAAGAGCACCATGCAGGAGGACAAGCGCGCCATGCTGGACCAGCGGATCCACGAGCTCGTCAAGGGATTGGACATGTTCAAGGAGCTCGGGCTGTCCGAGGACTGCACGCAGGAGGACGTCGACGGCAAGATCGATCTCATCTACGACTACGTGGCGGACCTCAAGGACGCCATGATCAAGGACGGGCTCCACATCCTCGGCGACGTGCCCGAAGGGGAGCGCATGAAGGAGATGGTGTACTCGCTGTGCAGGCTGCGCAACGGTTCGATCCCGTCCATGCGCGGTGCCGTCGCGGATGCCATGGGATACGACCTGGATTCCCTGCTGGACTCCCCCTCGAGGATCAACGAGGCCGCGGGCGTCGCCAACGGGACGCTGACCGACCGCATCGACGATGCGTTCAATGCGATAATAGACGGGATGTACGACACCGGTTTCGAATCCGGTCCGGCGCTGGAGTGCGCGGAGCGCATCGCCGGCAGGATGACCGAAGATCTGGAGAAGGCCGTCCGCTACGTGGTGGAGCACATCCATCCCGCCATATGCGGTATGACGCAGGAGATGGACAACTACATGCTCGCCCACGACGGGGGGTACGTGATCCCGGGACCTTCGGGATCGCCCACCAGGGGCAACGCGCACCTGCTGCCGACGGGCACGAACTTCTATTCGATCGATCCGAGCGGGATCCCGTCCCAGGCGAGCTGGCGCATCGGGAAGAAGATGGCCGACGACATGATCGAACGCTACGTCAAGGACAACGGCGCGTATCCCGAGAGCATCGGGATCGTGGTCTGGGCCACGGACACGATGAAGACCGGAGGGGACGACGTCGCCTACATCCTGTCGCTCATGGGCGTCCGCCCCACATGGGGCGCGACCGGATCCAGGGTGACCGGCCTGGAGGTCATGTCGTTGGAGGAGCTGGGGAGGCCCAGGATAGACGTCATGCCCAGGATCTCCGGCCTGTTCAGAGATTCGTTCCCGAACCTCAGCGACATGATCGTGCATGCGCTGGAGATGGTCGCCGACCTCGACGAGACGGATGAGCAGAACTACTACCGCAAGCACCTGATGAGGGACATGGCCGACTACATCGGCCAGGGCATGTCTGCGGATGAAGCTCGCGACATGGCGTCCATACGCGTCTTCGGCGATCCCCCCGGCCAGCACGGGAACGGGGTGTCGGTGCTGATCGCATCGTCCAAATGGGACACCCTGGACCAGATCGCCGAGACGTACGCCACATGGGGGGCGTACGCGTACGGCGGGAAATGGAAGGGCCAGAAGGTCCCGCAGGCCTTCAAGAGGGTGGTCGGGAACCTGGACGTCACGGTCAAGAACCACAACGACCGGGAGTACGACCTCCTGGACATCGACGACGATTACGACTCGCTGGGAGGGATGAACGCCGCCGTCCGCGCGTTCGGGAACAAGAAGCCATACTGCGTCATGGGGGACAGCTCGGACACGGACCGTCTGAAGACCCGGACGCTGGAGGAGGAGACCGCGTACGTGGTCCGCAGCAGGGTCCTCAACCCGAAGTGGGCCGAGGGGCTGAAGCCGCACGGCTACAAGGGCGCGATGGAGCTCTCCAAGCTGACCGAGTACATGCTCGGATGGAGCGCCACGTCGGATTCCATCGAGCCGTGGATGTTCGAGAAGGTGACCGAGGCGTACATCCTCGACGACGGATGGAGGGAGTGGATCGACGCGAACAACCCCTACGCCCTCAAGGAGATGATCGAGGACATGCTGGAGGCCGCCGACCGCGGACTGTGGGACGCCCCGCAGGAGATGCTGGACAGGCTGAAGGAGCTCTATCTGGAGGCCGAAGGCAGGATGGAGGACCTGGGGTCCGGGGACGTGAAGCTGGCCTGAACAACCATGCGTCCGATCGGCAAGGGTCGGGCGCGGAACCTTCTTCCGGGAACGCGAGAGCTCGCGCTCGTCGGGGAACTTTGGTAAAGAGATGGTAGCGAGGGGTCGATTTGAACGACCGATCTCCGGGTTATGAGCCCGACGGGATATCCTGGCTACCCTACCTCGCTATGAATCTACCCAATCGGAGGGTTATATTTAACGGTTTCTTGATGTTGATAATCGTATCGCAATCGTAATGTTTGAGCTGGACGGTGTGGAACAAATATCGCACGTCGCATCTCATCCCTATGGATATCAGGCATGGCATCGACGATGCCGGGTTGAGGGAGCTGTTCGGACTCCAGGCGTTCAATCAAGGTTCGGATCTCGCAAGCAAAGGGGCGGTGTCGGCGCCCAGGGACGTGTATCCGGGGATAGCGGTCTACGTCGTGTCCGATCCCGACGGGAGGGATTACACGGTCCTCCGCCGTCTCCACACCAACAAGGTCGATCTCCTGGATTGCGACTGTCCGGATAAGAAATGCAGGCACATCGTGGCTGTTCTCAGGCATCCAGAGGAGGATTCCGATGCTGTCGAAGAAGACGATCCCGAGCTCATCGAGGAGCTAGAGGAGATCATAGACGGCATCGCGGACGACATCACCGGGGATCCGGATTACGATGAGGAGGCGAATTACTATGACGATTGGTACAACGCCGATGATTGTAACCACGATGTGGAATACGAGCATACGGTGGACATCCTCGGGAGGATCGTGTGCGAGGTAGCCGACCCTGATACGGCCGTCATCCTCATAGACAGACTGTTGTCGAGTTTGTCGAAGATGGAGTACGATAACGATGGTGTCGACGATGCTTTCAGCGAGTGTGATGCGGACATCTGCACTCTGTTCACCCAGATCGGGCCGGAGACGATAGCCAGGATCCTCAAGAACAGGAGCTATAGCGCGCAGCGTCTGTACAAGGAGTATCTGAGTCACGTCCCGCGCGGCAGGATGGACCAGGCGTATCCTCTTCTGGACGATTCTTCGGTATTGAGCGACAACGCATTGGAGATGCAGTTCGAGAGAGGGGATTACGACGCGTACATACGCTGCTCTTCGCAGACCACGGACGCCATCTTCCGCGTCGTGGCGCATCTGGATGCCGAGCGCAACGAGTCCGCTGCCAGATACGCAGGCATGCTGGCCGAATGCAAGGACGGCTATCGCATGGAGAAATCCGCGCTCATCCTGGCCTCCCACGGATACAGGGAGGAGGCGGCGCAGCTCTACCTGAAGCTGTTCTCGACATCGCACAAATTCGCCGATTTCGACAACGTGAAGATGAACACCGCGAAGATCGATACGGAGGCGTTGCTCGATGACCTCGCCGGCAAGACGTTCGCCCGCGAGGAGTACGACAATGAGGCGCTGAAGACCCTCGTCCTCGCAGGAAGGGCATCCGATGTCGACCGTTACATCAGGAAGGTGGGATTCGCCCCCATTCACGGTTACAAGTACTACGATTGCAGGGGGATCCAGACCATAAGCAGGGCCCTGATCGCCAGGGGCTTCGGCGAGTCGGCGGCGATACTGGGCAGGGGATTGATCGAGCTGCGCCTCACGCTCAAGGATGCCAAATGTTACGACGATGCCGTCGAGATGATGAAGACCATGGACGAAGACGAACGGTTCGAAGGGCTCAAGGAACCGCATTCCGCATTCAAGGCCCGCATGAAGGCCGAATATCCCAAGGTGCGCAAGTTCTGGGGTCTCTATCAGGGAACGTGGCACCGATCGGGCGATCGGTGGAATCCGGCCCCCTTCGCGGGGGCCGGAGAGAATCGGAAGCGTCCTTCAGAACAGCTTCTTCAGGAACAGCAGGTCGTCGATCTTTCCCTTGATGTGGATCTTCTTTAGCACGTAGGCGCGCATGGGCCTGAGGGATCCGTCGATGAGCCCCTGGAGGTTCTCGGGCGTGGTGGTGACGGTGACGTCGGGGTTGGCATCCAGTCCCGGTTCGAAGAAGTAGATGCGGGAGTCCTTCAGTTTGAGCGTGTACGATTCATCCCCCAGATCGAGGTTGAACACCTTGTCCAGGTGGGAGATCTCCTTCTTCAGTTCGGGGTCCTTCTCCATCTTCCTGTGGAACCTGTCGACAACGTCCTGGATCTCCTGCTGCATGCTCATTTCCGGTCACCAATCGTCCAGTCTCCTCACGGCCTTGGCGGACATCATCTGCTTCACCGGCTCCCAGGAGCGTCTCGCGTGGGGCGGGGGGCATCCGTTGTCCCTCATCCAATCCGAGATGAAATCCATGGTGTAATGGTCGCTGGGATACCCGCTGCCGAAGTCCCCGAGCTCCCTGTGTAGGTCCTCGATCATCCTGTCGCGGGTGACCTTGGCCACGATGGAGGCTGCTGATACCACCGGGTAAGTATCGTCCGCTTTATGCTTTGCTATAATCTCTTTGCCATGGGTCAAAGCACCCAGGCGCTGGGAGAATTTCGCCTCGTTGACGTCCGGGCAGTCGGCGTATACGGTGTCGCAGGGATGCCTCGTCACGGCCTCGGCGAACATGTTGAGCTCGACGTCGTTGAGGGACATCTCCTTCCTGCGTTCGTCGATGTCGGCGGCGCTGGCTATGACGACCGCCCATCCGTCCGCCTTCTCGACGATCTCCCCGTACATCCTCTCCCTGACCTTCGGCGTGAGCTTCTTCGAATCCCTCACGCCTATCTTCGAGAGGATGTCGTCGTCATCCGACCATACCGCTCCGACGACCAGCGGTCCCATGACAGAACCGCGGCCCGCCTCATCTACTCCGCAGCGCATCTCCTACCCGATTCCCTGTAGATGGCGCTCCATTTAAGACTGACCCGCGATTCAGTCGGACCATGACTCTGAAGTGCGACCTGCAGTACGGCAAGGGCGATGCCAGCTTTAAGCTAACCCGTGTGGGCGTCCGCAACGTCCGCAAGCCGGTGCTTGTCCAGAGGGAGGGGCTGGGAAGGACGCTCAACAACACCCTCAGCTGCTCCATGGACATCTACGTCGACCTCCCCGCCGACCAGAAGGGTTCGCACATGTCGAGGAACGTCGAGGTCATCAACGAGGTCGTCGAGGAGAGCATGCGCCATCCCGTGACCGCGATCGAGGACATGGCGGCGGACATCTGCAAGAGGCTGCTGGTGCACCACGAGTACGCCCGGAACGCGGAGGTCCACATCTCGGCCGAGTACTACAAGCCGAACAGGACTCCCCAGGGCAGGGACACCTTCGAGATCTACACCCTCCTGGCCGGAGGGACCATCGTCCGCGACGGACCGATCACGAAGATGGTCGGGACCCGCGTCACCGGCATGACCGCGTGCCCCTGCGCCCAGCAGACCGTGACGGAGATGCTCGGATACGAGGGCGACATGCCCGTCATGTCCCACAACCAGAGGAACGTGTGCACCCTTATGGTGACGATGCCCGAGGACGTGAGCATCGAGGCCGAGGACCTGATCGACCTGGTTGAGGATTCCTTCTCGTCGCCGACGTTCGAGCTGCTGAAGAGGCCGGATGAAGGGCAGGTCGTGATAAACGCCCACAGGAACACCAAGTTCGTGGAGGATGTGGTTAGAGGGGTGCTGGAGAGGTTCGTCGCGAAGTATCCTGACCTTCCGGACGCGGTCTCCGTCGATGTCGTCAGCGATTCGGAGGAGTCCATCCACAAGCACGACGCATACGCCGAGAGGATCGCCACACTGGGCGAGCTGAGACAGGAGAACCGCGGCCAGCGAGGGTCGCTTCACCAACCTCTTTCTGACTCTTCTCCATCGGTGCTCCGATCGTATTCTGGTGTCATCCGCACGTCGGTCGGAGGCCCTTCCGAGCAAAAGGGAGAAAGACGGGCCCCGGGACGATGCGTCCGAGGCCTTGTTTGTCTGGATGTTGATAGGTTCTCGCGAATCCCCGAAGCGTACTCACTCCTTTCTGGAGATGCCGAGTACCGCGAGTTCGGCGATTATCGCCACGATGATGGCCGTGAGGAGGACGGTCTTGCCGTTCTTTCCGAGCCACGGTTCGGAGCCCTCCTCGACGATGACCTCTATCGTCTCTTCTTCGTCTTCCGCGGATATCGGGATAACCAGGATCTTCTCCCAGAGGGACTTCGCATCATGGGTGCTCTGCGATTCCAACGCTGCTGTGGGCCCCACGATCTTCCCGTCGATGTCCCATCCGATATGCCTGTATCCTGCGGTGTTCGGGAGCTGCGGATAATGGCTGTTCCCTTCGATGGCCATGCTCGTTTCCAGATCGGAGACGCCTCTGGCCGTCTTTCCCACGATGTCGGTCAGATTGCTGTGGTCGAGAGTGACCGTCGGAACCGGGGTCCAGAGCGATATCGCGGTGTGCGATTTCAGCATCACGAACTCGTCTGTAGGGTCGACCTCGACCTCCTCCCCGTCCTCGGTCACGATCCGCCACTTGACATGGGAGTAGCCGTCTCTGCTGGGGAGCTGCTCGTATCTCTCGTGTCCGTCGATCTCGAGGCCGTTGGGCAGTCCCATGACCGAATAGGAATCCCCTGAGAGTTCGACGAGCAGATCGTGTTTGTACGTCACCGCCGGCAACCCTACCCATACGGACTTGGCGACGTGGTCCTCGGTCTTCGCGAACTTGCAGTCCGCCGGATACTCCTCGCCGTCGACGATCCAGCCCACGTGCTCGAACTCTGCGACTTCGCCGAGATAATGGTATGTCTCCTTTCCGGTGGCCTTCTTTTCGAGTTCATCCACGGGATCTTCGGAGTACCCGTGTTTCTTCAGGAGGGCCCTCAGATCGCTGTGGTCGTAAGTCACGACGGTCGCCGCCGCATCGTCGGTGAACAGGAAGGCCAGGCGGGTTCCATTGTTGGGACTGTCTTTTACATCTGTCATAATCAGATAGGAGATTCCCGCGTTGGCACCGTCTCTGTTATAGGCACCGAATGCCAGTCCGGACCCGGTATTATCAGTGTAGTAATAATCCGGGGCCGTAGCACTATTGCTATCCCCAGATTCCGCCGTAACACCGTTGCTTCCTGCGGATTTCGTCGGCAGACCCCACGAGTCGAGGGCCGTCGAGGGGTTCGTTCCCCAGCCTCTGAACTTAGCAAGCGATATGGACGTCATGTACGTACTTGTGGCACTGGTGCCTGGGGTCCTGTTCTGACCCGCATCAATTCCCGTGGATGTCCATGCTACGTCGTCTACATACTCCCAGAGGGATCCCCAGGCATCGTCGATGAAACACTTGGCTCCGATCGAATCGGCGGATGCCGTCCCGAAGTACGGTCCCATCGCGTCCTTCATCCCGGTCGTCGTGGGTCCGCTCCCATCGACGTTGCCATATCCAATCGTCGCTTGGGAATCCACGTCGCCCATGACCGCCAGGGCGCACTGCCTGTAGGTCTGCATAATATGGTAGTTCCAGAGCAGGGAGATTCCGCCGTCGATATCGTATCCGGCGTATTCGCGGAATTTATCCAGAGTTGTATTGTTCAGAGGTGTTATGCCCGATTCGCCTGACATCGAACCGAGTTTGTTGGTACCGGTGTCCAGCGTCGCCTCGTACACCCCTATGGCCAGATAGTTGTACTCCTTCCCTTCGATGACGAAGGATTTGGCCACCTCTCCGTCGGAACTGCTGCTCGAGATGGTGAGCGTGTTCCCGTCGACGGACACGTAGTGCTTCGGAAGGCACCACATCTTGTTGCAGTCCGAGATTTTCACCGTCTTCCCGTCGATTTCGACGCTCGTCTTCCCGTCCAGGGTCTGTTTGAGATCGTACGGGTCTAGGTGGCAGACCATCTTGTTGTTGTCATTCGGGTCGAACGCCGCATAGAACGAACCGAACGGCCCGTATCCCGTATCCTTGTCGAATCCCCAGGATCCGTCGGATCCGGCCGTGCCGTCGACGTTCGTCGTCTCCGTCAGGGGGGAGCCGTTCTTCGAGTATTTCGTCGTGATGTCGTTCCCGTCGATGGTCACAGTGCATTTCCAGCCGTCCGAGGACGTCGCATCGGAATCGCCTGACGTCACGGGCGTGACGGCGGTCATCAGCATCATCAGGACCGCGAGGACGGCCAACACGCATATCCTGCGACGTCCCGGATGATCGCAGCACCTCTGAAAGGAGGTCATGGAACGAGCAGGGGCGGAAGCCCCCCCCCCATTTCAGATTTGACAGTGTATGTCATAAAGTAATCCTCCCGTATCCCCATGGATCCAGGTTCTCGCGGTCCGGCATCTTGTTCCGACTCCACGGACCGACCGACGCCTTCCTCATCGGAGGCGTCTCCACCGTATCAGACCAGGCGTCTGCGCTATTTCATCTCTTCGTACTTCATCGCGAAGTCCGATGACCTGGCGAGCGAGGAGCCGATTGCATACGGCATCCTCGGCAGTGTCCCGATCGTGCGATCGGGGCTGCCTCACTCCATCTTCTGCAGCGTCTTCTGCAACACCGAGATGTCGCAGACGAAGACCTCGTCCGGACATTCCAGATCGTCCAGGCACCCGACCCAGTAGACAACCAGTCCCGGCCCGAAGAGCTTCGTGTACGGCACCAGCTGCTTGCGGGAGTTGAACCTGAACTCCGTGTTGTCGCCGAAGGAGGCCTTGCTCTCGACCCAATGGATCTCGTGCCCCTCGTAGATCACCGGCTCGTCCAGCAGGCAGTCCGGGGTCTTGGTGAACTCCGTCCCGCGGAGGTCGTTCTCCGTGCGGTACGTCACGCCCTGCCCGTCCAGCCACTGGTGCAGGAGGTCCTCCCCCCACAGCCCGCGCTCCCTCTGGCGGTCGTTGGCCGCCGGCGAGTAGACGATATCGTTGTCGATCGCCTCGCGCACCTCCGCCGCGGTCTCCTCGCTCTCCAGGAGCGAGGGGTCCCGGACGTAGGCCCAGAACTCCTTCCTGCTCGCCCCGTCCTCCAGGAATATGAACATCGCCGTCAGGAGCGGGGGGAAACGGTACTTCCTGGACAGGTCCATGATGGACCTGCCCTTGTTCCACTCCTTCAGCATCTTGGGGGACGCGTCCTTCACCAGGTAGAAGCGCTTCTTCACCTCGCGGGTGGTCTTCTGGGTGAACAGGCTGTCCAGCATCCTGGCGTCGTACGTGCCCGACAGGCGCTCCACGTCCGACGGGTCGCGGAGCTGGTTGTAGACTGCCTTGTACTCATCGTACTTCATCGGATCACAGCGCGAGCTTGGCGCAGAGGTCCTCCACGGCGCCCATGACGACGTCCCTCACCATGTTGGTCGGGGGGCAGTACGCGTTCTCCGAATCCGTCAGGAAGGCTTCGGCGGTCTTCCCGTCTATGATGGCGGACGTGAGCCAGTTGATGCGCCCCGTTGCCTCCTCGCCCGCGATGATCTGGGCCCCGACGAGCCTGTGGGTGGAGCGGTCGGCGAGGACCTTGACGGTCAGGGGCATCCCTCCGGGGTAGTACCTGGCGCGGGTGAGGCCCTCGGCCTTCCCGCAGACCACGTCGATGCCGTACCAGGACGCGAGTCCCAGGGACAGTCCGGTCCCCGCGATCTGCAGGTCCCCGATGGTGCTGACCCAGGGGCTGGCGACGGGTCCGAACGTCCTCCTGGGGCCGTGCGCCGCGTTGTTGCCGGCGACGATCCCCTGCTTGACGGCGGTGGATCCCAGCTGGCTCATGGTCGCTCCGGGCATGACGGCGGACTGGCACTGGACCAGGTCCCCGGCCACGTAGATGTCGGGCACGAGGCGTCCCCTCCTGTAGGCGTTCATCGTGGGCGCGGCGATGACGGCGTTGAGCTGTCCGATGTCGAGTCCGAGGGCCTTCGGAATCTCCAGGTTCGCGCGGACGCCGGTGGCGAAGATCATGACGTCGCACGGGTAGTCCGCGCCGGCGGCGGTGACGCTCTGGACCTTCCCGTCCCCCTTCACGGCCTGGATGGGGGCCTTCATGACGAACCTGATGCCCCTCTTCTCCAGGTCGGCCTGGATGACGTCGGCCATGTCCCTGTCGGCTATGCGCGGGATGACCTGGTCCATCATCTCGATGACCGTCACGTCCTTGCCCATGTCCCTCAGCGCGACGGCGAGCTCGAGCCCGATGACCCCGGCCCCTCCGATGACGACGTTCTTCGCATCCGCGAGGGCCTTCTGGATCTCCTTCCCGTCCCTGACGGTCCTGACGACGAACACGTTCCCCAGGTCCTTGCCCTCTATGGGGGGCACGAAGACTGTTCCTCCGGTTGCTATGACGAGGGAGTCGTACGGGTATGTTTTCCCTCCGGCGGAGACCTCCTTCTTGTCGCTGTCGACGGCCTCCACCTTCGTCCTGACTATGACTTCGATGCCGCGTTCGGCCTTGTAGTAGGACGGATCGTGCATGACGATGTCGGACCAGCCCGTCTTTCCCTCGATCCCCCAGGGGATGGCGCAGGGCGAGTAGGCTATGTCCTCGTCCTCTGTGATGACGGTGATCTCGGCGTCCTTGGAGGCCTTCCTGGCGGACGAGGCGGCGGACATCCCGGCAGCGCCCGATCCGATGACGACGATTCTCATGGACATTGTAATCGTCACACCCCATGCGCACGCGCATAAAGACGTTTGCGCGGACCGCCGGCCGGTCGCATGACCGAGAACGTGCGAGCTGGCACATGCGACCACGCGGGCCGTCCGTCCACGGGAAACGGTTTTCTATCTGGTTCGGAATGGCCTGGGTCGATGAAGGATAAAAGGTCCCCGTCCCAGCTGGAGGCCGTCTGGAAGGAATCGGACATGTCCGGAGGCCGGAAGGTCGACGCCATGGTCATGATCATGCGCACCAACGGATGCTGCTGGGTCAAGAGCGGAGGGTGCACGATGTGCGGCTACAGGGAGGCATCCCTGGGTGGCGTCACCGAAGAGGATCTGCTTAAGCAGCTCGAGCAGGCGCTGTCCCGCTACAAGGACGAACCCTTCGTCAAGATCTACACGTCAGGGAGCTTCCTCGACGACAACGAGGTCCCCCCTTCGGTGAGGGCGAGGATCTTCGAGGCGTTCTCCGGATGCGAGCGCATCCTCTTCGAGAGCCGCCCCGAGTTCATCACCGAGGAGTCCCTGCGGGACGTGCCGAAGACGGTCACCGTCGCGCTGGGATTGGAGAGCTCGAACCCCGAGGTGCTCGAGAGGTCGGTGCACAAGGGATTCACCCCGAGCGATATCGAAAGGGTCGGAAGGCTCCTGAAGTCGCAGGGGTACGGGGTGAGGACGTACCTTCTCCTCAAGCCCCCGTTCATGACCGAGTCCGCAGCGATCGAGGATGCGGTGAGGTCGGCGAGGTTCGCCGCCCCGTTCTCCGACGAGATCTCGGTCAACCCTCTCAACGTCCAGAGGGGCACCTACGTGGAGCGCCTGTGGAAGAAGGGCGACTTCAGGTCGCCCTGGATATGGTCCCTGATAGAGGTGTTCAGGCAGTTGTCTGGCACTGTGGATTCGAGGCTCATGTCGTCCCCGTCCGGGGGAGGCGCCTCGAGAGGGGTCCACAACTGCGGCGAGTGCGACCAGCGCGCCCTCGACGCCATCGAGAAATTCAGCTATAGCCAGGATGTCGGAGACCTCGACGTCTCCTGCGCATGCAGGGACAGGTGGAGGGCCTACATGGAATCCGAGGTCATCCTGGGGACCCCCGCGGATCTGGACCGCGGGCTGGAAAACGATTTGGCACTCAGGATGTGACAGGATGGAGTACGACATCAAGAAGGGTTGGTTCAGATACATCGACGGCGGCGGCCTCGAGGAGATGATGGGCGACGTGTTCGGCAACGTCACGAAGGAGGGCGACGTCCTCGTCTCCTCCTACGGGGTCCTCGAGAGGATCGAGGTCAAGATCCTCGCCAAGGACAAGCTCGACATCGCCACCGTCAACAAGGAGGGCTCGATGTCCGATGAGGACATCCTCGACAGCAAGAGGCGCCTCAACGAGTTCGCCGAGAAGGCGACCGGATTCGACGCCAAGGCCCGCATGAAGAGGGCCCAGAAGAAGGCCAAGGAAGGCAAGCTCCGATCGCCTTCCCCGAAACCCCTTCCCTCTCTTTCTTTCCCTATAATGGGGCGTGCATAGGGTTATATATGGCACCCCTATACACGAC
>CAVJLK010000005.1:0-47159 GCA_963650175.1 Ruminococcus sp. CAG:579 | reverse complement strand
ACAGCTCGTTGAACTTCTTGTCGGCGAGGTTCCTTATGTGGAGCATCTTCATCGCTCTGTACACGATTTCGAGGTCCTTCTCCCTCGAACCCCATCTGCGGTGGTTGTGCCTGCCGATCATTATCGTTTCGGTGACGGAGAGGGAGAACACGTCCTGGGAGGACGCCGGAACGTATCCGATTATCTTCGAGACGTCTTTGTGGCTCATCTCCTGCGTGTTCCTGCCGTCTATCAGGACCTCCCCCTTGAGGGGGTTGGCGATCTTGGTGATGCATTTGACCATAGTGGACTTGCCGACACCGTTCGGTCCGACTATGCAGATCAGCCCGGGTTCGTCTATGACGAGGTTGATGTCGTGCAAGACTATGTGCTCTGAATCATATCCGAAGTCCACATCTTTCAGTTCTATCTTCGTCATGATCTCACCACGCGTTCTTGTTCCTGCGCAGGACGAGCCATATGAACAGCGGTCCGCCGATGCAGGACATTATGATCCCGACGGGTATGAGCGTGGGGGACAGGATGGTCCTCCCTACGAGATGCGCGGAGACCATCAGCAGCGACCCTACCGCAGCTGAAGCGGGTATCAGGAAGCGGTTGTCGGAACCCACGAACATCCTCACGATATGCGGACAAACGAGACCGACGAATCCGATGAGTCCGGTGAAACTGATCACGCCTGCGCTGACCACGGCGGTCAGGATCATGCACAGTATGCGGAGACGGTCGGCGTCTATGCCCAGGGCCTTGGCGCTCTCGTCTCCCGTGGCCAGTACGTTTATTTTCGAAGCGAGGAACATGGAGATGATGATGCCTGCTGCCACTATGGCGAACATGGGTAGCAGTTCGGACCACTCGACGAGCTGCACATCGCCCATGAGCCAATTATCGAGAGCGATGGTGACCAGGCTTCCCTCCTTGATCCTTATGAGACTGGTCAGAGCATTGAAGATGTACATTATCCCGATACCGGTCATCACGATCGTGATCGGCGACGCGTTGGTGAACTTCGACATGCCGAGGATCACTACGACGGGTATCAGGGAGAAGACGAACGCCATGATGACGGTGATGTTGGGGTTGGTCACCAGGAGCGAACCGGACGACATCGCGATGGCGGC
Organism: Ruminococcus sp. CAG:579; assembly: GCA_963650175.1. Classification (GTDB taxonomy): domain Archaea; phylum Thermoplasmatota; class Thermoplasmata; order Methanomassiliicoccales; family Methanomethylophilaceae; genus Methanoprimaticola. The sequence continues at coordinate 46,038 of CAVJLK010000005.1, read as the reverse complement.
TCCGAACGATGCCCCTGAGGAAATACCCGTGGTGTAGGGGTCTGCCATCGGGTTGCGCAGGGTGCTCTGCATTATGGCTCCGCAGATCGCGAGTCCCGCGCCGCCGATGAGGGCGCCGAGGACCGGGGGTGTGGCGTAGAGGGTCCAGAACGTGGTATTCGATTCGTCCACGTTTCCGATTATCTTGCTCCAGATGATGCCGGGCACATCGAATATGCTGGCACTCATCGGGCTGCAGCTTATCGAGTAGAACGCCATGATGAAAGCCGCCACTACGATCAGGACGATCGTGGCGATGCGGACCTTATTGCCGTGCGCGTATCTGGTGACCGTGGCCGTGAATCTCTCTTCGTCGGCGACATCGTTCGACCAGGCGTCGAGCGAATCGCGGACATCTTCGGAGAGAAGGACGTCTTCATCGATGCTGCTGTATCTCATTTTAGGACCCTGCAAAAGAGACCGGTGTCCGGAGACACCGGAAATTGTTTCAGGCTCAGAGTGCCGAATAGCTCAGGGGCGCGAACTTGGAATTCTTGATGTCGCCGCTGAACCTGGTGAAGTTGTCGAAGTACTCCTGCATGGTTTCCCAGGCATCTTCCGAATCGAAGTCGTCGGGCCAGATCATCGAGGCGAGGACCAGGACGGTCGCGAGTCCTGCGAGGGAACAGTCCTCGAAGGGGAGTGCGAAGATCTGGGCGGAGGACTTGTCGAATCCGGTCTTGACGAAGGTCTTGAACGCATCGACGTACTGCTGATAGGTGACATCCTTGTCGGAAGCGTATGCGAACATGCTGCATACGAAGATGTCGGGGTTGAGGGCCACGAGCTCCGCTGCGGTGACGACATCGAATCCGTCGGCCGCGGTTGTGGAGATCTTCGAGGAGACGGGCAGTTTCTCGACGAGCGAGACGTCTGCGAGTACCTGGGATGCGCTTCCGTGGGCATCGACGTAGATCTCGGGCAGGTATCCGGGCGCGGTGTACGGGATGATATAGCTCTTGGTCTTGACGGACGCCTTTTCGATCGCCTTCTGGATCTTCTCGGTCGTCTCCTCCATGAATTCGATGTAGGAAGCGGTCTTGTTCTGGAGGTTGCACATGGCGCCCATCGTGATCAGGGTGTCCATGGAGTCCACACCGTTCAGGGTACGGTTCTCGGGGAGCTTGATGATGGTCATCCCGGCGTTCTCGGCCGTCTCCTGATAGAGCTTGACGAACCTCTCATCTCCCATGATGACACGGACGTTGTCCGCATAGAGGGCTGCGATGTCGGGGGTCTTCATCGAGACGCCCTTCATCTTCGCCGCGGTGGGATAGAGGGTGGTGTCAAGCTGGGATGCTCCGATATCTCCATTACACATGTAGGTGAAACTGCTCTCGATACCGAGAATATATGCAATATCGAGACCGGTGCTGAATCCGGTCATGATTCCGTAGGTGCTCCCGAGGTAGGAGGTGAGCGGGTACGGGACGCTGCTGACGGAGTTGTTCCAGTCGAGGTAGTACATGGTGGCGGACTTGCCGTCTATGAACTTCTGGACAAGAGCGATGTCGTTGGAATCGATGATCCCGTCGTTGTTGGCGTCCGCGAGGGGGTTCGTATTCCTGTTCCAAATGGTCTTGCCGTTGATGATATCGTTGATAGCATCGATATCTTTGCTGTCGAGGTAGTTATCCTGGTTCGCATTCCCAAGCACCCTCAGTTTGCAGCCAAGGGCATTGGTATTCCCGTTGTCATCCTTCCCATTGTCGTGATTCATAACGAACACGGCTCCGATACCGGCGACAACCAGAATGACCACAATTGCAATGGCGATTATCGGTTTATTGTTCATAATCACTCCGGTTGGATGTATCATCCAAGTACTGTCAAATTCCTTCGCCCCTATTTAACCATGTGTTTTCAGGGGCACTTTCGACGGACAGAGTCCATATTCCGGGGGAAATGCGCCCACTGCGCCCGCCTGAAGGACTTCCTGAGGATCCGCCAACGATCCGCGGTCATCCCGTACAGGGACGTCGCGACGGATCGAAAGAGGCGATGAGTACCTCTACGCCTCCAGGGTCGATCTCGGTCCATGAAGTTCAAGCTCCACTGGAGACCGATGCCGGAGAATCCCGATCGCACGATCAGCGCTTTCACGGCGTTCGCCTCGTAAACTCCTAGATCGCACTGCCTCATTATCTCGTAGACGCTCATCCCCTTGATCAGGCCCATGGCCAGAGACGAGAGCCTGTCGTCGGATGTCCTCGGCGAGGTCAGCATAGCCCTCTTCACGTATGCGACGAGCGCCTTCGCCGAGTCGGCGTCCCTGAACCCGCCGAAGAAGAACGCCTTCTCCAACGGCAGCGTCGGACAGCCCTCCAGGTCCGTCCACTTCATCTTCAGGATGGTGTCGTGCGACAGCCTCTCCATGCGCTCGAACTCCGGATCGTCCGGATTGATCGGCCCGGCCTCGGGGATGTCCGATAGGTACTTCGAGACCTGGGATGCGACGGCGGGTTCGAGACCGAGCGCGTCGAGGATGTCGGGGTCGTTCGCGGAGGTCTTCGTGGTGCATGCCCTGCGGAGCGCCTTCTCGGCGTACCTCTTGACCGACTCGTCGTAGCCCTGCGACTTCTTGGCGCCGCCCATGAGCGCCCTGGCCTCGTCCCTGAGCCCCGTCTCCTCGAGGATCCTGGCCATGCGGACCTTGGCGTCCTCCGGGATCGACGGGCAGGCGGTCAGGGCGTCGTATGCCGACAGCACGCATTCCGTATCGTCCCTGCCCTTGCCGATCTCCGCCTTCATGAGGATGGCCGATACGCGGCGGCCGTCGCGCCGGAGGATCCAGTTCACGGTGCCGGAGGCGCCGGACAGGTTCCCGGATGCGATCTGCTGCCTAGCCTGAGCCTCGGCGGTGTCCAGGTCCTCCGGGTCCAGCGAAAGCGCCTTGGCGTAGCTGGAGGCGGCCCTCTCGGGATATCCCGACTTCTCCAGTATCCTGCCCTTGATCCTGTTGGACTCCGCATCGTCCAGGCCTTCGGCGATGGCGTTGTCTATCTCGGACAGCGCCCCCTTCAGGTCGCCCTTGGCCTCCCTCGCGAGCGCGTTGACCCGGCGGAGCCCCGCGTGGTTCGGCCTTATCCTGAGGGCGTTCCCCACCAGGAACGACGCTCCGTCGGCGTCCCCTCCGGCGAGGGCGATCCTCGCCTTCAGACAGTACAGGTCGGGGTCCTCGGGGGACGCGTTCAGCGCCCTGTCGACCTCCCTCATCGCGCCCTTCAGATTCCCTGCGTTCAGGAGGGAGGCGGCCATGGCCCGGCAGGCCTCCGGGTCGATCTCCGGCTCCTTCGCCTCCGGTTCCGGCCCCGGTTCGTCGACGGTGTCGACCGCGACCTTCGGTCCGATCGAGCCCGACGATACCCTCCCGCGCTCCTCCTTCAGCCTGTCCGATTCGGGGAACGCCGATAATCCGGAATCTATCGCGGCCACCGCCCCCTCCCTGTCCCCTCCGGACAGGCGGACGCGGGCCAGCCTGAGCCATGCGTCCTCGTCGGATTCCAGCGACACGCGCCTGGCTATCACCGCCTCGGCCGCATCGGTGTCGCCCAGCGACGTCAGGAGGTCCGCCTCCATGTCCATGATGCGGACGTCGTCCGGATCCGTCGAAGATGCCATCCTCACGAAGAACAGCGCCTCCCGGTTCTTGGAATGCTCCGACAGGATGGCCGCCTTGCGGATCAGCGCGTACACCGACGACGGGTCCAGCTCTATGGCGCGGTTCAGGGATTCCACCGCGCCGTACCTGTCCTTGGACTTCTCCTGCACCGACGCCTTGGCGATCCAGTACTCCGCCTCCCCCTGATCCAGGAGCACGGCGCGGTTGTACGCGTCCTCGGCGGATTCCAGATCCCCTCTGGATTCGTCGGCCATCCCCTTCGAATACCATAGGACGGGATTGTGCGGTTCCAGCGAGGCGGCCTCCGAGAACGAGACGGACGCCTTGAGGTAATCCCCCAGGGCGTACTGCGCGTTGCCCTTGAGCCTCTTGACCAGCGGCTCCTTGGGGTACTGGCGCTCGAGGGACGAGCACAGGGATTCGGCCTCGCGGTTCATCCCGCAGGACACCATCGCGGAGAGCACGGACACCGCCCTCTCCTTGGAGCCGTCCACCTTCAGCACGTCCCTGAACATGCCGTCGGCCTTCACGGGGTCGCCGTTGTGGCACACGGACACCGCCAGCGCCATCATGGCCGGAATGTCGTCCGGCGCGGTCTCCAGGATGCGTCTGCACGTGTCCTCCGCCTTGACGTAGTCGCGCTCGGACATCTGCAGGTCCTTCATCAGCGACAGCGCGTCGAAATCCGACGGGTCGCGGGTCAGGATGCCGGCGCATTCGCGTTCGGCGGCCTCCGTCTTGTCGGTGAGGAACAGCATGCGGGCCAGCTGGGCCCGGGCGGCGTTGTTGTTCTTGTCGAGGCCGACCGCCTTGTTCGCCGCCCTCTGGGCCCCGAGATAATCGCCGGACCTCATCAGCATGACCGAGCGCATGGTCAGGGTGTCGGTGTTGTCGCCGACGAAACGGGAGTAGCGGTCCAGTATGGACGAGGCCTCCCTCTCCATGCCCCTGCCTATCAGGAACCTGACGGCCCTGACGTACTCGTCGGATCCGCTGGTCTCGTTGTCCAGGAGGATGCGTATGGACTCCATCATCCCCGCGCGGTCGCCGGCCAGCATGTTGGCGCGGATCGTGTCCCTCTGGACCCTGACGATGTTCGCGTCGGTCCTCCCGAGCCAGTCCAGGGCGCGGGAGGCGTCGCCGGCGCCGAGAGCGGCCTCGGCGGCCTCCACGAACACGAACGGGGGCGCCTCCATGGCTATGAGCTCGGAGTAGACCATCAATGCGGACCTCCAGTCCTTCTCGTCCATGGACATCCTGGCCGACGCCAGCAGGAACTCCGGGTCCTTCTCCTTGTAGTACGGGCTGTTGACCAGCCCCTCGGTGGCCGCGTCGCGGTGGCCGGTGAACCAGTCGTAGTAGATCGAATAGAGCTCCTGTATGCGCCCGGTCACGGGCGGACGGGACGGCCTGTCCCCCTCCAGGACGCTCTGTATGTTCTCCCTCTGGAGCCATCCCCCCTCGGGATCGGTCTCCGCCAGAATCTGGTACGCGCCCCTGCAGGACGGGTCGTAGCCGTAGGCGCGTCCCGCGGCCTCGGCCGCCCCCGCTCTGTCGCCGGCGGCCATCCTTATATGGGCCAGCGCCAGGGACCTCCCGACCACCTCCTGGGAGCCCTCGGACATGTCCAGGATCTCCTCGGCGGCCTTCAGTTCGCCCTTCTTGATGAGCGCCTCGCATGCGCTTATCGACGGCCTGCAATCGGTGGCGCGGCTCTTCGACACCACCCTGCGCATGATGTCCCGGTCCACGTCCCCGGAGGCGGAGAGCTCGTCCACCAGCATGACGAGCACCTGGGAGTTAACGGTGCCCTCGTAGCCGTCCAGTTCGGACACCAGAGCCAGAGGTCCCCCGTTGGGGTACGCGCGGGCATCCAGCACCTTCCACATGCGGTACTCGAAGGAACTCTGCAGAACGGGACGGCCTGACATGAGTACGGCATCGCGCCGAGCGTATGTAAATGGGTCGCTGGAGGACGTCCGGACCTCCAAGTTAGTATTAAATACGGATTCGGATTTTGGGGATTCTGAGGCAGCTGTGATCTAGCTGGTTAGGATCTGAGCCTTCCAAGCTCATTGCCCGGGTTCGAATCCCGGCGGCTGCACTCATATCCCAAGATTATCCGACGAGCGGGAGCTCTCGTTCCCGTCCTTGACCCAAATATCGCTCATCCGAGGCTGTACGCCGTCTCGGACGGACAGCGCAGGGATGCCGTTCCGGTTCGGCTGTCCTCGGAAGGCTCCGCCAGGATCGCGGTCCTGACGCGCTCCAGCGTGTCGTAGACGGCGTCCATGGTCTTCGCGCCGGAGACGACGAGCTTCCCGTTGCCGTAGACGACGCATTTGGTCCCCAGGTCGTCGAAGTGGACGATCACCCCCGAGAACCATTCCGGATCGTACTCCGCGCCGGCTCCGAACAGGCGATACGTCTTCTCCAGGTTCAGATCCCTCTCGATGAGGGACGTGGCCATGATGTCCCTGATCTCCGCCTTATCCGGATCGCACGCTATGCCGAAGCGGTCGAGAGTCTCGAGAAGGAGTCCCTTCGATTCGGAGGTGCTGCGGGACCCGGTGCACACCACGCTGCCGTTCTCGTAGAACTGGACCGAGACCGACGGCGCGGGATGATGGATGAGCATCCGTTCTCCGGCATCCGTCCCCTCGAGACCGTCCCGGGTTGCCATGGATGCGAGATCCAGATTCCTGCCGATCCTGATCGAGGATGTGACGTTCTCTACCTTTACCCTCATACCGATTCCTCCTTTTAGACGACGAAACGCTTCCTAACAGAAATGTTGGTCGGAGCGTCCTGCCATCCGTATGAAAGGATGCTGTGCGGCACCCCCGGTTCTTGCCACGAAATCCGGCATTCTGCCATGATATTACAAGACTTTTCAGATGCTGGCATCCCACCATTGTAGTAAACCAGAAATACGCTCATCGTGATGATATATTATGTCCTACACGGTCGTCCAGAAGATAAACAACAACTATTACCTCTACGAGGTGACGGCCGTCTGGGATCCGGAGAAGAAGAACTCCCGCCAGAAACGCAAATACATCGGCAAATGCGACGCGGACGGGAACCTCATCGCGGCCAAATCCGACTCCGCCCCCAAGGTGAAGATCCTGGGAAAACCGTACCTCATGTACCAGGTGGCCATGGGGATGGGGCTGCGCGAGAAACTGGAGGGAGCCTACGGGGAGGACGGGGACATCCTCCTGATGACGGGCATCCACCGCTCCACCCGCACCGGTCTCCCGAGACACAGCGTCGCCATCATGAGCGAATCGCTCCTCCCCCAGATGGTCGGGGTGGACCCGAACATCATGCTGAGGGACACGTCCGGGGTCATATCGCTCATGGAACGTTGCGGAGACGGCACGCAGGCCCTGTTCGAAAGGATGGACAAGGGCAACGCGGCCATGGTCTACGAGCTGGAATCCCTGATGAAGGTGATGCCGCTGAACCTGAACGCCCGCGACCCCGAGCAGGGGATCACCTCGTTCCCGCCGATGAAGATATTCCTCGCCATATCGGAACAGCCGAACGGCGCCTTCTACTTCAGTGTCAAAAGAGCGATATCCGACAGGCTGGAGCTCCTCCGGTCCGTCGAGGCGTCGATCATGGATCTGGGCGTCCGCGACATCACGTTCTTCCTCAACCGCGATCAGATCAACGAGAAGAGGATGGAGGGCCTGGCGAATTCGGGCATCAAATTCCTGAAGTACCTGCCGGTGGAATCCGGGTACGGAGCGAAGCTCCTGGCGGAATCGGAGGAGGATCTCGTCCGCAGCTCCCGCACGGTCCTGTTCGGCGACAATCTGTACGGGATCCTGGAGAAGGACATCGTCCTCGGCGACATCAGGTGCAGGGAGATCATCCTCAGAGACGAGATGTCCAGGGTCTCCCAGATGAACACGTTCCTCAGATCCCTGGCGGACTACGAGGCCAGGATGGCCAAGACCAGGAAGGATGCGAAGGGGTCCGACGCATACATGGACAACTTCGACCTGGACGACGTGTCCAAGCTCTTCGTGGAGGGTCCCGACGGGAAGATGATCAGGGATACGGACAGGATCGGCACCAAGATCAGATCGTTCGGAACGACGCTCATCATCACCAACAGCGACGACCCGTGGGACGTCCTCTACGGGAAATATCTGCGCCAGGACCGTTTCAAGAACGAGACGGACACGTTCCGCAACGAGCTCCAGGACGGCTCCAAGATAATGCACTCTCTGAACAGCGCGATCAAGACCTTCCTCAACGAGTTCCTCGCCATCGCCATCCGCACGAGGCTGTCCGAGATGCTCGGGCTCAATCCGGCCAACTACGTGGACGCGCTCAAGGCCGTCTCGAACATCTTCGCGGTCAACTACGACGGGAAATGGCACGTGAGTGAGATCACGCCGGAACAGAGGGCGGTGTTCGACAAGCTCGGCATCCCCGTACCCACGGACGAGTTCGTGGAGGAATGCGTCGAATCCTACGCCAAGAAGCACTCGATTTGAGGGTAATGCGCCGGGATAGCCCCGGCGCGGTTTTCACATCAGGCCGAGGAGGCCTGAGTCTCCTTGAACGGGTTGTAGACGATGAAGACCACGGTCATCAGCGCGAGCACGACGACGGCGATCTTGATCGGGGCGTAGACGCTCTCTTCGAAGGCCGCGGCGATCCCGGACAGGTAGAAACTGGACACGAATCCGGCCAGGTTCATCATCGCCAGGGAGAACGAGGTGCAGATGGCCACCTTGCCCTCGGGGGCGACCTTGGCGCACCAGGCGAGGAGGGCGGGCATGATGATGCCGAACCCGAGCCCGATGAAGCCCACTCCGAGCGTGAGGACGATGTAGACCTCTCCGACATGGACCATGACCATTCCGATGGTGGCGATGGCGAATCCGAGGAAGAGGCACCAGCGCTTGAGCTTCTTGAAGATCATCCCGAAGAAGAATCCCGAGACGGCGGCCAGCGCGGTGTACAGGGAGAGGGCGGTGGACGCGACGGCGGCGCCGCTTCCGAGACGGTCGCTGAAGATGACGGACACGTTCAGCATGGCGGGGTACGCCATGATCATGTAGACGAAGAACACGATTCCGATGGCCGCGACGGGGCCGGTGAGCCAGATTCCGCCGGTCTTGGCGGCGCCCTCCTTCTTGGGGGGCTCGGGCAGCAGGAACGCGCAGACCAGGGCGAGCAGGGAGACGGCGTGGGCCAGGAAGACCAGCTGCCAGTCGATGTCCGCCAGGACCCCTCCGAGGGTCTGGAGGGCGATGCCTCCGAGGTTGAGCATGAACGTCCCGTACCCGAGGTACGTGGCACGCTTGTCGCCCTCGTAGAGTCCGTTGATCAGTGCGTTGGAAAGGGGATAGACCAGTCCGAGACCGAGACCGAAGAGGAGACGGCACCCGAGAATGACGTAGAGATTGTCTATGAAGTAGGGGGCGACACCACCGATGAGATAGATGATGGAGCCCAGGATGGCCATCGACTTGAAACTGAACCTTTTGCCGACGACCGCACCGACGATGAGGGTGCCTATGACCAACGTGAGGTTGGGCAGAGTCGAGATCATCGCGACGGTTTCGCGGGAGAAGTCCCCGAAATGCTCGTAGAATGTGTTCATCGCCGGAGTGACGATGTTGACACCTCTGTTCACCAGGAATATCGCCATGATGGCGATCAGACTGATGACAGGGATGTTCTGCTTCAGATTGCTGTTTTCTTCCATTTGCACACCTCGGCCGGAACCATGGGTTCCGCCTTGGGAGCCGGGACGCTTCGTCCGCCTGCTCTTGGCAACACATGCCCGTCTCTGAGGGCAGTATTTCGTTCAATCAGAGCGATTAGTAACGAGTTATTATCCTGTTATTTCTAATGCTGGCTGTCATACAGGTGTGTATAAAACCAATCCGACCATAGTTATCAATGAACATCATGTTGTCATATACATCCAATCCTGTCCGATGCCGTCGGAGGCCGTGACCCCGGGATGATGCCTGGAGAAGCGCGGGACGGAGTCCCGCCGCAAGGAGGTGAAAGAATGCCGATAAGCCGGACCTCCCCGGAGGGAGGCCCGTAAGGAGTTTGAGGAAAGATATGCCCTTGATGCTCAGAAGTACTTCGCGCTGAGCTCGTTGATGGTCTTGCTGACGAACGGGTACACCTCCGGGACGATACTGAATCCGAGTCCGCGGGTCAGGCACGGGATGTAGCTGATCGGACCGTTCTCCGAGATCTTCTCCTCCACGTACTTCCTGACGCCGTCCCCCGTCCAATCGGGGAGGTCGATGGCCGCGTTGTCGAGACCGCCCATGAAGCAGATCTTGTCGCCGTACTCGTCGATCAGGTTCGGGATGTTGTTGGCGGAGATCGGACCCTGCCATATGTCGATCCCGAGATCGATCTGGATGGGTACCAGGTTGGCCGCCCAGCTGTCGCTGTGGTGGATGACGATCTCCCCGCCCATCTCCCTGAAGGTGTCGTAGACCCTCTTGTACGGCTCGTAGAAGAACTCGCGGTGCACGTCGGGCGGGAGGAAGGAATTGAGGGCCGTCCCCCAGTCGTCGTGGTGGAAGATGACCTCGGGCTCCACGCGGGAGCAGAACTCCTTGACGTAGTCGACCTCCCAGTCGGTGATCGTGTTGATCAGCTCGTGCATCTCCTCCGGGTGCTCGAAGAAGTCCGCCAGGGCCTCCTGCATCCCCAGGAGGAAGTGGGTCCTCTCGAAGATGCCGGTCAGCACCATCATGGCGCAGAACATGTCGTCGTTGGCCTTCACGTCCTTGCCCCACTGGACCGCCTTCTCCCAATCCGCATCGCTGTACTTGGTCGGAGGGACCGTGATGTACTCCTGCCACTTGGTGACGTCCGGGATCTTGGTGAGCCCGGGGCCGTGCGCCGGGTGGGACGAGATCGCGCCGGGGGGACAGGTGTGGGTGATGCCCCATCCGTCGGTGTAGATCTCCTTGCCCTTGCTGTAGAAGTAGGCGTTTCCGTTCCCGAGGATCGGGTCGTAGAAGAACACCTTGAAGAAATCGTACTGCGGGACGAAGCGGTCCGGCTGGCCCTTCTCGTGCTTGAGCGTCTCCCTCACATTGTCCTTCATCGAAAGGCGGTCGTGGCAGAATCCCGCGCCGGCCTCGAGGCGGGCGGTCCTGAACGGAGCCTCCATGCTGTGGCGGTGGAACGTCTCGGCCTCCGCTCCTTCTCCGGGGGACTGGATGGCGGCGTTCATCTCGGCCAGTGCCTCCAGTGCGACCCTGCGGCTGTCCTCGTAGACGGCCTTCTTGTCCATGCCGTCGGTGATCTGCTTCGCCCTCTCGGACGCGGATGCGGCTTCGGCGGTGTAGATGTCGGCGCCGATCTTGTCGCAGAACTCCTGGTCCATGGTCGCTCCTCCGACCATGACGGTCAGGTCCTGGCGGTTGGGCAGCGCGTTGACGTCCGCCACGGTCTGCGCGAGGGCCTCGCGGTTGGGGGTCATGGAACAGGAGCATGCGACGACCTTCAGGTCGTCCGTGGAGTTGATGGCCTCGATGAACTTCTCGGGAGGAACGTCGGCCCCGAGGTCCTTGACCTCCATGCCGATCCCCTCGAGCATGATGCTCACCAGGTTCTTCCCTATGTCGTGGACGTCCCCCATGACGGATCCGATTATGGCCTTCCCGCGGGAAGGAGCGCTGCCGTCGCCCTTGAGATAGGGCTTGAGGACCTCCAGTCCGGCCTGCATCCCCTTGGCCGCGATGAGCATCTGGGGCATGAAGACCGTGTTGTTCTTGAATCCCTCTCCGACCTGCGCCATGGCGGCGATCATTCCGTCGTCGAGGATCTTCTGCGGATCCGCACCCGCATCCAGGGCCTCCCTGACCGCCGGCGCGACATCGCGGACCTTGTACGTGGTGATACAGTTCTTCACCTTGGCTATTACCTCGCCCGAGGTTCCGGGCACTGCTGTGCAAATACCTGCTTCCTTTACGGTATCGTCCATACTATCACCGTTGATGGTAGGAATGCGTGCTCGGAACCCGTTTTGATGATACTAACAAGGATTGTAATAACTTATTAATCATGGAAATCGGGCCTTCCTGCTGGGAATCTGCTTCAGAACATGCTCCGGGACCTCGAATCCGAACAGATCGCGTATCGCCTCGGAGACCTCGCGTGTGCTCCGCAGGAGCGTGACCTTCGTTTCGCCCCCTCTGCGCTCGGTGAGCTCGTTGTCAGTGAGGGCCAGGCTCCCGTCCGGCAGACGGAGGTTCAGAAGGCGCTTCCTGACGAACAGGGAGACCGGATTGGACGCGCAGAAGTAGTTGTACGGAGCGAAGTACTGCTCGCAGACCCCGAAATCCCAGAATCCCATGACCCTCTCGCGCTCGCCCGAGCTGTCGTAGCGGTCCAGGAACCACCACGGACCGTCCCCTTTGACCGAGAGGAACCTCTCCCCGTGCATGGTCCTGTCCCCTCCGAGGGGGACGGCACCGGGAGGCTGGGGCCCGCCGAACCCCACGTCGCAGTAGTACGTCGTTCCGTCGAGGTCCAGAAGCGTGGCCCGGTGGAGCATCGGCTGGAGCGAATCCTTCCCGCGGAGGACGCAGCAGGTGGCCGGGCGGACGTCGAACCCGCACTCGCCCAGGAACCACAAGAAGATCTTGTTGAGCTCGAAGCAGTACCCTCCGCGACGGTCGACGACGACCTTGCGGTAGATGCTCTCCGGATTCATCGACGGCAGGGCCCCCTCGTCGAAGCACTGGATGTTCTCGAACGGCACCGAGCACTGATGCCTCCAGATCAGGTCGTCGAGGGTTTCGAGGTTCGGTTCGACCGGCCAGTCGGCGCCGATGCGCTCCGCGTACGCGGCCGGGTCCATCGTGATGGAATCGGATGATGCCATGCGTTGTAATCCGCATCCGTGCGGGGCGGTCGGGGGTCGGAATCCCGGTTAATAACGATGTTATCCGTCCCGGGGACCGGTCGCCGGGCCCATCACCTATTCGTATGCGCGGCGCGATGCCCGGACGATGGCGTACAAGATCAAGCTCTCGCTCCACGGCTCCAAGCCGGTCGTCAACCGCACAGTGATCCTGGACTCCCACATGGACCTCTACGATGCAAGCCTCGTATTCATCACGGCCATGGGATGGAGGGGCGGTCGCGGCCACTGGTTCGAAATCGACGACACCAGGAACAAGCGCAGGAGGGTCCTCGAACGCAATGCGGAGGAAAGATTCAGCGTCGATGACCTCGAGTGGATGAACGCCACATTCCACTACGACAGGATCACGGATTGGATGGTGGACATTGAGATCAAGGATCTGTCGGACGAACCCTCGCCCAAGGTCCTGACCTACCGGGGCGAATGCCCGAACCAGATCCTCTCCGGCGTCAACGACTTCAACAGAATCAGGAAGGCCGCCGAGGATCTCGCCGACCCGTACCACGACCAGGCGGTGGCTTGGCTGGCGACGGTGCCCCCGTACGACATGGACGCGGTCAACGAACAACTCCGCAAAGGGGAGACGGCTCTGCCCGAATACTACTACAAGATGAGGGGGCCGAACGAGGACGCGATGATGGAATACCTGGATAGCGCCCGGGCGATGATAGGGAAGGGCATCATCGATGAGACCCTGAGATGTCCGGAATGCGGTGCGACATGCGAAGGGCGCAGGAACCTGGACCTCCGCCCGACCAGGATCAGCAACATGATGGAATACCCCGCGACGATCGCATGCCCCAAATGCGGGGCCGTCACGGACCTCTACATCAAAAACGACGGCTTCAGGATCGGGTACCACGAGAACAACTCGTCCCAATCCCAGGATCAGCAGGCCCCCCTGTACGATGCAATCTCGCACAAAGGGGACGTGCGCGACCCCTTCGAGGAGGCCAGATACCAGGCCGGTCTCGGAATTCTGTACGTCAGATACGAATACAATCTGGACAACTCCGAGACCGTGTCGAGATGCAGGAGCGCGCTGGACAAGGAGGACCCCAGATACTCTGATACGGAGGCTCTCTGTCGTCTGTCGGTCGTTCTGCAGACCCTGAAGAAGGGGGAGATCCCAGATGACGCATCGGGATTGTCCGGCGCATTGGGGGCAGATGCGATGCTGCACGCCTGCTGCCTGAAGAATGAAACCGATGAGGAGGTGTCCATCGCGATCCGCAAGGCCATCGAAATGGTGGAATCCGATTCGGACGCGAATCCGATCGACAGATGGATGGCCCTGGGGAACATCGCATCGGCCTCCATGCACATCAGGGACGTCGACGGGCTGATGTGGTCGGCATCGGCCCTGGAAGACGCGGCCTCCGAGGCCGATAGGAACGCTGATTCCATGGTATCCAAGGGGTGGCGGAACCTTTGCGGCCTGATGGAGGTGGTGGTGTGCGGACTCCGCTTGACGGGAAAATTGAAAGAAGCCGACCGCGCGTTGAAATGCATGACCGGGCCGTTCGTGGACGACATGACGGACGGCACGCCCATCGCCGTCCGCGACCTGGTCGCGTTCCGGAGGGCCATGCTGTTCCTCACCACGGGAGGGGACCGCGAGCAGGCGCTCGAAGACCTCGACACCATCATGACGACCGTCAAGGGCTACAAGGACAGCGGGATCTTCACGATAAAACGCATAGCGTACGTGGCGATGCTTCGCGCGCACTTCGGCGCGACGAAAGGGAAACTGCTGGAGAACGAAAGGACTCTGGCCATCAACGTCCTGAGCCAGCTCTGCGCGTCGGGCTACGCGGACAAGGATGATATGAGCTACGCCATAGGCGATCTCGCACGGATCTACGTCAAGAAGGGATATCCGTCCAACAGCCTCCGCAAAGAATTCGAGAGATTCGGCGTGATGATATACGACGACCTCGACGGGTTCGGGAAATTCGATATCGAAGAGATGTGGGAATGCAGGCTCACATGGGTCGTATGAGGGGCGCGCGATCGCTCCGGGTTTCCCGGCGTGGAGAGGTCATCCGTCTGCATTCGGAATGCCGGGAGCTCGGCGGGTCCCATCACCTATTCGTATGCGCGGTGCGATGCCCGGACAATGGCATACAAGATCAGGCTCACGCTCCGGCACTCCGAACCCCCGGTGACCCGCACAGTGGTCATAGATCCGCTGACGGATGCGGGAGAGTCGGCCCTCGTGTTCATCACGGCCATGGGCTGGGAAGGCGGTCGGGACCACTGCTACACAACATACGGGGACGATGGACAGATAGAAGTCATCTCACCGGGCGAGGAATCGGACCTGACGCTGGCCGATCTGCTCGAGATGAGGGCCGATCTCATCTACGACATCTGCACGGAATGGTGTGTCGATCTCGATCTCCTGGGAGAGACGGAAGAGGAGGGCCCGAAAGTCCTGGACTATCATGGAGAATGCCCCAACCAGATACTCTCCGGAAACCGCGACTTCTGCAGGATATGCGAGGCCGCAGCCGATCCATCCGACCCGTACCACGACCAGGCGATGGCCTGGCTCGGAACCGTGCCGCCGTACGATATCAACGAGATCAACGAACGGCTGGAGTGCGGCTATTTCGTGAAAGGGTTCAGGCACCGCGGCCTCAGACACATCGGACAGCCACTAGATGCGATACTGGATGCCGCCAAGATAATCAACGAAAGTGGCGCGGTGGACAAATTGACATTCAGATGCCCCCAATGCGGCGCCGTCTGCGACGGGAGGAGGAATCTGGATCTCGCGCCGGGCCTGATCAGAGGCATGGACGAGTATCCAGCCACCATCATCTGTCCCAAGTGCGGGATGAGAGACAATTTGGCACTCAAGAACGACGGCTTCCGCATCGGATACCACGACAGCATATCCACCAAGCCCCATGACCAGCAGACCGCCCTGTACGACATGATCGCCCTCGGGAAAGAGCCCCGCGACCTTTTCGAAGAGGCCGAATACCAGGCGGAGCTCGGGATGCTGTACAGCAAGTACGACTGCAGGTTGGAGAACTCTGCGGAGATCCGGGATTGCCTGGCGGGATTGGATCCGAACGACGGCAGATACCCGCGGACGTCCGCGCTGTGCCGCGAATCCCTGACGATCCAATCGACCGATATCTGTTCGGGGATCGGGGACGCCGACATCTCCGGGTTCGAGGGGGTCCCGGGCGCGAAGGCCCTGAGCGCCCTGTGCATCAGGATGATGAACGGATCAGAAGAGGACCTCCGGACGCTCATCCCTCGGACGATCGAATTGGCGGAATCCGAGAAGGAGGCCGATCTTGCGGACAGATGCCTCGTGGCCGGCCACATCGTCAGGGTCGCCGGCGTCGTAGGGGACAGGGCGGCGGTCGAATGGGCCTCCTCCGTCCTGAAGGACGCGGCCGCGGAGGCCGAGGAATCCCCGGAATCCCTGGAATCCGTCGGATGGCTCAACCTGTGCTACCTTTCGGAGAACCTCATCTCGGAACTGTACGAGGAGGGCGAATGGACCGAGGCCGAGAACCTGATGCAATGCATGGCCGGCCCCTTCGTGGATGCCTGGTGCGACGACATGCCGCCGTCCGTCCGCAACATCACGGCCTTCAAGAGGGGCCTGCTCACGCTGACCGTCGGGGACGACAAGAAGAGGGCGCTCAAAGACCTGGAATCCGTGTACGAATCCATCAGGAAGAACGAAGACAACGGACCGTACACCATGAGACGTCTTCCGTACGTGTCCATCCTGCGCTACCGCTACGGAGCCACGAAAGGCGGGCAGAAGGACGGAGAGAGGGAGGCGTCCGTCAGACTGATGGTGGAGATGTACCATGCGAGAACGATTTCTCCCGGAGAATTGAACCGCGTCGTCGGAGACATCCTGTCCGCGCATCTGGGGAAGGGATATACGGCCAACAGGGCCCGCGTCGAATTCGACAGGTGCGGGTACGTGCTCGAGGATATTTCCGGCATCAAGGAGTTCAGCATCGGCGCGCTATGGGACAGCACGCTGACATGGAAGATGCTGCCATGAACGACTCCTCGAGGATGGCCCTGGGGCTCATCGCATCGATCGCCCTGATGGTGCTGGCCACGGCGCTCCTGCTGTGCGCGTGCCTGCCGTTCTGGGCGTTCATCGTCATGATGGCCGTCAGCGTAGCGATCATCCCCCTATCGACCCTCGGAACGGGGGGCTATTGGGTGAAGCTGAAGGACGACCGCATCTCGATAGAGGCCCCTCTGACCAAGCTCGACATCCCCTTCGGTTCCGTGACGGGGCTGGAGATCGTTTCGGGATTCGAACCGGGCATCCGCACGTACGGATACAGCGGACTGAAGCGCGGCGCAGGGGATTTCACCAACAGGACGCTGGGATCCTACACGTTCGCCGGGACGACCGCCGTCGACAAAATGATCGTGGTCAGGTTCACCGGGAGGAACGGGAAGCCACGGATCGTCGCGTTCAACCTCCCGGACCTCGATGCGACGGAGAAACTGTACGGAGACATCTCGACTGCGACATCGTGCGGGGGGATCGAACGCACCCCCGAGGAGATCGAACGCGCTACGAGGAGCCACCGCTCAATGAAGAGGGTCGTCTGGGGTGTGACCGTCGCATCCCTCGCGATCGTCGCGGTCGTCATCGCCCTGGCCATGACCGCCGGACATGTGGATGTCACATTGGACGAGGACTCCGTGACGATAGACGCGACCATGAAGCACCGGACCATAAGGTTCGACAACGTCCTCGCCGTCGAGCTGAGGGACGGGATGGACTACGGGGTCCGCGTCGGAGGACTCAGCGGATCGGACTACCTCTGCGGGAACTTCAGGAACGACGAGTTCGGGAACTACGACCTGGCCGTCCACAGGCATGTGGGCGGGTGCATCGTCATCCACACCGAGGGGAGGGCTATGGTGTTCAACCTCGGGAGCGAGGAGGCCACGGAGAAGTTCTTCGGCGAACTGCAGGATGCAGTATCAGCGTACAGGTCGGGAGGCGCGGCGACGTTCTGGATGCCGACCACGGCCTGAGACTCGAGATCCAACGAAGGAACCGCAGGCACGGTATGGATCTCAATATGACCTGATTCTGCCGATATGATGTGGAGATGTCCAGTTCTATCCAATAATTTACAATTATGAAACCCGATTACATATATAGTGCCCTTACAATTACATCAACATGGACGGAAAAGGTGAAGAGTTGTCTCTGGAAGAACTCCGTCAAATCGTAGGAGCCATCGCAGCCCAGTACGGAATGAAACGCGTGTATCTCTTCGGTTCTCGTGCTCGTCACGACAATACCGAGGACAGCGACTATGACTTCTGCGTGCTTCCAGGCGATCATTGTGGCATCTTCACTCTAGGTGGATTCATCACGGATCTGAAGGACAAACTCGGTAAAGATGTCGACCTCATATACGAAGACTGTATGCAGGATGAGTTCATTGATGCAGTCAGGAATGATGGGAAGTTGTTGTATGAGGCGTGATGTCAAGGTCCTGAACACCATACTTGAGTACTGTGACAATATCATCGAGGACGTGAACTATTTCGGCAACGATGAAGAAACGTTCATGGAGAATCCACAGTATCAACGCTCAACCGCGTTCAGCATATTCCAAATCGGCGAGATGACCAAGCGCCTGTCACCCGAACTAAGAACCAATTATCCTGATATGGATTGGAGAGGGATGTGTGGAATTAGAGATGTAATCGTCCACGGATACGAGCATATCAGACTCGAAAGTATTTGGGAATCCATACAGAACGATATCCCCGTAATCAAATCCAGATGCAAAGAGATCATCACTGAACTCGAATCTCAAGCAGATGATGACGACGCCCAGTAAAGAATCCCCTGTCCCAAGAACCCCGTTATGATGGCTCCCCGTCGCTTCCTCTCGTGCCCGCATTTCGGACAGAACGCCTCGCCCGGGGGGATCTTGGCGTAGCACTGGGGGCAACGGTCGGATCCCGGCGCCTTCGACGCCATGTATCCGAACGTCCCTCTGAACAGGACGAACGCTGCGAGCACCAATCCGACGACCAGGATGATGTTCAGCGCCCCGATGAACACCCGCCCCTCTGGCGTGTCCGCATAGGACGATGAGAACGCCACCAGCC
The DNA here is from genome assembly GCA_963650175.1 of Ruminococcus sp. CAG:579. Classification (GTDB taxonomy): domain Archaea; phylum Thermoplasmatota; class Thermoplasmata; order Methanomassiliicoccales; family Methanomethylophilaceae; genus Methanoprimaticola. The sequence continues at coordinate 27,298 of CAVJLK010000005.1, read as the reverse complement.
TGAACATCAGGATGAACAGCCACAGGACCGATATGACCAGCCCGAGCCTGTTCCATCCGCTCCCCTCCGTCGCCATCGGTCCCTCCCGTCGCCGACGGAACGGAGGTCCCCGTCCCTGACGATCCTCCTGTAGAACCTGGAGATCGCCTCCGAGGGGTCGAGCCCGCTGTCCGCGATGATCCTCTCGGCCTCCGCCTTCAGCACCGAATCCACCCTCGCGTTGATCACCGACCCCCTCCCGCTGGACGGGAGCGCCGGCGCGACCGTGGCATCGTACACGGATGCGATGTACTCGTTGTACCTCATGCCCCGCTCGCGGGCCATGGCGCGTATCAGGTCGGTGGTACCGGAGCCGTACTGCGACGACTTCTTCCTCCTGCGGGCTATCTCCGGGAACCCCAGGTGCTCGGCTATGCTCCTGAGCACGGCCTTCCTGGAATCCATGTCCTTCGGCCTCAGGTCCTCCGGGTCCAGTTCGGATATCAGCGATATGACCGCCGGGTCCATGTACGGGTAGACCAGGGTCTTGGAGAGGCTCTGCGCGATCCTCGTCTCGCACGGGATCGACACGTCCAGCAGACGGTCGACGCTCGCATCCTTCAGGATGCCGTAGCTCTCGTCCCCCTGGCCGACGAACTTGGCGCATCCCATGAAGTACTCGTCGGAACCCTGGCCGGTGAGGATGATGTCCTCCTCGGCCTCGAGGCACACGCTGAACAGCTGGAGCTCGTAGGATATCGTGAACGGGTCGGATTCGCCGGTTGCGCGGATCATGGAGCGTATCCTCTCCTCGATGTTGCCCTTGGAGATCCTGACGTGGGTCCAAGGGAGGTCGAGCATGCGGGAGAGGTCCTCGGCCATGGCGACGTCGAAGGCGCCCGATGTGCCGCAGGTGTAAAGATGGACGGATCCGGCGTAGCGCTTCGCTATCGCGGAGATCAATCCGGAATCCAATCCTCCGGAGCATGCGACCCCGATGCGTCTGCCCTCGGTCCCGCGACGGACCGCGTCGACTATCGCGTCCTCGAGCGCCTGGTACCTGAAGCCGTCGTCCATTGCGGATGGCGGGATGCACGGATGTCCTTTAAGGGTTGCACCCGAAACCCCGAGCGCCGCTGTATGGAGATACATCAGATAGATTGAAATATAATTCATTCATACAGGTGAATGCCGGAAAGCGGGAAGCCCCCAGACCACCTGTCGGGGTGCTACAACACTCCGGCAGCCTGGGGGACCGCTCCGGTAGGAGGTTTTAGGATCACAGAGATCCGGATCGAATACCGTCCCAGCGGTATCCGCGTGGTGATCAAGGTCGGAACGACCGAAATCACCATCGACATTCCACACGAGATGTCACAGGATAGACTGACACCCTCGAAGTGTTCGACACTCGAGGCCGTAGCATCAGATGTAAAGGATCGATAGTATTTAGAGTATTGTCATGATGCAAAAGAATGTTGAAAATTACATCGTTGAAGAACGTGACGATTGCGAATCAACGATAATCGGAAGATACGATTCGTTGGATGCGGCCAACGAAGCCGCGCGCGAGAGATGGAGCGCCAAGTCGCTAAATGAACGGAGAGGGCATCAGATCATCGTGATCGGTCCATCGGACAACGGGAAAGGCTTCGATTCCGACACGGAGATGTACGCGCCGGACCTCCTGATCCCGTTCGGCATCCGCGTCCTTCGGGACGACCTGACTGTCATGGAGGCCCTGGCGTACACGCTGTCGAAGGACATGGGCATGACTCCGATGGAGACGTCGCAGGCCATGTCGGCCATCCTGGACCGCGACGTCCCCAACAACGTGGCATCCAACTACATCCGCCGCGCGATGAAGAAGCTCGGCGGACGATCGGCACCTGTTCGTCTTGATCAGCCACCAGCACAGCGCGAAGAACCCGACGATGTAGATCGCGAGTATCGCCACGGAATCCAGCGGGATCCCGGTGTCCAGCATGATCCCCCTCATCAGGGCGCTGACATGAGTCAGCGGCAGGGCGTAGACCACCCAAGAGGCCACCGACGGCAGCGCATCGACGTTGAACAGCGTCCCGCACATGAACGTCATGGGAACCACCACCAGAGCGGAGAACATGTTGAGCTTCTGCGTCTTGTTGGTCAGCATCCCTGCCAGGAGGCCGAGCATCGAGAAGGTCAGGGCGGCGAAGAACACCACCACCAGCGCCAGCGGATCGACGCTCACCGTCGGAGAGATGAGATGGCCGACGATTATCAGCACGGTGCAGCTGAGCAGCGCGCGTATCACGCCGGAGGCGCACTTCCCGAGGATGATCGCCGAGATGTGCACCGGACAGAGCAGTAGCTCGTCGAAGCTCATGTAGAACAGCCTCTGGATGAGGATCTTCATGGACACAGTGCTGAACGTGGCCGACAGGGTGGTCAGCGCCACTATGCCGGGTACAATGAACGCCATGTACGCGTCCGGATCCTCGGATATGCTCCCGCCGATACCGAACCCGAAGGCCAGCAAATACAGGAGCGGTCCGACCAGGCTGGTGACCAGCACCTCGATGATGTTCTCCTTGGTGTACACCAGGTCGCCCCAGGCGACGCGGTACGTCTCATCCAGTATCGACAGGGGATTCATGCCAGGCGCCCCCTGTCCTCGCCGGTGAGCTCCAGGAACACATCCTCGAGCGTGGTCCTGCGGATGTTGAAGTATGTGTCGCCCAGCGTCTCCGAATAGGCCTTGGCCGCCTCCCTGGTGGGGAAGTACGACGATTCCGCCCTCCCGTCCCTCTCGGCCTCGACGGTCACGCGGCCGATGGTGTCCCTGAGCTCGTCCACCGTGCCGAGGGCGACGAGCGACCCGTGGTTGATTATGGCGACGCGGTCGCACAGCGACTCCGCCTCCTCTATGTAATGCGTCGTGAGCAGGATCGTGGTGCCCCTGCGGTTCAGGTCGCGGACCAGGTCCCACAGAAGATGCCTGGACCTGGTGTCCAGACCGGCAGTGGGCTCGTCCAGGAGGAGCAATTGGGGGCGGTGGACTATCGCGCACACGATGGACGCCTTCCTCTTCCATCCGCCGGAGAGGCTCTCGACCTTCCGATCCATGTACTCCTGCAATCCCAGGAGCTCCGCCGCGTACTCTATGCGCGATTCCAGCTCCGCCTTCGGGATCTTGTGCAGGAGCGCGTGCTGCTTGATGTTCTGACGCACGGTCAGGTCCTTGTCCAGAGCGATGTGCTGCTGCGCTATGCCGATGAGCTTCCTCGCCTCCAGATAGTCCACCGACGCGTCGTACCCGTCGATGACGACCTTCCCCGAAGTGGGCCTCTGGATCGTGGTTATCGTGCGTATGGTGGTGGTCTTCCCGGCCCCGTTGGGGCCGAGGAATCCGAAGATCTCCCCGCGTCTGACCTGGAAGCTCAGTCCGTTCACCGCGGTGAAATCGCCGAATCTGACGACCAGGTCGCGCACCTCTGCTATAACATCCGATGAATCCTCATCGGTAAGATGGTTCTCCGTATCCCGGGACATGTCTTTATCGGGGATGCAATCCCGCTCGACCGTATTTATTTGGTTGGTCGTCGGGCTTTCCACTCACGTCTCAGGACCTCCCGCTCACCATCAGATGCCTGGATATCAGGAAGAACGCGGAGGACCATACCAGCAGTATCAGGAGCGAGGTCCACGGGAACGCGTCCCCCAGGATCGACGCCCGCACGCACGACGTCGTGTGGGTCAGCGGGAGGAACCCGATGGCCGTCCGGACGGGCCCGCTCAGACTGTCCAAGGAGAATATGGTCCCGCTCAGGAAGGTCATCGGCAGGATGACCAGGCTGCTGAACAGGTTCAGGGTCAGATGGGAGTTGGCCAGCATGCCGGACACCACACCGAGGAGGCCGTACATCAGGCAGGAGAACACGATCATCAGCACCGCCCCGGGCGTCAGCATCATGTCCTCCGTCAGGATCAATCCCATCCCGTACAGGACGGCGCAGCTGATCAGCCCCCTGACCATCCCTGCGTACGCCTTGCCCATGATTATCGCCGAGGGCGACATGGAGCACAGGAACAGCTCGTCGAAGCTCTGGTAGTAGGTGCGCTGGAGCATGACCTTCGTCGCGACGGTGTTGAAGCAGGCGGTCACAGTGGTCATGGCCACGATCCCGGGGATCATGAACGCCAGGTAGTCCCTGCCGTCCACCGTCATCCCCTTCCCCAGACCGTATCCGAAGGCGAACAGGTACAGCAGCGGGGCGACGAGACACGTGACGAGCACCGTCGGGAGATTCCGGCGGATGAACATCATGTCGATCCACGCCACGCGGAAGGAATCGGAGATCGCGGTCATACGCGGTACTTCACCTCCTCGGTGGCGCGGACGTCGCGACCCGTCAGTTCGAGGAACACGTCCTCCAGGTTGGTGGCCCTGGAGACGATCAGATGTTCGGATCCGATGGAATCCTGGAACCTGCGGGATTCCTCCCAGTCCGGGAAGTACCTGAACGCCTTGCGCCCGTCCTCCCGGTACTCCACGGCCCACCGTCCGATGGACTCGCAGAGCTCCTGCGGCGTGCCGATCCTTACGATCCTGCCGTGGTTGATGATGGCGACGCGGTCGCAGAGCTCCTCCGCCTCGTCCATGTAATGGGTGGTGACGAACACCGTCCTCCCGTCGTCGTTCAGACGGTGGATCAGCTCCCAGAGCATGTGCCTGGACTGGGTGTCCAGCCCGGCCGTCGGCTCGTCGAGGAACACGATGGACGGGTCGTGGATCATGCAGCAGACTATGGCGACCCTGCGCTTCCATCCCCCGGACAGGTCGATGACCAGGCGGTCCAGGTACGGTCCGAGGCCCATCATGCCGACCAGCTCCCCTATGCGCCGGTCCGCCTCCCTCCCGGGGATGCGGTGGAGCATCGCATGGTAGCGGATGTTCTCCAGGACGGTGACGTCCCTGTCCAGGGATATGTGCTGCTGCACTATCCCGATCTGCTCCTTCACCGGGTCGTCCAGACCCTCGACGGGCCTCCCGTCTATCTCCACGGTCCCCTCGGTCGGAGGGGACAGGGTGGTGAGCATGCGGATGGTGGTGGTCTTCCCGGCCCCGTTGGGCCCGAGGAACCCGAAGATCTCGCCCCTGCGAATCTCCAGATCCATCCCGTCCACGGCGGCGAAGTCGCCGAACCTCTTCACCAGACCTGAGGCCTTCACGGCGATGCCGTTCATTGCATCCCCTCGAACTGCGCTTCCAGGTCCGCGTAGATCCCCTCCAGCTGCCTCCTGGTCTCCTCGTCGGGGGTCCACATGCCCCTGCCGATCGCCTCCAGGAGGCGCGAGGCGGTCTCGTGCATCGCATGGGGGTTGGCGTCCCTGAACCATTCCGCCGTCTCCTCGTCGAAGAGGAACCTCTCCGCCATGGACTGGTACATCCACGGGTCGATGATGTCCGAAGTCGCATCCCATCCGAGCACGTACTCGGCCATGTTGGAGATCTCCTCCGCGCCCTTGAACCCGTGGCGCTTCAGACCCTCCAGCCACTTCGGGTTGTTGATCTTGCTGCGGAAGACGTACCGTCCTTCCTCGTCCACCGTCCTCGTCCTTATCGCCGACGTGTCGGCGGAGCATCCGACGACGGACATGGGCATCCTGCCCCTGACGGAGCGCACGGCTGCGTTGAACCCTCCGAGGTCGTTGTACACGTCGTCGTTGTCGAACATGTCGTACTCGCGGCTGACGCTGTTCTTGACGGTCACGTCCATCAGCTCCAGCCTCCTCCTGAACGCCTCCGGCCTCGCCTCGCCCTTGCGTCCGATCCCGTAGGCGAACTGGCCGTAGCTCCGGTATATGGCGCCGATGTCGTCCACGTCCTTCCAGTCGGACGTGCGGATCAGGATGTTGGTGCCGGAGCCGTAGGTTCCCGGAGCGTCCCCGAATATGCGGATGGACGCGTCGGAGCGCGCCTTGTCCTCGGGGATCCCTTCGGAGATCGCCTTCGCGATGTCCGCCCTGAGGTTGGCGGCGAGGTAGTTCTCGTCGTCCGACTCGTCCAGGGAGGAGATCGTCCCCACGCCCCTGTCGATCAGGTTGACGAGATTGGGGAAGGTGTCCCTGAACAGCCCGCTGATCCTCAGCGTGACGTCTATGCGGGGTCTCCCCAGCTCCTCCAGCGGGATCACCTCGATGTCCAGGACCCTTCCGGCGTACCCGCTCCACACCGGGCGGAGCCCCATCAGCCACAGGATGTAGGCGACGTCGTCGCCCCCGGTCTTCATGGTGTCCGTGGCCCAGACCACGATGCCGACCGTATGTGGATAGGATCCGTAGTCCCTGATGTGGCGCTCGAGCATCTGGTCGGCCATCCTGCGACCGATCTCCCAGCTGGAATGCCACGGGACAGCGTCCGGATCGATGGAATAGAAGTTCCTCCCGGTCGGCAGGAGCTGAGCCCTCCCCCTGGTGGGGCAACCGGCGGGCCCCGGGAGGATGTATCTGCCGTCCAGAGCGTCCATGACGCTGTCGACCTCCCCGCCCATGGCCATCAGGTTCGGATAGAGCTCGGAGCAGACGAACGACACCGTCCTCATGATGTCGTCGTCGCCGGGATAGTCCTCCGAGACGAGGCGGGAGCACGCCTCCGGGTCGAAATCCAGGGCGTGCATCCTGCGTATCAGTTGGGTCATCTCGTCCTCGACGGAGTCGAGGACCTCCCCCTTCAGCCTCCCGTCCGGATCCCTGCCCGACGGGTCGCCGATCAGATCCAGGATGTCGTATCCGCGGTACGCCGCGATGGAACCGCGCAACGACGGCACATCGCCGTTGGCCAGGCGCGTCAGCGAATAGACGGACTCGTCCAGCAGCTCCCCCTCCGGCGGTCTCCCCAGGATGTGGAGGCCGTCCTTGATCAGGTTGCCCTTGACGTCCGTGATGTAGTCGTAAAGGTCGTCCACATGGGATGCGAACTCTTCGTCGGAACAGGACGGATCCAGCTTCAGATCGCTGTAGAGGTCCATCCTCCCGGCGATGTCCCTGATCCCGGCGAGGTACATCGAGACGGCCTCCTCCTGCCCCCGGGTGCGTGCGTCCATGTACCTCTGGACGGCGCCCTCCAGCTCCATGATCTCGTCGTACCCTCCGGCGCGGGTCATCACCGGGATCATGTGGTCGATTATGACGGCCGATGCGCGCCTCTTGGCCTGTATCCCCTCGCCCGGGTTGCCTATCACGTAGGGGTAGATGTCCGGGAGGGAATCCTGCACGTAGTCCGGGCAGCAGTCCCCCGACAGCGCAACGGACTTCCCGGGGAGCCATTCCAGGGTCCCGTGGGTGCCCACATGGATCACGGCCTTCGCGCCGAACACATGCCTCAACCAACGGTAGTACGCGAGGTACTGGTGGGGCATGACCGTGAACGGGTCGTGGTAGTTCTCCTGGATGTCCCTGCCCCTGTCCGGCTGGAAGCCGACCAGGACGTTGCCGAACACGGTCCCGGGGATGGTGATCCTCCCGTCCACCGTATAGAAGTCTCCGGGCGGACGGCCCCACCCCTCCTCGATCCTGGCCCTGGCGGAATCGGAGAGCTCGCGGTACCATACTTCATATGTGTTTTCGTCGACGAGGTCCAGGGACCTCCTGCGGACCTCCTCGGAGGAGATCCACTCGGTGTCATTGGTCAGACCGTCCAGGAGGAGCTCCACGAGCTCCCTCGGGGTATCCGGGATCGAATCCCCGACGTCGTACCCGTCGTCCCTCATCCTGTGCAGGAGGTCGACGACGCTGGCGAAGGTGTCCAATCCGGCGGCGCCTCCGGCGTTGGCCGTCTTGGGAGGGTACATGTACAGCAGGACCGCCACCCTCCGTTCCCCGACGGGCGTCCGGCGGAGCCCGGCCCACATCATCGCGATGTCGGCGATGCGGTCGGCCCTGTCCGGTATGGAACGGTACTCGCGGGAACCGTCCGGCAGCTTCTCGGTGGTGCACGAGGGCACGGTGATGATCTGCCCGTCGAACTCCGGGTGGGCGACGTCGTACGCCACCTCCGCGGGGGTCAGGCCGGCGATGTCCGCCGACCATGTCTCGTAGTCGGCGATGGGGGTCATCGTCTGGATCACCGGGACCCCGTAGGAGGCGAAGAAGTTGTCATCGCTGACCTGCTCCCCGCTCCCGGGGGAGGCGACCAGCGTCTGCGAGAAGCTCATGGTCTCGATTATCGCGTCCAGGAGGGGTTTGCCGTCCTTCGTGAGTATCTCTCTGAGAATGCGCTTGACGCCGATGGCTCCGGTCAGCGCGTCCTCGTAGGATTGCAGGAACACGGGCACGGGGTTCCCCCCGCGGCGTTCGACCGCTTGGATGAGGCCGTCGATGTTCCCGGTGTTCCCGTTCAGCCACTGCTTCTGGTAGAAGAGGATCCCGATGTTCGGCCTGGAGGGGTCCAGGGAGTCGAGGTACGGCTGGAATTCTATCCCCCTGCCGGGCATGTATATGCCCTGGGCAGGGGGCCTGGAGGGCCGGGGGACGTCGATGTCGATGCGGTCGAACCTGCGGATCGCCCACAGGAAGAGCGAGCGGATGTTGCCGTCGCCTCCCAGGACGTAGTAGGAGCGGGCGAGGTCGAACTCCTCGTCGGTGCCGTCGAACATGTAGCGGAAGGATTGGGTGACGCAATCCTCGGTGCAGACGAGGAGCGCGCAGACCCCGTTGGATTTGATGACCTTCTTGAGACGGTCGAAGCGCTTCATGTACGAGGTGTCGCCGTGGACCTTCATAGTCACGAACCGGGCGCCGGAGACCTCGTCGCACGCCTGCATCAGGAGCTCCGGATCGGAGTCCAGGTCCGCGGAGTCGTAGTTGATGTACTGGAACCCCGGGAACTCTGCGCCCACCTCGGAAGCGGTCCTGTTCAGAAGGAAGCTGTCCTTCGTTCCGATGGAGATGTTGACGAAGCGCATGGGTTCACCTATCCGGCGGCTAATTGGATATTATTTCCAATCGGGTCTGGCCTATAAATAGTGGACATGACGGAACGGCATTTGACCCGTGTGAGCGAGCGAGGACGACCCTTAAATACGCCCCCGTCAATCGACGATGTAAGGAGCCGGAGGGCGGAAATACCCGAATTGGTGCGACAATCCGGGCAGGCCTGTAAGCGGGCCACACTCTGAGCTACTTTACAGTAGCTCGCAGACCGTCTTCACGATGTATATAACATCGAGGACGGCCTGGAGGATTTTTGTCCTCCTGGATTCAGATGGGTCTGGTGTCATCTGTCTCCACCGGAGAGGTGTTGCTCTCCGGGCTCCCTTTGAAACGTCATAGTATAATAACTATAGTCTTCGAATCATACGTGATTCCGTTATCGGCCCTTGTCAGTGATTCCTTCCAGCAAGTTCAAGGGCTGTCAGAACGCCGATTTCATTCTCTGCTTGTACAGGAAGTACAGGAACAGAGGGCTTCCGATGACCGCGGTGATGACACCGACGGGCAGGTCCTGCGGAATCAACCTGACAATGATATCGGCTCCGACCACCATGATCGCACCGATCAGCATGGACAATGGGATCAACAGTTTGTTGTTGCTTCCGACGAACAATCTGGCGATGTGCGGAGCCACCAGCCCCACGAATCCGATGGTTCCCGTGTAGCACACGGCGACGGACGTCGCGGCGGAGATCAGAACGAACGAACCTATCCTGACCAGATTGGAGTTGACGCCGAGGCTCGTCGCCACCTTGTCACCGGTACCGAGGACGTTGATGGAGTTCACCATGATCATCAGGACCACGGTCAACGCGATGAACGTGGGAACGAGCGCGAATGCCGCGTCCCAATCCGTCTTGGTCAGCGTCCCGAGACTCCAACGATAGATTTCGTCCAGCTGTTCGGCCTCCGCATTGAACTTCAGGAACGTGGTGAACGCGTTGAACATGTACATCATCGCGATACCGACGAGCACCATCATCGTGGAGCTCAGCTTCTTGAACGAAGCTATCGCAACGATAACGATTGAGGGAATCATCGCGAACACGAACGCATTGGCGATCTGCGCGGAGTCGCCGTGTAGCCCGGGGATGATGCAGACGCCCGAGATGATCGAGATCGTCACACCCATGAGCGCCGCGGAGGAGACTCCGATGGTGTACGGGTCGGTCAGCGGGTTGCGGGTGACGGTCTGCATGACCGCCCCGCACACTGCGAGGATGGCTCCGACGCATATTCCGCAGACGGCCCTAGCGCCGTTGTTGACGACGTTCTTATCGATCCACCAGTCGATGTATTGAGTCTCCTTGTCCGGCAACGTACCGACGATATGGTTCCATACGGCCTCCAGAGCCTGCATGAAGGATATGTCCAATCTGCTGATCGAAAGGGAATAGATGCTGAGCACGGCCAATACGGCGATCATGATCAGGTAGTAAACGACCTTCTTGTGGTGGAACGCACGGTATTCCTTGACGGATTTCTTCACGTAGTCGGAATCGTTCATCACCACACCTCCCTTCTTCCGCGGAGAATGAGGAACAGGAATATGGGCGAACCGATGAACGCCGTGACGACGCCCACCGGGATCGCAGCGGATACATCGATGGCACGCGAGATGATGTCGCAACCCAAAAGGAACGAAGCGCCGATGCCTATGGATGCTGGAATGACGAAACGGTTATCGGACCCGATCGCCAGCCTCACCATGTGTGGCACGATCAACCCGACGAATCCGATTATCCCCACGAAACTGATGATGGAGGCGGCCATGAAGGATAGGACGATCAGGCATACCAATCTGAGCTTCTCCCCGTCCAGTCCCAGCGCCTTCGCATCCTTGTCGTCCAAGGACATGAGGTTCATCTTTCCGGACAGTAGGAACAGTATCGACGATCCGATGATGCATACGACGAATACCACTGGAACGGCATCCCATGTAAGATCCGCGAACGAACCGACCTGCCACTGGTACACGCTGGCCAGGGATTCGGAGCTCCCCGTAACCAATATTATGGAAGTTAGCGAACTGAAGAGATACGATACGGCCGTTCCTGCCAGGATCAGCGTCGCTGGAGACTTCATCATCGGGGACAGGACATAGATCACACCCACGGGAATCATGGCGAAGATCATCGCATTCACGACAGTTCCATAGTCATCCGCCCCTCCTGATCCGATGTTGAAACCGAGGACCATCGAAAGGGCCACACCGAGCAATGCTCCGGACGATATCCCTGTGGTATACGGATCCGCCAACGGATTCTTCATCACGCTCTGCATGGCCGCTCCTGCCACGGCCAGTCCAGCTCCGGCGATTATCGCGAAGATCGCACGGGGGAGCCTGTAATTCCAAACGATGTTGTCATCGTACCACATCTGATACTGGTCGGTCTTGTCGTAGACGACCCCGGATAGATGATCGAAGAATAACGAATAGACCTCGCTGATGGATAAATCGCGAGTGCCGACGGTGAGAGATACGAAGAATAGGAGAACGGCCAGCGCCAGGAAGAAAGCAATCACACCCATCTTCAGGACTGTGAGCCTGCGATAATCCTCCCTGAATGTTCCTTCCGTCATATTCTCGCCGTGTGCCCGTCAATCGATAAAAGCCGGGGAAACCCCGGCTAAAAGGTTTCAGTTCATGTCCTCGGCGGATAGGAAGAACTTCATCGAATCGAAATCGAAATCCTTCCCCTCGAAGAACTTGTCGAAGAACCGCTCGTGGAAGTCATTGACCGTGTCCAGGCTGACGAGGTCGGGATTGAGCGCCACTGCGGCATATGCGACCCTGAGACAGACAGGGACTGTTCCGGAAACGACATACTGCTTCATCGTGCTGGGCGCATCGGCGAAAGGCGTCGTGTATGTGGACCAAGCCTCAGCATTGGACTCGGCAGTCTGACCGTATGAGAGGCCGGTCCTCAAATGGACCAGGACATCGATCTTGTACTGATACACCTCGGGGTGGCTCGCTATCTTGATGCTGGTGCTTCCACCGAAGTCCACCTTGCCATCCAGTGCGAACTTCCCTCCGGCGAGTACAACGGCTTCAGTGTAATCGGAACTCTCACAAGATATGTTCCCGTCACCGCTCGAAGCGAGAGCCAGTTTCTGATCGACTCCTTTGATGGAATCATTCACGTAATCGAACACCTTCTGAGAGAGTTCGACGTACTCGTTGGCACGGTCGACCTTCTGGAAAAGCAGTCCCAGGAGAAGCGCAGAGTGCTTCATGACAGCGGGGTTGACGGATGCAGCCGCAACGCGGACCACATCGATACCTGCCTTCTCGAAATCAGCCTCATTCTTGATGTAAGTCCTGTTCCAATCGGAGATGAGGGCAGTCACGCCTTCCTTGGCGATGATGTCGGAAGAACCGACCTTCCCGTCCTCGAAAGCGATCGAAGTACTGCTCGTTCCGAGCCTCTCCACCTTGGTCGTGTCGAGATACGTGTCTCCGAAAAGGGCCTTATCGGCGCTGTAATAGCTGGCACCCTTGAGCTCGTCATTAATTCCGAGCATGGCGAACAGCAGGAAGGTGTTCGTGGATCCCGTGGCGATGGTCGACTTGATGGGGAACTTGGTGGAAACGATCTCCGTGTCCATGACTCCATCTGCATCGGTGTCGTGGTAGTTGATGTGCCAGATTGTGGCGGACTCTCCCTTGGATACAGCCCTGATGAGGTCCACATCGGCGGAGTCGAGTTTCCCGTCCTGGTTGGCATCCGCGAGAGGGTACTCGGCAGCGGTCTTCCCATCCTTCACGAGGTCCTCGAGGATCGCGACGTCGCGATCGTCGATGTACCCGTCGCCGTTGATGTTCCCGAAGACCTTCAGCTCGGCCTTGTCGAGAACTGTGGGCTCCCCGTTGTCCTTGGAGTCTTTGTTGATGACGACGTAGGCTGAGACGGCCGCAACAAGGAGAACCACGACAACGAGAATTGCGATAATTCCTTTCTTGTCCATTTTATCACCGTTCGTCTCGCTGAACATCCGCCTGTCCGAGATCGACGGAGCAGACCGAATCCTCCGGACGGGGATCGTCCTTGAACAGACGGTCCTCCAGGATGATGTACGGCCTCCCGCCGTCGTCTATGATCCTGCTGTCCACCCCGTAGACGGTCCGGATGCTCTCTACCGTGAGCACATCCTCTGGACTCCCTGCGGCGAATATCTTCCCCTCATGCATGAGGATGACATTGTCGGAATAGCGTGCGGCGATGTTCAGATCGTGACTGATCATGATGACCAGGATCCCTTCCTCGCGGGACAGCTCCCTCAGCGTACGGGTTATCCCCAGCTGATGCTTGATGTCCAGGTTCGAAGTGGGTTCGTCCAAAAGCAATATCTCGGGTTTCTGCACCAGTCCGCGCGCCAACATCACCTTCTGATGCTGCCCGGCCGACAGTTCGTTGAAATAACGCATCGCCAGGTCCTGCATCTCCAATTTCTCCAGAACCTGGTAGACGATTTCGAGGTCCTCGTCGGTCGTCTTCCATTTCATATGCGGATGACGACCCAGTAGAACCGTGTCCACGACGGTCAGGGGGAAGGTGTCCGATGACGTGCAGGGCACATAGCCCGTGTGCTTGGCCATCTCCTTCAGCGAATATTCGGAGACATCGATACCGTTGAGGAAAACGCAGCCCCCAGTCGGCTCCAGGATCTTGTTGATGCAATGGATCAACGTCGATTTCCCCACGCCGTTGGGTCCCAGAATGGAAACGACCTGCGGTTCCCTGATGTCCACGGTGACCCCTTGCAGTACGGGACTGTCTTCGCAGCCCTTGTAGCTGAAGGTCACATCTTTAATCTGAATGTCCATCGAACTCACTGCTGGATAATAGAACCAACTCCAAGTCACGATAAAATGATTGCGTCGAACGCAGGTTGGTCAGATGTTCCGACTTGAGATGCTGTTCCAACATCCGAATGCGAACACATCGTCGAACATATCCATCTTCGAAGACTCGACGGCAGGACCGTCCATCATCCCCTCTCGCATCATGATATACCAGTTGGATGATACGTCCAATCAATGTTCCAAATTGCCGTCTACGGAAAGGGCGGGATCGGCAAATCCACGGTCACCGCCAACGTATCCTACCTCCTCTCGTCCATGGGGAAGCATGTCGTCCAGATCGGCTGCGACCCGAAGCACGACTCCACCAGACTCCTCCTGAAGGGGCGCACCCAGGGCACCGTGCTCGACTACCTGCGCTCCACGCCCAAGGAGGACCGCAAGCTGGACGACGTGGTCTTCGAGGGCTCCGCCGGCGTCCGCTGCATCGAGGCCGGCGGTCCCGAACCCGGAGTCGGCTGCGCCGGACGCGGGATCCTCACCATGTTCGACTTCCTGGACACCGCCGGACTCGGCGATTCCGAGGCGGATTTCAGGATCTACGACGTCCTGGGCGACGTGGTCTGCGGGGGGTTCGCCGTCCCCCTCAGGAAGGGGTACGCCGATGCGGTCTACATCGTCACGTCCGGGGAGTTCATGTCACTGTACGCGGCCAATAACATCCTCAAGGGCCTGCTGAACTACGACGACGGCCGCCCCCGCGTGGGCGGGATCATACTGAACCGCCGCGGGATGGACAACGAAGAGGAGTACGTGAGGAACTTCGCCGACGGCGTCGGCCTCCCGATAGTTTCGGTCATCCCCCGCGACCGCGCGTTCGCTGATGCCGAAGCGGAAGGGATGACAGTCTCCGAGCGGAATCCGGACTCCGAGGCCGCGAAGGCCCTGAGGGCCGTCGCCGAGGACATCCTCCGCAGATCCGCCAATCCCGAGATGCTGAGGTACCCCCATCCTCTCAGCGAGGACGCCATGGACATGGTCGCCAAGGGCATCCCGCTGACCGGAGGGCAGTCCCTGGAGTACCGCAGGATTCGAAACCCGGTGAACGACTGCTGGTCCCTCAAGACCTGCGCCGGGATGGGCGCTGTGGCGTACGCCAGGTGCGTCCGCGGGATCCACGTGATCATCCACGGCCCGACGAGCTGCGCGTACATGATGACCTGCCACGGCGACGCCGGCACCTACCACAGGGATCTGCATCGGGACGGGGAGAGCGTCTGGAACCTGGTGTCCTGCACCGACCTGGACGATTCCGCATCCGTGTTCGGAGGAACGGGGAAGCTCAGGGACCTCATACGTCTCAAGGCGTCCGAGGGCGAGAGGTGCATCTTCGTCGTGTCGATGTGCGTCCCCGGGATCATAGGGGACGGGACGGCCGACGTCTGCGCCGAGATGTCCGATGAGCTGGGGATCGAGGTGATCCCCGTCCCGGTGGACGGCATAGGCGCCGGAGGCGCCTCCCAGGGGATCCAGGCCATGGTGAACAGGATCGTCGCACTCTCCGACGATTTCCCGGAGAAGGACCCCGGTCTGATCAACATCATGGGCGACTACCGCTCCGGGACGGACCACATGGCGTACCTCGACGATTCCGTGGAGGAGCTGATCGAAGCCGCCGGATTCGAGATAAACACCAGGTACCCCGGCGACTGCACCCTCGAGGACGTCAGAAGAATGGGGAGGGCGAAGTTCGCCGTCCGCAGCTACGACGAGAGGACGAACCGCCTGACCTGCGAGGAGGCCTGCCGGCGCCTCGGCGTCACCCTGATGGAGCATTCCCTTCCGAAGAGCATGGACGGCATAGACGCCTGGCTCGACGAAGTGTCGGAACTGACGGGGCGCGACGTCTCGGAAGCGAAGATGAGATTCAGGAAGGAGTACGAGGAGCGCATCGCCCGCGTCAGGAGGAAGACCGAGGGGAAGACCGTGGTCCTGGTCACCAGGCCGTCCTCCGACTACTCGTGGCTGCACGAGACCCTGGACGACCTGGGCATCGTGATCCTCCGCGAGAGGCAGTCCACGTTCAACAGGTGGCTGATGGGCCAGAGCGCCTGCGACGACAAGCAGCCGTACTTCTCCGAGACGCTGCAGAGGGATGCGGAGGAGCTCCGCCCGGACATCGTCATGTCCGACAGCCAGGCCGACCTGGGCCTCAGGACCAGGTACTGGAGGATCTCCATCCCGCATCCGGGGCTGGACGGGATAATCGACTGGGCGGAACGGCTCGGAAGGGCGATGGACGCCCCGTACATGGAGGCATGGAGATGATGCGCTCGCTGGCGATAGACGGCTTCTGGGGCGCGATGCTCGGGGCCGAGAGCATGGAAGGGTGCAGGGCGGTCCTGCACGGACCGGGAGGGTGCAGAGGATCCGTGAGCGCACTGGCCGCGGACCTCGTTACCCGCGACTACGAGATACGCGAGGGGCCGTTCTACTTCACCCATCCCAGGATACCCTGCACGTACCTGGACGAGGAGGACTACATCAACGGCGCCGACTACAAGCTCACCGACCTGCTGTCCGGCATCGACGATGCGGATGTCGCAGTGGTGGTGCAGTCCCCGGGCACGTCCCTGATCGGCGACGACCTGAACGGCGCCGCCTACCGCTCCGGATTCGATGGAACGGTGGTGATCCTGGAGGAGAACCTCATGTCCGAGCCGGGGCACGTCGGATACGACGCGTCCGTCGCCGGGATCGTGCATGCGGTCTGCGGGCATTCGGAGAAGAAGAAGGGGAGGGTGAACGTCCTCGGAATCCCGATCATCCTGGACGGATGGGAGGACACCGTGTCCGAGCTCCGCGGATACGCGGAGGCGATGGGGCTGGAAGTCGCTTTCCCCGGTGCCGGATGCTCCGTAGAGGAGCTGAAGGGATCGACGGACGCGGAGGTCAACGTCACCGTCCTGCCGGAGTTCTGCGTCCGCACCGCCGAGGCCTACTCGCGTCTCGGTGTTCCGACGTCCGTCCTGCCGGTGCCCGTGGGGTTCGAGGACACGGGGAGATGGATCGAGGGTCTGGCGGAGGCCGCCGGCGTCGATCCGGCACCGGCGCTGGAGATGCTCCGGAGGACCTCCGACAGAGCGTCCCGCATACTGAGGAGCGCCATGGGCAGGGGGTTGGCGCTGAGATGCGCCACGTACACTATGGACACGGACTTCTCTGCGGCTCTCCCGCTGGCGAAGTGGCTGCACGGCTACCTCGCCATGTTCCCGGAGGAGATCGCGATCAGGCCGTGGTGGGACGAGGACTACCTGGGATCGTTCAGGGAGTTCCTCGCATCGATACGCTGCGAGGACGCCCTCGTGGAGGGGCTCACGCCGAAGAGGTGCGACGTGTTCTTCGCCTGCGGTCAGACCGCCGCCCTGATGGAGAACAACGGGATCTGCTCCGTGGGGATCGACGTGCAGCCCGCGTCCCTGCACAGGATGCGGTTCGTCGGGAGGCCGTTCCTCGGCGCCAAGGGCGCGATGCGCATGCTGGATGAGATGTTCGAGAAGATCGAGAGGTACCGACGAGGATATACGGCTCCACGGCTTGTCCCGACTCATGTCGGGAAAGGATCTCGTAATCGACGAAAGCAAGTGCGACGGCTGCGGACTCTGCGTGAAGGCGTGCCACGAGGGCGCCCTCGCCATAGTGGACGGGAAGGCGAAGCTCGTCAAGCCGGACTACTGCGACGGACTGGGCGACTGCCTGCCCGCGTGCCCGCAGGGTGCGATCTCCTTCGTCGAGCGCAAGCCCGCTCAGGAGCACGGGCACATCTACACGATGGCCTGCCCCGGGAGCGCACCCATGGGCCCGGACGGGCCCCAGTGGCCGATCCAGTTGGCCCTGGTGCCCCCGGTGTCGGAGAGGTACAAGGGAACAGTCGTGTTCGCAGCGGACTGCACGGCGTTCGTCATGGACGATTTCAAGAAAAGGATGATCGCCGGGAAGCCCGTGATAATCGGATGCCCCAAGCTGGACGACCGCGCCCGCTTCGACAAGGTGCTGGAGATCCTGAGGAACAACCCGATAGACGAAGCTATCGTGATCAGGATGGAGGTGCCCTGCTGCAGCGCGCTCACGCGCATAGTGCAGGACGCAGCCGCGAAGTGCGGGAGGACCGTCAAGGTGACCGAGACGGTCCTGTCCCGCGCGGGTTCCGTCCTGCGATCAACCGATGACGGACCTGACCGATTCGGCCAGCCGGTCGGCGTTCAGGTCCTCCAGGCGGAAGTAGGTGCCGTCCAGCTCGGCCGCGAGGCGCTCCGCGTTGTCGAAGCGGATGTAGCCGGTGCTGGCGTCCACCACTATCCATCTGACCTGCGGTATCGCCAGGTCCTTCGCGAGCTCCCTGGCCTCGTCGTTGGCGTCCGAACCCTCCTTCAGGGGGACGTTGGCCCTCCCGTCGGTTATCAGCACTATGTAGCAGGATTCCCCGGGATGGCTCCTCGAGTACGAGGTCATGAAGTCGCCCACCGTGACCAGAGCCTGCCCCAGGGGGGTCTTCCCGCCGGTCGGCAGCTCCTCCAGCTTCCTGTAGCTGTACTCCACGGACCTGGTCGGCGGGAGGATCAGTTCGGCGGAATCGCGCCTGAACGCCATCAGCCCTATCCGGTCCCTCTTGACGTAGCTGTCCCTGAGCATCGAGAGGACGGCGCCCTTCACGGCGGCCATCCTCCTGCGGACCCCCAGCGAACCGCTGGCGTCCACCAGGAACAGGATGGTGCATCCGGACCTCCTCTCCCTGACCTTGCGGCGGATGTCCTGCTTCTCTATGGATACGGCGAGACCGGCGTGGTCCCTGCCCTTCTGATACGGCGCCGCGGCGCGCACGGTGGCGTCGAACGCCACGTCCGAAACGCGACCCCCCGGGATCCTGGAGCGGGCGTAGCGGCCGGAGGAGTCGTTGCTCTCGGCCATTGCCCTGCGCCCCTTGCGACTGGAGGTGGTGCGGATTATGCGCCTGCCGTCCTGGAGGTAGTCGATCACGCGGAACTGCTCCCCGATCTCGAACATCATCTCCTCCAGCATGTCCTGCAGGTCCTCGGGGGGAGGCGGGACGTCCTTGTCGTCCTTCTCGTCGGGCTCCTGCTGGTCCCGCTCGGGGGGCTCCGGCGGCGTCTCGTTCTGATCCTGCTGGTCCTGGTCCTGGTCCCGATCGTCCTGGTCGTCGTCCTGCTCGGGCGGTTCCGGAGGCTCCGGCGGAGGCGGGGGCTGGGAGTAGTTGCGGCGATGGGCCAGGCAGATCATCGCGGCCTCCTCGACGTCCTTCCTCATCACCTCGTCCCTCCCGTTGAGGGCGGCGAGGGCGGAGGCGGTCTCCGCCATGGCGATGTCCCCGCGGAACCCGTCCGCGCAGACCTTGGCGGACAACTCGACGGCAACCCCCAGCAGATCGTCCGAGATGGTGACCAGCGGGAGGATCCTGACGGCGCGGTCCAGATCGGACCTGAGCTTCTCCTCGTCCTCCCTGTACATCGATACGAAATGCGACGGGTCGGAGACGAACTCCGCGTTCCTGCGGAGCACCTCCTCCCTCCCGCGGGCGTCGTCGTTGGGGAAGTCCGAATACGCGCACAGGTCGAAACGGTCCAGAAGATGGGAGCTGATGTCCGAATCCTCCGGATTCATGGTGGCGATCATCAGCGTGTCGCACGGGTACTCGCCCGACACCCCCTCCCTCTCCACGACCACGCGCCCGCTCGCCACGCAATCCAGCAGCGAAGCCAGCACCCTCTGGTCCAGGAGATTGACGTCGTCCACGTACAGGATGTTCCCGTCGGCCTGCGCCAGCACGCCCTTCTGCATGACAGGACGGCCTTCCCGCATCGTGGCCTCGGCGTCCATGCCGCCGAAGAGCATCTCCTCGGTGACGTTCAGCGGGACGTTGACCACCCGTTTGCCGGTCAGACCGCCGGCGGCCCTCGCCAGGACGGTCTTCGCGGACCCCGGGCCCCCGCGGATCAGCACCGTGCGTATGGACGGGTTGACCGACGCGCAGAGGATCGCCCTCTTGGCGTCGTCCATCCCGTACACGGCGGAGAACGGGAAACTCAGATCTCCTGCAGGCATCTCTCGAGCTCCTCGGTGTCGAAGGCCTCCTCCTCGAACGGGCGCCTCCTCATGCGGTGGGACAGAACGAGGTTCGCCACCGCGCGGATGTCGTCCTTGGTCACGGACTGGCGTCCCTCCAGCGCGGCGTTGGCCTTGGCGGCCTTCATCATCGTTATGTCCGCCCTGTGGCCGTCGACGCCGAAGTGCGTCGTGACCGATACGACGGCCGCGAGAACGGAATCGTCCACGGAGACCTTGGGAAGGAGCCTCCTGGCGTTGATTATGCGGTCCCTCATGGCGTCCGTCTCCGCCTTGACGCCCTCCGTGTATCCGTTCGGGTCGTCGTCGAAGGCCATCCTCCTGCGGACGACCTCCATCCTCTTGGCGGTGTCGCGGTCGCCCCTGACCTCCACGGACAGGCCGAACCTGTCCAGGAGCTGCGGTCTGAGTTCCCCCTCCTCGGGGTTCATCGTACCGACGAGGACGAACCTCGACGGGTGGGAGAAGGAGACGCCCTCCCTCTCGACGTAGTTGACGCCCATGGCCGCGGAATCCAGCAGCAGGTCGACGATGTGGTCGTCCAGGAGGTTGACCTCGTCCACGTAGAGCAGGTTGCCGTTGGCCTGAGCCAGGACCCCGGGCTCGAACCTCTTCTCCCCGGTCTTGAGGACGTGCTCGATGTCGAGGGTCCCCGACACGCGGTCCTCGGTGGCGCTCAGCGGGAGCTCCACGACGCGCATGGGCCTCTCCGAGTGCTCCAGCTTGCCGTCCTTCGCGTACCTCTCCGCGCAGTAGGGGCAGAGCCTGTCCGGGCGGGACGGGTCGCAGTTGAAGGGGCATCCGACCACGGCGTCCGCCGGGGGCAGGATCTGCGCCAGGGAACGGACGGTGGTGGATTTGGCGGTGCCCTTCTCCCCTTTGATCAGAGCGCCTCCGATGCCGGGATCGACGATGTTGAGGAGCAGAGCCCTCTTCATCTCGTCCTGGCCGACGATGGAAACGAACGGGAACAGCAGTTTATCCATGAGTATCAACCTGAAATTGGATGGTGCATCCAACTTATCCGATATAATCAGGCGGATTAAGCTCGATGGACCCATGAGACGGTCAGATGGTCGGGAAGGGTTTTTATCTATATTTAGGAATTCCTAAATCATGTCATGGGTAACGAAGAAAGCGCTCAGGCCGACTGCGATCATCATCGGTGTACTGACTCTAGCGGTTATCTCGGGAATCGTTCTCCGATCAGGCCTTCAGCCTGGTTATCGGAACGACGTACACGCCATCCGGACGAAGCTTCGCTGTCTCGGCGGTTCCGCATATCACGCACAAGACCGACGGAACACGACCGCCCTTCTTCTTGATGTAATTGCGAATCTTGATTAGATTCTCCGCACCATCCTCTATCCCGGCCCGAGTCAACTTAATTTCGAAAGCACCCCATCTACCATCTGGTAACTCCACGATAGCATCGATCTCCCTGCCATCCCCATCCCGGTAATGACCGAGGGTCCCACCTAAAGATTCGGCATAAATTTGCAGATCTCTCTCGCATAATGCCTCGAACAGAAATCCCAAGGTACGATGATCATTCGACAGCATCTCAGGAGACGCTCTCAGTGCAGCAACTGCCAAAGAGGGGTCAGTCAGATGTCTTTTCGGCATCTTCCCCACACGGACCGGAGATCTGAGATTCGGATTGAAGGCTGGCTGATCCTCCAAGATGTATAGTCTATCCAGATAACCGCGATACTTCACATAGGTGCTCTGAGCGACAATCTCATCATCTTCATTCACCTTCATATCAGTACGAATAGTCTTATCGTTGGCAAGGGTGCTTTCGTTACGAGCTAGCGACCTCAACAACATTGTGGTTATCCTTGGATTCGCTTTTATGTCTATGCGCGGAATATCCGTTTCGATGAGTGTCCTCATCAGAATATTGTTGAATTCCGCGGCATCGTCCACATCCATCCCCAAGGTTTCGGGCCATCCACCTCTGACAATCAACCCTATGATGGATCTAACATCGATGTCCTTCCAGGGTGTGTTAACCTCTTCGGATGAAAACATAGCCGAAAGAGACACGGCACCATCCGAATCCCCAGATTCGTAGAGAGACATGGTACGCATCTTGTATGGACATATCCTAGCGAATCCTGTATGGAGCTCCGCCTCCGCTTCTACATTGGGGGTGGACGACCCGCATAATATGATTCTACCCTTCTTCTTTCCCTGATCGACTAAACGGCGGGTTGCATCCCATATCGCAGGTGCGGTTTGCCACTCATCGATCAATCTGGGCTCATCGCCAATCAATGCCTCGTTGGGACTTTCTCTGGCAAATCTGCGGGCTTTGTAATCACTATCCGGATCGTCCAACAATAAAGCACTGTTAGCGTGATTCTTTGCTGTCCAAGTCTTTCCACAACCTTTTGGCCCCTTGATGCTGACTGCTCCGCATATTTTCAACGCTTTGGATATGCGGTCGTCCATATAGCGCTTCAAGTATCCTTCAGGGGTCAGGACCATAGTACCTTAAAGGCTCAAGGAATCTTAATCTTTCCGATTTCGGATAAATGAGTTATCCGTTTTCGGAAAGACGATTTATCCGATTTCGGATAAATGAGTTACTCATTTTCGGGTTTGAAGATTCTTCCACTCCCTCTTGAAATAGGACCTGGACGATACGTCCGACATGCCCCTGAGAATCGTCTACGTCACAATCCAGAGCGTCGACTCGTCCACGTTCCGCGCCCCCGCCGAAGAGGTCTGCAGGGAGAACGGCTGGGACCTCGACCTGTTCTGCGCCAACGACGGGGAGATCGACGGGGACCCCCTGCTCTACCACGAGCTCGTCAAGAGATCCGGGGAGGCGGATCTGATCCTCGTCAGGGTCATGGCCGACCCCACGAGGATGCGCCGTTTCGAGCAGTGGGAGAAGGTCCTGAAGGAGTGCCGGGGGTACGTGCACATCTACTCGGGGAACCTGGACGTCTCGCTGATGTACCGCGACCTGTTCAAAGGCACCGACCAGGAGTACATGCGCCTCCGCGAGTACGTCCGCGGACGCGGGCGGGAGAACGACATGGCCATCGTCATGTGGCTGCACAGGATGCTCACCGGCGAAGGGGAGATCCCGGAGGTGCAGGAGCAGCCCTCCGACGGCATCTACCATCCCGGCTGTCCCAGGGACATCTCTTTGGAAGACTACCTGGAGCGCCTCGACCCCTCGAAGCCCACCGTCGCCCTGCTCTTCACGGCGAATCTCTGGATCTACGGCAACCTGGAGCACATCGACATGTTCATCGGGGAGCTGGAGTCCCAGGGGATGAATGTCATCCCGGCGTTCTTCGGGAACACCACGTCCCGCACCGAGGGGGAGGAGGGCTCCATCAGGGTAGTCAGGAAGTACTGCATGGACAGGGAGAGGTGCAGGGTCGACGCGATAATCCTCGCCACCCCGTTCTCCCAGCTGAACAACTCCCGCGACTGCACCGGCGTGTACACGCCGGACGAGCAGAACTACTTCCACACGCTGACCGACGTGCCGGTGTTCCAGGCCATGACCGTGGCCACCCATTTCGCCGACTACGAGGAGAGCGCCGAGGGGATCTCGAAGTCCGATTTCTCCATGAGCGTCATCTGGCCCGAGGTCGACGGGCAGATCATCACCGTCCCGTTCGCCAGCAACGAGCAGGGGCGCGGGGCGCCGAAGATGTACACCCCGATACCCGACAGGGTGAGGCATCTCTCCGAGACGATCCGCAGATGGGTCGAACTCAAACGCACGCCGGCGAAGGACAGGAGGATAGCCATCCTGATGTACCAGTCCAGGCCGGAATCCGGGAGGATCGGAGGAGCCGCAGGTCTGGATACCATCCAGAGCGTCAGGGACATGCTGGAGAGGTACCGGGACCTCGGATACACGGTGGACCACGTTCCGGAGACCTCCAGGGAGCTCATCGACGAGATCCTGGACAACATCACCAACGACATCGAATGGTCGTCGGAGGAGAGGGTCCGCGAGAAGGCCGTCGACATGGTCCCGATGTCCGAGTACCTGCCGGAGTACGGGAAGCTGTCCGGATTCAACAGGAGACGCATGGAGGCGAGCTGGGGCGAGCCTCCAGGGAAGGTGTCCGTCCAGGACGGCAGGTTCATCGTCCCCGGGATCGTCAACGGCAACATCTACATCGGGTTCCAGCCGCTCAGGTCCTGGGCGGACCAGATGGAGGCGGTGTACCACGACCCGGTGGTCCCCATGCCCCACCAGTACCTGGCGTTCTACAGGTGGCTCAAATACGATTTCAAGACCAACGCGGTCATCCACGTCGGGACCCACGGGACCCTGGAATGGCTCCCCGGCAGAAGCGTCGGGCTCTCCGGGAAGTGCTTCCCGGACCTCGTCCTCGACAGCATCCCGAACATCTACCCGTACGTGATCGACGATCCCGGCGAGGGGATCCAGTGCAAGCGCCGTTCCGAGGCCGTCCTGATAGGGCACATGTGCCCTACCATGGCCCGCGCCGGGACCTACGACGAGCTGGAATCGATAGACGGACCGTTGCAGGAGGTGTTCAAGAACACCGCCGCCAAGGGCGAGCAGAGGAGGGCGATGGTCGAGGAGGTGCTGGAGGCTTCGAAGAAAGCGGAGCTCCTGAAGGAGCTCGGCATCCCGGAGGACGTCTCCCCTGAGGACTTCGAGAAGGAGCTCGGACGCATACACGACTACATCACCGACCTGAAGGACGCGATCATCCGCGACGGCCTGCACGTGTTCGGGAAAGCGCCGGAGGGCGACCTGCTGAAGGAGGACGTGTACTCCCTCTCCAGACTGCGCAACGGCGACATCCCGTCGCTGAGGGCGTCCGTGGCGGAGTCGATGGGATTCGATCTCGAATCCATAGTAGATGATAAGGCGGGAACCACGGACGGGGAGCTGAACAGCGTCCTGCTCGACCGGATCGATGCGGAGACGATGGGGCTCATCGACCAGTTGCACTCGCTCGGATACCGCAAGGAGGAATGCCTCGACGGGATCGAAGGCGAGCAATTGCGCACGGTCGTCGCATGGATCTGCGACACCCTGGTCCCGAACCTCGCCAGGATGACCGACGAGATGGGGAACATGATGCACGCCTGCGACGGGCGCTACGTCCTGCCGGGACCGTCGGGCGCCCCGACCAGGGGGAACGCCCACATCCTGCCGATGGGGCGCAACTACTACGGCATCGATCCGGACATCGTCCCCACCAGGGCGGCCTGGCAAATAGGGGTCCGCATGGCCGATCAGATGGTATCCAAGTACACCGAATCCAAGGGGAGCTACCCGACCGAGGTCGGGTTCATCATCTGGGCCACGGACACCATGAAGACCAACGGCGACGACGTCGCCTACATCCTGTGGCTCATGGGCGTCCGCCCCGTCTGGTCCTCCAACGGAGGACAGGTGGTCGGCCTGGAACCCGTGCCCCTGAAGGAGCTCGGAAGGCCGAGGATTGACGTGACCGTCAGGATCACGGGGCTGTTCAGGGACGCGTTCCCGAACCTCATCGACCTGATAGACGACGCAGTGAAGCTCGTGGCCGGTCTGGACGAGTCGGATGACGACAACATCCTGGCGGCGAACCTCAGGAAAGACATCGTCGAAGGCATGGAGAAGGGCCTGACCGTCGACGAGGCGAGGAGGAGGGCATCGGTCAGGGTGTTCGGATGCCCGCCGGGGGCCTACGGCCCGGGCGTGAACCATGCGATCGAGACCAGCGACTGGAAGACCGTCCAGGACCTGGCGGACATCTACACCGCCTGGGGCAGCTACGCCTACGGCAGGGGGATGGGCGGCGAGTGCATGAAGGACGAGTTCGTCAGGAGGTTCTCGAACGTCAAAGCCACGGTGAAGAACATGCCGGACAGGGAGATCGACCTGCTGGACATCGACGACGTGTACGGGTACCTGGGAGGGATGAACTCCTTCGTCCGCGCCTACGGGAAGGGGGAGGCCATGTCGTTCATGGGCGACGGGTCCGACCCGGACAGGGTGAGGGTCAGGGACACCAAGGAGGAGCTGCAGTTCGTCTACCGGAGCAAGATCCTGAACCCGAAGTTCATCGACGGCCTGAAGAGGCACGGCTACCGCGGTGTGGCGGAGATCGCCAACCTGACGGAGTACACGTTCGGATGGGATGCCACGTCCGACATCGTGGACGACTGGGTGTACGAGAAGCTCACGGAGACGTACCTGTTCGACGACGACACCAGGGAATGGATGGAGGACGAGAACCCCCACGCCATGATGGACATGATGGACCGGCTGTTCGAGGCCGTGGACAGGGGGATGTGGGACGCGAAGCCCGAGACGCTGGAGAGGATGAAGGAGATCTACCTGGAGCTCGAAGGAAGGGTGGAGGAGGTCCAGGACAGGTAATACTTGATTCCGCGGCGACATGGCTTATATGAGGAGCACGACAAGGCCTTCATGTTCGGAGAAACGAGCGTGGAGTTCTACCTCGAAAGAGGCATCGGGCCCCTGTCGGAGGTCATAGAGGACTCGGGACTTACCCTTCGTGGGGATCGTCCAATGAGAAGGACCTCGACGATCTGAAGTCGGCCGTCGAGAACAGCACCAGGGTTAGGCTCGACTAAGAAATGATCGTCAAGAGATCGCCCTGAAATCAAGGTCTCTCCTCACCATCCGTCGGACGCGCGTGCGGACGGATCATGTAATTCCATTCGCCGTGATAGCGGGTGCGGGTCAGCTCGATGCCCGCCATCTCCTCGTCGGTTACCTTGATGCCCTTCTCGTAGGTGCGGTAATCCGGGCAGCACGACACCTTCAATCCCGCCTTGGTGGTGGTCGCGCCGATGAGGCTGACGATGGTCGCCATGTCCTCCAACGGCCTTCCTCTCCAATTCTTGCTGATGAACGAGAACATCCTGTGCTCGATCTTGTTCCATTTGGACGTTCCGGGCGGGAAGTGGCTCACGTAGACCTCCAATCCCGTCTCGTCGGCGAACCTCTGGAGCTCCCTCTTCCACAGCCTGTTCCTGCTGCCATTGCTCCCCCCTCCGTCCGCGGTGATCATGATGCGCTTCGCGTCCGGATACCTCTGGCTCCCCATCGAAACCCACCACTGCATTATGCTGTTGACCGCGAATTCCGCCGTATCGCCGCTTATGCCCACGTTGACGAACCCCTCGTTCGCGTCGATGTCGTAGATCCCGTACGGTGCCACCTTGCCCCCTTCGCCCTCGAAGTCGTGGCCGTTCACGAGTCTGGGACAGTGTTTCGGACGGTATTCGGAGCCGTTGTTCGCGTAGTTGCCGACGAGCTCCTTCTTCTTGGTATCCACGGAGATCACGGGCTGCCCCTCGCGGACGAACCTGAACGACAGCATGGCGATGAACGTGAACTGGAAGGGCCGGGCGGGATGC